>CANHIJ010000027.1 GCA_947460575.1 Verrucomicrobiales bacterium | reverse complement strand
GCTTCCCGGCCAGCTATGCCACGCTCCCCGTGCGGTGTGATAATTTTTAACCACAAAGAACACAAAGAACACAAAAGATGGCTGGCAGAAGGCGTTCCTGCGAAAGGCCGCACGCCAGCCCTTTGGTAGGTGTAACTGATTGACTTTCAGTGGTCGATTTGGAAAAGGATGACTTTTGTAGCGGCGCCTCAGCGGCCCCGGTCCTTTTGTGCTCTTTGTGTTCTTTGTGGTTGACCCTCTTTGGATTTTCCCTGTCAGGGCTTCCCGGCCAGCCATGCCACGCTCCCCGTGCGGTGTGATAATTTTTAACCACAAAGAACACAAAGAACACAAAAGATGGCTGGCAGAAGGCGTTCCTGCGAAAGGCCTCACGCCAGCCCTTTGGTGGGGGTAACTGATTGACTTTCAGTGGTCAATTTGGAAAAGGATGACTTTTGTAGCGGCGCCTCAGCGGCCCCGGTCCTTTTGTGCCCTTTGTGTTCTTTGTGGTTAACCCTCTTTGGATTTTCCCTGTCAGGGCTTCCCGGCCAGCTATGCCACGCGACCCGTGCCGTGTGGTAATTTTTAACCACAAAGAACACAAAGAACACAAAAGATGGCTGCTGGAAGGCGTCTGCGCGAAAGGCCCCCTGCTAGCCCTTTGATAGGGGTGACTGACTGGCTGTCATTGGTCGATTTGGAAAAGAATGACTTTTGTAGCGGCGCCTCAGCGGCCCGGTCCTTTTGTGCCCTTTGTGTTCTTTGTGGTTAACCCTCTTTGGATTTCCCCTGTCAGGGCTTCCCGGCCAGCCATGCCACGCTCCCCGTGCGGTGTGGTAATTTTTAACCACAAAGAACACAAAAGATGGCTACCCCAAGGCGTCTGCGCGAAAAGCCCTCCGCCAGCCCATGGGCATGGGCAACGGATCGGCTGTCAGTGGTCGTTTTGGGGTGGGGATATCTTTTTGCGGCGGCACTTTTCCATAAAAGCGCTAGTTGTTGTAAGCGGTTTCCCCGTGCTCTGAGTAGTCGAGGCCCTCGCGCTCTTGTAGGTCGGTGACGGTGAGGCCAAGAGTTTTCTTGAGGGCGAAGAGGAGGGCGACGCTAATTACGGCAGAGTAGCCTGCGGTGTACAGCGAGGCCAGGGTTTGAGTGAGCAGGGAGGCGTCGTTTTTGAGGCCTCCGAAGGTGTCGTGAGCGAGCACGCCGAGGAGTATGGTGCCGACCAGGCCGCCGATGCCATGGACTCCGAAGACGTCGAGGGAGTCGTCGTATTTGAAGTGCGTTTTGACTTTGATGGAAAACCACCAGCACACCGCGGCCGAGGTGGCGCCGATGATGAGGGCGCCGACTGGGCCGACCGAACCCGCGGCGGGGGTGATGGCCGCCAAGCCGGCGATGGCTCCCGTGGCGGCGCCGAGGACGGTTGGGCGTTTGAGGGCCGCCCATTCAATGCCCATCCACACCAACGTGGCGGTGCAGGCGGAAAGGTGGGTTACGACCAGGGTCATGGCGGCGGCCCCGTCCGCGGCCAGTCCGGATCCCGCATTGAAGCCGAACCAGCCGACCCAGAGCATGGCGGCCCCGGTGACGGTCATGGGAAGATTGTGGGGTAGGATGGGTTGTTTGCCGTAGTCGCGGCGGGGGCCGACCATGAGGCAAGCCACCAAGGCCGCGATGCCGGCGGTGATGTGGACCACGATGCCACCGGCATGGTCGACGACTCCAGTTAGGCCGAAGTAGTTGCCCTTGTGCCACACCATATAGCAGACCGGGAGGTAGACGAGGATGCTCCAGAAGGTCATGAAGAGCAGGAGGGCGGTGAATTTCATGCGTTCGACCACGGCTCCAATGATGAGTCCTGGCGTGATGACAAAGAAGGTCATTTGGTAGGCGAAGTGCAGCAGTTCGGGAATGGTGGTGCCGGCGCGCACCGATGTCGGGGAGATGCCTTTGAGGAACGCATGGGTTGCGGGATTGCCGATGAAGGACGAACCGTCGCTGAAGGCCGCTGAATAGCCGAAGGCCAGCCAAATCAGGCTAAGCAAGGCGGTGAGCGCGAAGCACTGCATCAGAACCGACAGGACGTTGCGGGACCGCACCAGGCCGGCATAGAAAAGGGCCAGGCCCGGGATCATCATGAACAGCACCAGGGCGGTCGAGGTCAGGAGCCAGGCGGTATTGCCGGTGTCGATGGGGCTTGGCGCGGCAGCGGGGAGGACTTCTTGGGCTTGGAGGAGGGGCGCGGCCAGGAGCGGCAAAATCCCCGGTAGCAAGCGAAGCGGGAGGCGAAGCGGGAGTCGGCTGAAGCGCATGGGGAGCAGATCTGGAGAGTTGAAATGGAGATATGGTTGCCGGGAAAAGGCCCGCCCTTATAAAAGTAGTTCATGGCGATTGGCCAGCGCAAAGGGGGGCGCTTGCCGAAAAGATGTCGCGGATTCATGGGGCGTGGGTGGAGAGGCTCGCGTTAAACCGCGCTGCGCGGCCTTGATGGGCCCCGGTGGCTTCGCGGAATCGCGAAATCGCGGAGTCGCGGCGGCTCGCCCTGCGGCCGCGCAGGGCCCGGGGCCACACCCGGGACGCGGGCAGCAGCCCTAACGAAGATGGTTTTTCTTGCGCGGACCTGCCCGGCCGGATAGAAATGGGTTTAGGCTGAGCTAAAGGGCTTAAACGAGAGCTGATCGAAAGCCGAAAGGGGGGCAATTCGCCGCCCAAGAGCATTATGAATTATTATTTCCGCTTCCTTCTAGCCATTTTTTCATTGCTGGGCTCGATCTCTGGCATCCAGGCGCAATTGCGGATTTCCGAGTTCCTTGCCAACAGCGTCTCGGGTTTGCGCGACGAGGTCAATGAGCACGAGGACTGGATTGAAATTGAAAATAACTCTGGGGCGATGGTTTCCTTGAGTGGCTGGCATCTCACCGATGATCCGGAGCGCCTGCGGAAGTGGCCGTTTCCAGGTTGGAGCCTGGCTTCGGGAAAGCGTTTGATCGCATTTGCTTCCAATCGGGACCGGCGTCCTCCGCAGGTTTTGGCTGGTGAAGACAATAAGGGAACCACGGCGCAACCGCGCTTGGCCACTAACTTTAAAATTTCGTCGAACGAGGGCCGTTTTCTGGCTTTGACCCGGGAGGGTCCTGGGGGGGTGGTGCAAGTGGTCTCTAGTTTTGCGAACTACCGAAGGCAGGTTCCGGATGTCAGTTACGGGCATGTGATGACGGCGGCTTCTTTGATTGGGAGCGCCAATCCCGGGGTGCGGGCTTTGGTGCCGACGGTGGCGAATGGCGGCGACGGGCTTCGATCGGCGTGGTGGGGCGGGGCGGAGCCCTTTGATGATCGCAGCTGGCTGAGCCAGAGTCAGGGCGTCGGGGTGGCGGGGCGTGCGGTGCCGCTGCGGGCGGAGCATCTCAAGCTTCGGCTTAATGCCGCGAGCCAGGCGGAACTAGCGGGGGATACGTCGGGGGCAGGGCACATGGGCGCGAACACGGGCGAGACCACGGTATTCCAAGCCAGTGTGGTGGATACGGCGGCGGATCCTTTCTTGCGGCGCGGGGTGATGCGGTTTGTGGCCGCCGCCGGAGCCGCGAGCAGTTCCCAGGTCGTGGTGCCAGCGTCCTCCGATTTTGATGCCCCATCGGGCACGATCTTGTTTTGGATGAAATCGGGTTCGACGGCGACGGCTCCGGGCGGGTCCGAAGGCGCGATGCTTTGGGACCGCCGCACCAGCCTGGGCAATGTGCTTGTTTTGACCGCTGCCGACAACGGCCATCCGGGCTGCCTTTTTAGTCAGCCGTCTGGCAGTGAGGCGCTGTATTCCACCGCGCGAGTGGATGACAATCAATGGCACCAGGTGGCCTTTGTCTATAACCAAGTGGCTGGCGGGACGGATGCGTTTTATATCGATGGCGTGGCCAGCGGGGCCGTGACCCATGCGGCCGCTTGGTCTTGGCCGCCAGCCCAGCCGATTGAGTTGGGCCGCTCGCACGATACGTATTGGCAAAAGTACCATGGGATGTTGGACGATGTGCGCTTTTATGATGTGGCGTTAGGGGCTACGGAATTGGCCAAGGTGTATAACGGGGCCGACGAAACGGTGGATGTGGAGGATGTGGGGCTCAATTTAGAGGCTCCTCTGGCGGGGAACGCCGGGGTTTTTCTGCGGTATCCATTTGCGGTGGCAGACCCGAGTGCGGTGCAGAGCCTGCGGCTTAGCACGCGGATACGGGGTGGATTTGTGGCCTACCTAAATGGAAAACAGGTCGCCTCCTTCCAGGCACCTCCGGCTCCGGTGTGGGATAGCAGCGCCAGCGCCAGTTCCCACCCGGGACGGGCCCTTACTTATTTCTTGCCGGTATCGGCTTTGGCGGCGGGGGCGAATGTGCTAGCCGTTCACGCCATGAAGGATGCGGGCAATGATCCGGACTTTCTGGCTCTGATCAGTTTGGATAGCACGGCGGGCGATCCGGAGGGCAGTTATCTGCTGAGCAACACGCCTGGGGCGGTCAATTCGGCGACTCGCCCCACGGTGGGGCCGTTTGTGACCGATGTGCTTTACAATGGTGCGTTGTCCTTGCCGCCTCGCCCGCCGGGCGGAGTGGGCAGCCCGGACATCGAGATCAGCGCTAAGATCACGACCACGCTGCGCGCCCTGGCCGGGGTCAGCCCAGTCAAGCTGGCCTGGCGCGTCATGTATGAAGCGGAGAGCTTGGTGGACATGGTGCTGGGGGCGGATGGGAGATATCGGGCGGGGATTCCGACGAGCAAACTTGCGGCGGGGCAGATGTTGCGCTGGCGCATTGTGGCCACGGACAGCGCTGGGGTTTCCGGTACCGCGCCCCCTTACTTGAATGCCACAAAGTGGGATCAGTATTTGGGCACCGTAGCCCTGGACGCCACTGTGAGCGAGTTGCCCATTTACCACGTCTTTGTGTCTGGGGCCTATGCCTATAACAATACGAAAACGATCGACCAGGACGGCGGCGGGCGGGCCTCTTTTTTCTATGATGGCGAGTTGTACGACAATGTTTTCATCCGCATCAAAGGGGATACGACGCGGAATCTGCTGAAGCGTTCCCACCGGGTGGACTTTAATCCCGACCACCAATTTCGCTGGGCGGAGGGGCAGAATCGCCTGCGGGAATTGGCCTTGAATGGAGAGTATGTCGACCCGGCCTGTACGCGCCAAATGTTGGCGATGTGGTTGCACCGCGCCAGCGGCACGGGTGGACCGATGCACTTTCCGGTTCATTGCCGGATCAATGGGAGCTTCTGGCAACTCGCCTTCCATACCGAGACCCAGGACTTTGAGTTGTTGGAAAATATGGGCTTGGATCCCAATGGCGCCATGTATGCGAGTGTCGGGGAGATGAGTGGCGCGGGAGGAGAAAAGCAGACTCGCCTGGCGGAAAGCACCGCCGATATGGCGGCTTTTGTGTCCGCGGTCAGCATTGCCAACCTAACCACAAGAAAAAATAACGTTTTCGATCAGATCGACATCCCGGCCGTAGTCAATTACCTAGCGGTCGCCCGGATCACCCAGGAAGGGGATGATGTGTGGGCGAATATGGTGATCCACCGGGATAGCGACAACACCGGGGAATGGCGCATCATTCCCTTCGATGCGAATCTTTCCTGGGGTCAGTTGTACTACGACGACTACCCTGCGGGCAATGCGGTGATTCATGCGAATAAAGACCGGGGCAAGAGTCACCCGCTCTATGGCAATCAAGCATGCTACACGCTGGATTATGCCGGGCTGCGATATAACCGCTTTTACAACGCGATTATTTCCGTGCCGGAAACGCGGGCCATGCTGTTGCGGCGGATGCGCTCACTGATGGATCAGTACCTGCAGGCGCCGGGCACGGTCAATCCGCTGTTGGAGTCCATGATCGATGCCCATGTCGCCCGGATTGGCCCGGAGGTCGTTTTGGATCGCGCCCGCTGGGGACGGCCATCCAATGGCGGTCCCTATGGATTTGGCAATCAAGCTTTTAGCGAGGCGATTGCGCAGATGAAGACCTTGTTTTTGGTTCCCCGGCGGGTCCATCTTTTCACCACGCATACCTCGGCGGTCAATGTCGGAATAGGCAACTTGAATAGTGCGGGCATTCCCGCGGCGCCCCAACCCGCTGGGGTGCCGATTGTGATTAGCAGTTATGATGCCTGGCCCGCGGGGTCGACCACCCAGAATGAGGAGTACCTGCAGCTGAGCAATGGCCACGCCTTTGCGGCCGACCTTAGCGGCTGGAGCTTGAGCGGCGGGGTGGAGTTCACCTTTAAGGGGGGGACCGTGATCCCGGCGGGCGGCTCGCTCTATGTCTCGCCGCGGCAGGCCTCCTTCCGCGCCCGCACGGTGAGTCCTAAAAAAGGGGAGGGCCGATTTGTGGTTGGTCCATACAAGGGGCAACTTTCTTCGCGCGGGGAAACGGTGGAGCTGCGGGATGAGGCCAAGCGACTGATTGCTACCTTGAACGTTCCTCCGAATCCTACGCCCGCTCAGCAGTTCCTCCGGATTGCGGAATTGAACTATCATCCACCAGATCCCAGCGCGGCGGAAGCGGAGGCCATCAGCAGTGTGGTGGCGGATGATTTTCAATTCATTGAACTCATGAACACGGGTAGTGCGCCGCTGGATTTGTCCGGCGCGCGTTTCACTAAAGGCGTGGAATTCAGCTTTCCAGTCGGCAGCACCCTAGCGGCCGGGGCGAGGGTCGCGGTGGTGGCCAATGCGCCGGCGTTTCGGCAGCGCTACGGGAACGCGGCCACAGTGGCGGGGCCGTTTTTGGGCAGCTTGGACAAGGGGGGCGAGTCCATTCAATTGGTGGATGGATCCGGCGAAGTGGTCTTAGATTTTGGTTATAGCGATAGCTGGTATCCGCCGAGCGATGGCGGGGGCCGGACTTTGGTGGCGCGGGAGGCGAGTCCGTCCTATAGCGGCTATGGGCAGCCGGATCACTGGGCCCTGAGCGGCGCGATCAATGGATCACCGGGTGCCGCGGACCTTGATTTTGCGAGCACTTTTGCTGGCTGGCGCTGGAGTTATTTTTCGGAAGCGGAGGCCATTTTGCCGGACGGGACGGAAAATTATGCCTTGGTGGGAGCGGAGGCGGATGCGGATGGCGACGGCATCACTAACTTTGCGGAGTACGCTTTTGGGAGCGATCCCCGGGCCGCGTCTGGGGCAGGGCCCGTGGAGACTGGTGTCGTGGCCCTCGGGGCGGAACACTATGCCACGGCTAGTTTTATGCGGCCTCGGAAACCCTTGGACCTGGCCTACGAGGTGCAATTTTCGGGGGACCTCGCCGCTTGGGTTGCGAGCAGCGACGAACTGGCGCGGGGGGCGGTTCTCGGGACGCCATGGGAAAAGGTTACGCTCCGCGACAACGTTCCACTGCGCCATGGGCGTCGGTATGCTAGGGTTTCGGCCAAGGCCATTCCGTGAGGGTCGCTCGGAAAGGAGGCCCCGGAACCTTGCTGGCAAAAGAAACCTTCGGCTTCAAATTGTTTCCTGCTGAGGGAATTGCACAAGAGTTGTCCTAAAAAAGGGGGGTGACTATCTTCATTCGCGAGCGCGAGGCGCTAGCATGTTAGGATTTTTCTTTACGCGGTGGGCATTTTGGGGGGACGGAGCGCTGGCACCCCTGCCGGGGTGCGGATGATGCGAAAACGGGGAATCCGGTGGTGTCGCTCCGCTCAACCACCGGCTACCGGCTGAGATGCCTCCGGCATCAGGAGGTCACCGGAATCAGGAGGTCTCCGGCATCAGGAGGTCACCGGCATCAGGAGGTCTCCGGAATCAGGAGGTCACCGGAATCAGGAGGTCACCGGGATCATGCGGGTTGTCTCTGGCATTGCCGCTAGGCGTGTCCATCATGCACGATTTGGTAGGGGCATGTGCCAACGGAAGGGACTCACCCAAAGGGTGAGTTTCCTCGGGCGGGAAAACGGATCATTCCGCAGAGTTATCACAAAAAAGGCCCGGTGGTCGGGTTTGTACTCCCGCTTTTAGGGTTATTCAGGAGGAACTGGAGGAGGCTATGGCGGCGGTTAAGCCATCGCGCATGGCCTGGACGGGGGCGGGGCGGTCGAACCACCACTCGAAGGATTGGACGCCTTGCCAGAGGAGCATGGGGAGGCCGTTGATGGCGCGGGCTCCGGCGGTGCGGGCGGCGGCGACGAGATGGGTGGTGAGGGGTTTGTAGACCATGTCGTAGACGAGGTGGCTTGGGGTGAGGAGGCCATCGGGGAGGAGGGCGGGGTCGGTGGGGTCCATGCCGAGGGAGGTGGCGTTGACGATGAGGTCGATGTTGGGGAGGACGTCGGCGAGGGCTTGGGGGGTCCAGGGCAGGGTGAGGCAGCGCTGGGTGGGGAGGAGGTCGCGGAGGGAGTGGGCGACTTCGTCGGCTTTGCTTTGGGTGCGATTGGTGAGGGTGAGGTGGCGGCAGCCTTCGAGGGCGCTTTGGACGGCGACGGCGCCGCCAGCTCCGCCGCCGGCGCCGAGGAGGAGGATGCGGAGGTCGCGAATGTCGGCACCGAATTCTTGTTGGACGGCGCGGACGAAGCCGGGGCCGTCGCTATTGCGGCCGAGGGTGCGGCCGTCGGGGAGGAAGGAGATGGTATTGACGGCGCCGAGGCGGCGGGCGGCGGGGTCGACTGCGTCGACGCTGTCGAGGGCGGTGCATTTGTGGGGGATGGTGACGTTGGTGCCGATGAAGCCGAGGTGGCGGAGGTCGTGGAGGGCACGGGTGAAATCGGCATTTTTTACAGCAATCCTAACATAGCTTGCCTCTAGGCCGCAGGCGGCTAGGGCGGGGTTGTGCATTTGGGGGGAGAGGGAGTGGGCGACGGGGTCGCCGAGGACGCTGAGTCGGGCGGGCGGGTCGAGGAGGGCGGATTGGGCGAGGGTTTCGAGGGTGTAGCAGGAAAACATGAGCGGGGGAGGTGAGGGATTAAGGCATCGGCGAGGAGCTGGGAGGATTCAAACGCGGTTGAGGGGAGGGGAAGGAGCTTGCGGAGGTGGGTTGGGGGTATTAGGGAGAGGATTTCAGCCATGCGCGTGCCAGTTCGTGATTTGTTGCTTACCGCGGGAGTCTTTGGGACGTCGGCGGCGGTGGTGTGGCTGGTGTTGGCGGGGTCTCCGGCGGCCCCGGCTCCGGCGGCGAGTGGGGCTGGGTTGGATAGTGCGGGTATTGCGGCGGCGCTGAATGATGCCATGGCGAATGTGGTGGAGCGCGCCTTGCCGGGGGTGGTGAGTGTGCATACGGAGCGCCAGCAGTTGGTGCCGGAGACGGTGTTGAGTGGATCGCTGGGGCCGCAGGTGAAGATGCGCACGGTGCGCCAACCGGGGGTGGGTTCAGGGGTGTTGGTCAGCCGGGAAGGTTTGGTGCTGACGAATTGGCATGTGGTGGCTGGGGAGGAGGTGTTGATTCGGGTGACCCTGCATGGCAATGAAGAGCCGCGGCGAGCCACCTTGGTGGACCGCGATGAGTCGGTGGACATTGCGTTGTTAGCGATTGAGCCGCGGATGCCGGGGGAGACCTTTCCATGGATGGAATTTGGGGATTCCGATATGATGCGGCCGGGGCATTTTGTGTTTGCGCTGGGGAACCCGCTGAACCTGGCGGAGACGGTGACCCAGGGCATTATTAGCAACCGCTCGCGGCGGGTCAGCGACACCTTGGATTCCTATTTGCAGACGGATTGCACGATCAACCCGGGCAATTCTGGGGGGCCGCTGGTCAATCTCAAAGGAGAATTGATCGGAATCAACACGCGGCTGGTGATTGGGCCTTCGGAGAATCCCTCGGGGCAGGCCTATGGGCTGGCGATACCGAGCAATGAGGTGCAGGATGCGTATGAGCGTCTGGTGCACAAGGGTCGGCCGCGGGGGTATTTGGGGGTGACGGTGGACGATTGGCCGGTGGCGTCCTATCAATGGGGGAGGCAGCCGGAATGTGCGGTGGTGGTAGGAGTGGACCGGGGGTCGCCGGCGGCGGCGGCGGGGCTGCGGAAAAATGATTTAATCCAGTCGATGGATGGGGAATTGGTGCGGAGCAGCGCGGAATTTTTCCGGAGGCTGCGCAAGCGTCCGGTGGGGGAGAGCTTGGTATTGGGTTTGAAGCGGGGGGCGGAGGCTTTGGAGGTTAGGGCGACGGTGGTGGATTTGAAGACGATTTTTGAGGCCGAGGAAGTGCCGAAGAGTGTGGAGGTGGCGGGGATGACGGTGCGCGGACTGCGTCGGGCGGAGCGGGCGAGGTTGGCGTTGCCGGAGCGCGGTGGGGTGTTGATTGAGCAGGTTGGGGAGAGTTCTCCGCTTCAGGGGAAGGTGGCGGCTGGGGAAGTGATCTTGCGGGTGGCGGACGGGACGGCGGAGGCCTTGGATACGGGAGTCCAGGAAGTAGCGGCATTGGTGGCGCGCCTGGAGGAGTGCCTTGATGGGGGAGGTTATGTTGATGTTTTGCGAGCCCAGGGGTTGGTGGAGCGGGTGACTTTGGCGGGGGAGTAGATGTTGGGCTGGCTTGGCGAGGCTATGCGCTAGTCCAGGGCAAGGTCCCTGGTTTGCGGCGGTGCTTGATTCAATCCTGAAGGGGCGTTTGGCGAGGAGGCACGGCGCGGTGGGGGGAGGATCCTGGGTTGATGGGGGGTGCCATTGGTCTTAAGGTGAGCGATGAAAACCGCCGTCTTCAGTGCCAAGCCCTACGACCGTGCATTTTTGGCCGCGGGGAGCGCGGCGGCGGGGCACGAGTTGGTTTTTGTGGAGAACCGCTTGCGGGCGGACACGGTGGGGCTGGCGGCGGGGTGCCTCGCGGTGTGCGTTTTTGTCAACGACGTGTTGGACGCGGAGGTGTTGGGGGGGCTGGCGGCCTTGGGGGTTCGGTTTGTGGCGCTGCGCTGCGCGGGGTACAATAACGTGGATTTGGGGGCGGCGCGGGAGTTGGGAATGCGGGTAGCGCGGGTTCCGTCATACTCGCCGCATGCGGTGGCGGAGCACGCGGTGGCGCTGTTGTTGGGGCTGAACCGGCATATTCCGCGGGCAGGGGCGCGGGTGCGGGACGGGAATTTTTCGATTGATGGGCTGATGGGCCGGGACCTCCATGGCAAGACGGTGGGGGTGATTGGGACGGGCAACATTGGGGGCATTTTTGCGGGGATCCTGTTGGGGTTTGGCTGTCGGGTACTGGCCTACGACATCCGGCGGGATGCGGAGTTGGAGGGTCGGGGGGTGGTCTACGCGCCGCTTCGAGAGGTGCTGGAAAACTCCTTTTTTCTGAGTTTGCACTGCCCCTTAGTGGCGGCCACGCGGCATCTCTTGAATGCGGAAACGTTCGCCTGGTTGCCGCGGGGGGCGCTCGTGGTGAACACGAGCCGAGGGGCTTTGATTGCCGCCGACGACGCCATCGCGGCGATCAAGTCAGGCCATTTGGGAGGATTGGCGCTGGACGTATACGAGGAAGAAGCGGAGCTTTTTTTTGAAGATCACTCTAGCGACATCATTCAGGACGACACGTTCGCGCGCTTGGTTAGTTTTCCCAATGTGCTCGTGACGAGTCACCAGGCGTTCTTCACGCAGGAGGCGATGGAGAACATTGCGGCCACCACGATGGGGAACCTGAGCGATTTTGCGGGTGGCCGGGTGGGGGCGAATGCGGTGAATTAGGCGCGGGGGAGGATGGCGCGCTCAGTGCGGAGACCGAAGAGGCGGCGGATTTTCTCGGCAATTTCGGGGGCGGTATCGAGGGGGGAGACGGGGAGATTGACGAAAGCGGTTTCGCGTTTGAACCAGGCGGTCTGGCGCTTGGCGTAGTGGCGAGTGGCCTGTTGCACGGAGGCGACGGCTTCGGGGAGGGAGGTGGCTTCGTCGGCGACGGCGCGAAAATCCCAGAGGCCGAGGGTTTTGGAGGCGGTGGCGGAGAGGGTGTTGTCGTCGAGGGCGGCGACTTCGGCGAGGACGCCGCCGCGGACCATGTCGAGGGAGCGGGCGTTGATGCGGTCGTAGAGGAATGCGCGGGGGAGGTCGAGGAAGACGCCGCGCACGCCGGGTCTAGCCATGGCCCAGGATTGTTTGAGGGCGGAGGCGGGTTGGCCGGTGAGGAGGCAGATTTCGAGGGCGCGGGTGACGTGCCGGGGGTTTTGCAAGTTGAGTTGCGCCGCGGAGCCGGGGTCGAGTTGGAGGAGTTGGGCCGCCAATTGTGCTGGGCTGAGGCGTTCTAACTTGCTGCGCAGTTGGGGGTCGCCCGGGGGGAGGGGGGAAAGGCCGTGGGTGAGGGCCTTGATGTAGAGGCCGGAGCCGCCGCAGATGATGGGGAGGTGGCCGCGGGATTGGACATCGGCGACGGCGGCGAGGGCGACCTTTTCGAAGTGGGCGGCGTCCATTTCCTGGGTGAGGGGCACGCTGCCGTAGAGGTGGTGGGGGGCGCGAGCCTGGTCGGCCGGGGAGGGCTGGGCGGTGAGGAGGGGAATGCCTTGGTAAACTTGGTAGGCGTCGGCGCAGATGATTTCGCCGCCAGTGGCTTCGGCTAGGAGCAAGGCCACGGCGCTCTTGCCGCTGCCGGTGGGGCCGGTGAGGAAGAGGGGGAGGGGTGGCTTGGGGGGCGGCATGCGAGGGGCTGCTTGGGCAATGAGGGCGAGGCTAGGAGCGGTCTCGCTCTTCGCGGCGCGGAGGGCGGCGCTCGCCGTCGCGGCTTGGAACCAGGGTGCGGGCGGGGCCAATTTCGAGGTTGCGGCCAAGATAGTCTTTGCCGTGGAGTTCGCTGACGGCGCGCTTGGCTTCGTCGAGGGTTAGCATCTGCACGAAGGCGAAGCCCTTGCTTCGCTGGGTGTCGCGGTGATAGACGACCTCAATGGATTGGACTTTGCCGACGCCGCTGAAGAGTTCGGTAAGGTCGCTTTCGGCGGCATCGTAGCTGAGGTTGCCGACATGGAGGCGGGGTCCGGTGAGGGCCTCGGGGTCTGGGGGAGTGGAGGGTCGGGGTTGGCGCTGGGGGCGGTTTTCCCGGGGGGCGCGGTTGCCGCGATCAGGGCGTTCGCCGGAGCGCGGAGCAGTTGATCTGGAGGAGGGGTGGTCGGATTTGGCGCTGGGCTTGGCGATGCCGCCGAGCCAACCGAAGCTGAGGGCGGAGAGGATTTTGCGGAAGAGGCTGGGTTGGGCGGCGGCGCGGCGGCGGATGTCGCGGCCGCGGTCGACGGGTTCCCAGTCGCGGTGGTCATCGCGCGGGGTGCGGTCCGGGCGTTCGGAGCGGCCGTGGGGGCGAGGGCCGTGGGGGCGGTTTTGGGAGCGCCCTGGGTTGCGGCTGCTGCGGCGTGGGCGGGAGTTGGGTTGGTCGGGATGGGACATGGGTTGCTGCAAAAGCGGGGCCTGGGTGGGGGCGAGGGTTGGAGATGGCGGGGAAGAATCCCCAGGGTTGAGCGGAGGCGGGCAGGGCCCGAAGGGAGCTGCGGAGGCGATCCGGGCCGCAGCGCTGGCACCGAGCGGTTGCGAGGGCTAGGCAGGGGCGCTGGAGCGCGCGGGCGGCTCAGCTTTCTTATTTCTTATAAGCGAGGTCTGGGGCGGGCAACCGTTCATTTTCAGGCCGTTGGGGGGTGGGGCTGGGGCTGGGGGAGGAGTCCGGGGGGCTAAAGGGGAGATGTTGCCCGGGCGGTAGGTTTAGGCGAGCCCCCGGGAAAGCACTGGCGCCGCGACGGGTTTCCCAGTAGGTAAGGAGATGGAACTGCTCATCCGCCCCTTTGGCAAATCCGGCTTGCCCTGGGTCGTCAGCGCTCCCCCGGTGGAGCGGGTGATGGTGGAGCAGCGGGCGGCGAGTTTTGCCAAGCGGAGCATCAAGGAGGAAAGCAAGCGAATGGGCCTGGAGTTGGCGGTGTCGATGATGGACTTGACGACGCTGGAGGGGATGGACACGGAGGGGAAGGTGCGGCAGCTCTGCCGGAAGGCGATGGCTCCGATGGATGCGGTGCCGGGCGGCCCGCCGGTGGCGGCGGTGTGCGTATATCCGAATTTTGTCAAGATGGCCAAGGCGCTCACGGCGGGATCTGGCGTGAGGGTGGCCTCGGTGGCCACGGCGTTTCCGAGCGGGCAGTCGCCGCTGAAGATAAAATTAGCGGAGGTGCGTCAGGCGGTGCGGGACGGGGCGGATGAGATCGACATGGTGATCAACCGCGGGGCGTTTTTGGCGGGGGAATACGGGCGGGTCTTTGATGAGATAGGGGCGGTGCGGCAGGCGTGCGGGGAGGCCCATTTGAAGGTGATTTTGGAGACGGGGGAGCTGCAGACCTACGACAACGTGCGCTTGGCGAGTGCCCTCGCCATGAAGGCGGGGGGGCACTTCATCAAGACGAGCACGGGAAAGGTGAGCCCGGCGGCGACCTTGCCGGTGACATTGGTGATGTTAGAAGCGATCCGGGATCACTTTTACGAGACGGGGGCGCGGGTTGGGATGAAGCCGGCGGGGGGGATCCGGAGCGCCAAGGAGGCGCTGCAGTATTTGGTGATGGTGAAGGAGACGCTGGGAGCTGGGTGGCTGAGTCCGGAGTGGTTTCGTTTTGGGGCGAGCGGTCTCCTGACGGATGTGAATCGCCAGCTAGCTAAAATGCGAGATGGGTCCTATCAGCGGACAGAGGAGATGAGCCCCGCCTGAGGGCGGCGGGGAATAGGGGTCAGGAACTGGGGGGCGAGGCCGAGGCGGGGGTCGAGGGGGTCGAGGGAGCCGAGGGGGCGGGGGCTTCGATGTAGACGTCGACCTGTTGGCCGACGTAGAGGGATTGGCCCGGGGGCTGTTGGAGCGCGAAGATGACTTGGAGGACGCGGGTGTCGACGCGCTCGGTGCTTTCGCCGGTGAGAGATTTTTTGGGGAGGACGAAGGGGTCGATGCGGACGAAGGTGAGGGGCAGGCGGCTTGAGGAATCACCTTTGAGGTAGGCGGTGGCGGCGCGGCCGACTTGGATGTGGGGGGCGTTTTGCTCATCGACGTCGGCCCGGATTTGGAGGCTATCGACATCGCCTAGGACCATGAGGGGCTCTGGGGGATTTACGTTAGCGTATTCGCCTTCGCGGAGGCTGAGGCGGAGGATGCAGCCGTCGCGGCTGGCGCGGACGGTGAGGACATCGCGCTCGGTTTCTGCCTGGGCGAGCTGGGATTGAGCGGCTTCGAGGAGGGCGAGGCCGTGGGTGAGGGCGGCTTCGGCGGATTGGACGGCGAACTTGCGGTGGCTGAGTTCATCGCCGGTGAGGAGGCGGGCGGAATCAGGGGATTTGACGCGGAGCAATTGGTCTTGGGCTTGGGCGAGGGCGACTTGGGCTTCGGCGATGGCGGCGCTTTGGACTTTGAGTTGGGAGCGCAAGCTGGCGACGCGGGCGAGGGCCTCGCGGTTATCGATTTGGAAGAGGGGGTCGCCGGTTTTGACCTTGGCACCGACCGCGGCAAATACCTTGGAGACGAGGCCGGGCTTGGCGGTGGCGACGTGGACGTTTTCGCGGGCGGCCTCGATGATGCCAGTGGCGGCGATGGCGGAGGGGTAGGGGGAGCGGGCTGGTTCCGCTAGGGGGACGGGGGCGGGCGGCCGCTGGACCTGAGACCTGGAAAGGGAGATGCCCTTCCAGATGCCGAGGACGGCGAGGATGGCGATGGCCGGGATGAAAAGGCGATAGAGCATTTTTTTGGGGGGGATCCGAGAATGGTGAGAGCGGGCCAGTTCAGCCGTTGACGAGGTTGAGTTGGCCGGGGACGGCGGGCTGGTTGCTGAGAACGCGACCGTCCTCCATTTCGGCGATGCGGTCGGCGAAAGCGTAGACGCGGGGGTCGTGGGTGACCACGACGACGGCGCGGTCTGGTTTGCGGGCGACGGCTTGGAGGAGTTCCATGACTTGGTGGCCGGTATCGCGGTCGAGGGCGGAGGTGGGTTCGTCGCAGATGATGAGGCTGGGATTGTGGACCATGGCGCGGGCGATGGCGACGCGCTGTTGTTGTCCGCCGGAGAGTTCGCGGGGGTAGCTTTTGCCGCGCTGGGCGAGGCCTACGATATCGAGCATGGCTTGGGCGGCGCGCTCGGCCTTGGCTCTGGAGAGGCCGTTGAGGAGGAGGGGGACGCTGGCGTTTTCGATGAGGTTGAGAGTGGGGATGAGGTTGAATTGTTGAAAAATAAACCCGATGTGGCGACGGCGGAAATCGGTGATGCGGCCCTGGCGCATTTGGGTGAGGTCGTGGCCGAGAACGGTGACGGAGCCGCTGTCGGGAACGAGGGTGCCGGCGATGATGGAGAGAAGGGTGGTTTTGCCGCAGCCGGAGGGGCCGACGATGAGTTGGAGTTCGCCGAGTTGTCCAGTTAGGTCGGCTCCTTTGAGTGCTAGGGTGCGGGCGGTGCCCTTGCCAAATCCTTTGGTAATTTGGTGGACCTGGAGGGCGACGGCTGGGTTCATGAAGTGGGGTGGGGGGATGGCTGGAGGGGCCTTATCCGCGGAAGACGATGGCGGGTTCGATGCGGCGGACTTTGATGATGGCTAGGGTAGCAGAGGCGAGGCAGATGAGGAGGATGAGGGCGAGGACGCCGACGACGAGTTGCCAGGGGAGGAGGAAAGGGGGATTGCCGCGCTGCGCGGCCACGGCGCCGAAGGCGGCGGCGGCGCCCATGCCGAGACCGTAGCCGAGGAAGCCGACGGTCATGACCTGGCAGAGGAGCATGGAGGCGAGCTTGAGGTCGCTAGCTCCCATGGCTTTGAGGGCGCCGAGGTTGCGGAGGTTTTCGAGGACGAAGCTATAGAAGGTCTGGCCGCTGATGGCGACGCCGACGATGAGGCCGAGGAGGATGGTGGTGCCGAAGCTGATGGGGATGCCGGTGTTTTTGAAATACCAGAAAATGGTGTCCCACAAAAACTTGTCTTCGGGCCAGGCGTGGAGGCCGGTGAGGGAGGCATTGATGAGGTCGGCGGTTTCCTGGGGGGTGTGACCTTGGGACGGTTCAACTAGGACGGCGCTGAGCATTTTGCGCTGCAGGGGAGCAAATTGGAGGGCTTGGTCGTAGGTGGTGAAGACATAGGGGTAGCCGTAGAAGGCGCGGTCGCTTTTGCAGATGGCGACGATGCGGGCTTCGCGGTCGTTGATTTCGAAGGTGTCCCCGACCTTGAGGGGGGGGGTGCCGGGGATTTTGAGGCGCTGCAGGGCGAGGTCGTCAATGATGACGCTGTTGGGGAGGCGGATGTCCTCGAGGCGGCCGGATAGGATGGTGGCGGGGCGGCCGACGAGGCTGGCGGAGTCGAGTCCGACGCAGAGGATGGGTTTAAAATTGCCGTCGTTGAGGCGGGCTTGGAGGATGCCGACGTAGAGGGGGACGGCCCAGGCGACGCCTGGAATGGAGCGGACGCGGCTGACGTCGGTATCGCGCAGGGGTTTGAGTTCGTTGACTTGTTCTACTTTGGCTTCG
This sequence comes from Verrucomicrobiales bacterium, assembly GCA_947460575.1. Lineage (GTDB taxonomy): Bacteria > Verrucomicrobiota > Verrucomicrobiia > Verrucomicrobiales > V1-33 > CAIZWU01. Next base: position 22,975 of record CANHIJ010000027.1, on the reverse strand, counting down.
ACGACCCAGACTTTGGCGCGGATGTTGGAGAGGTGGCTGGTGGTCCAGGAGAGCAGGCCGATGAAGATGGCGCATTGCTGGGTCATGAGGAGGGCGGCGAAGAATAGGCCGCCCAGAAGCATGGTAAACTTAGCGCGGTCGCCGACCAGCATTTTGAGAGCGAGGTGAAACATGGAGGGCAGCAGAGATAACCCTAGGCTGGCCGGGGGCAAGGCGAGTTGCCGGAGTTTTACGGGGGGGAGGCGGGTTGGCGAAGGCGCGAGGCTCGCCCTTGTGTTTCGCGGGGCAGGCGAAAGAATAGGGTGAGATTTTAGGCCTTCAATTGCATGACGCTTCCAGCACCCAGTCCCAGCGGGGATATTTTTTTCGCCTTCCTGAGCATTTTGCTGGAGGGGGCCCCATTTATTTTGTTGGGGGCCCTGATTAGTGGGGCGATAGATGCCTGGCTGCCCTCGGGGGCGATGGATCGACTGCTGCCGAAGCGGGCCTTCCCGGCCATATTGGTGAGCGGGTTGCTGGGGGTGATTTTTCCGGTTTGCGAGTGCGCCATTGTGCCGGTGATACGGCGTTTAGTGCAGAAGGGCTTGCCGCTGGGCTGCGCCATGACCTACATGTTGGCGGCGCCGATTGTGAATCCGATTGTGGCGCTGAGCACGTGGACGGCCTTTACAGGGCGGGATCCACTGTTGATGATGGGATCGCGGGTTGGCTTGGGTTATGTGATCGCGGTGGTGGCGGGTTTGGCGGCGTCGCGCTTTCGGGCCAGTTCGATTTTGAAAGAGGGGGTTTTGGCGGGGATTGCGATTCCGGTGCCAGTGGAGGGGGTAGAGGCGGCGCGGACGGACCACGGGCGAAAGTTTGTCCAGGCGATGCGCACGGCGCAGCGAGACTTTTTGGATGTGGCGCTTTATTTTGTGGTCGGGGTGGCGATCGCTTCGCTGCTCAAGACGCAGGTTTTCTATCGGCCTTCGCTGCAGGAGGGAATGGCCGCGGTGGCGGGGAATCACTGGATAGCATCGCCGGTGCTGATGGCGATGGCCTTTGTGCTCAGCCTGTGCAGCACCACGGATGCGTTTATCATCGCGGCGGACAACTTGTTTCCGGCGGTCGCCAAGTTGTCTTTTTTGGTTTTTGGGCCGATGCTTGATTTGAAGTTGTTGTTTCTCTATTCGACCGTCCTGAAGCCACGGGCGGTGGCGGGGATGGCGGGCTTTCTGTTCTTGGCCGTCTACGCGGCGGGCTTCGGCATGGAAGCGCTGTGGCCCTGGTTACAAACCCTCACTTTTATGAAACCATGAGCGAGCCTTTTTCTTCTAGCGATGCGCGCGGCGAGGGGGGACGAGGACAAGGACACGAGCATGGGCATCGGCACGAGCACGAGCACGAGCACGAGCATGGGCATGGGCATGGGCATGGGCATGGGCATGGAGGGTGCTGTGGGCACAGCCATGGGGCTGAGGGGAGTGAGCCTAGCGGGGTGAGCGGGGAGGGCGAGTGGACGCGGCGCTTTTTGCTCTTTATGGAATTGTGGGTGTTGTTGATCTGGGCGGCGATGATGGGGTGGTTTTACGCCAGCGGGCGGATTAATGCCTATCTCATCGGGGAGGGAACCTTTCGCATTCAGGTGCTGATAGGGGGCTTGGTGCTGGCGGTGCTGGGATTGTTCAACTGGCAGATGCGGCACGTCGGGGAGGATTGCGGGCACGACCACGGGGAGGGGGAATCCTGCGGGGAAGGGGGAGCGCACCACCACGAGGGCACGGCACTCGGGCGAGGATTGGGGCTGGCGCTGCTGGCGCTATCGGTGGCGGCGGCGGCGGCGCTGACTCCGGATGATTTCAGCGACAAGTATAAGCGGAACATGTTGAGCGCGTATGCCTCGCGATCGGGGGGCGACAGTGGGGCGCCGGAGGCATTCCGGTTGACGCCTAACAATGCGGTGGCGGATGGGGCGGCTGGGGGGATGACCTTGGCGGTGGTGGAGAAGTATCAGCCGCGCAATGCCGCGGGGAATTTTGAATTGGGAGTGCAAGAATTGTATTATAGCAGTGCGGATCCGGAGTACGCCAAGGTGATGCGGGGGCAGGGGGTGGAGACGGTGGGGCAGGTGGTGAAGGACGGGAGTGGGGAGGCGGGGCGGTGGCGGGTTTTTGTGCTGCAGATGACCTGTTGTGCGGCGGATGCGCGCCCGATTTCGCTGCCGGTAGTGTTTGAGGGGGCAGTCCCGGCCTTGCAGGAGATGGGGTGGTATAAGTTAGAGGGGAAGATCGACTACGTGGAGGAGCGCGGGATTGCGGTGGCGGTATTGCGGGCCAGTGGGGCGCAACCGAGCTTGCGGCCCAAGCAGCAGCGGAGTCTTTTTTAGCAGCGAACTGGTTAACCAATGGCTGCGCGACGACTGGAAGACTTGGGGTGGAATGAAGCTTTGGCGGCGGAGTTTGCGCGCTGCGCGGCGCCGGGGTGGCGGGCGGCGCGGCTGATCCGGGACAACAAGATCAGCTATGGGGCGCTGTACGTGGAGGCCGGGGTTTTTGAGGAAGTGGAGGTGGTGCTGGGGGGGAAGGTTTATCATGAGGCGGCCAACGATGCGGAGTTGCCTGCGGTGGGGGACTGGGTGGCTTTGGAATTGGGGACCGCGGAGCAGGACAGCGTGATTCGGGCGCGGCTGAGGCGGCGCAATCGGCTTTCGCGCAAAGCGGCCGGGCAGAGCACGGAGGAGCAGGTGATGGTGGCGAATGTAGACGTGGTGGTGGTGGTGACGGAGGCTGGGCCGGACTTCAATCCGCGGCGGATGGAGCGGTTTTTTACCATCATTGGGCGGAGCGGGGCCCAGGCGGTGGTGTTGCTCAACAAGTGCGACTTGTATGCGCGGGAGCAAAACCAGGCGGCGGCGGCTCTGTTGCTGGAGCTGAACCCGGAGGCGCGGATTCACATCACCAGTGCGCATGAGAAATTAGGATTGAAGGCGCTCAAGCAGTATTTTCAGCCGGGGGCGACCGTGGCTATGGTGGGCTCTAGCGGCGTGGGCAAGTCGGCCCTGATCAATCAGCTATTGGGAGACGACTTCCAGTGGACTGGGGAGGTCAACGAAACCACGGGCAAGGGGCGCCATACCACTACGGCGCGCGAGTTGATGGTACTGCGGCGGGGTGGGATCATCATCGACAATCCGGGGATCCGCGAGGTGCAGATGTGGACGGATGAGAGCGCGCTGCGCGACCGCTTTGCGGACATTGAGGCGCTCGCGAGCGAGTGTCGTTTTCACGACTGCAAGCACGCCACGGATGCGGGGTGTGCCATCAAGGCGGCGGTGGCGGACGGCCGCTTGGACGAGGAGCGCTACCGGGGATTTCTCAAGTTAGACGCGGAGATCGCCCAGTTGCAGGCGCGGAGCAAGACGCGGCGGATGACGGTGGAGCGGCGCAGCAAGCGGGATCACAAAATTAAGGCGCGCAACCGGGAGGACCGGATAGAGATCGAGCGCGACCTAAAGCCGCGGGCCTGAGCCGTGGTTGGGGAGAGGGTTGTGGGCCAGGAAGGCCGCGGCGACTTGGCGGTAGGCGGTGCCGGCTTTGCCGTTGGGGTCGTATTCCAAAAGGGCTTTCTCGAAGCTTTGGCTTTCCGCAACGGCGATGCTGCGGGGGATGCAGGTGGGGTAGACGAGGTCGGTGAAGGCGCGGCGGACTTCTTCGACGACGGCGCGGCAGTGGCCGGTGCGGCCGTCGTACATGGTCATGAGGATGCCTTCGAGGGTCACGGAGGGATTGATGCCGCTGGTGGCGATTTGGTCGTGGATGTCGACAATGCGGGCGAGACCTTCGAGGCCGAAGTATTCGCACTGGATGGGAATGAGGAGTCCATCGGCGGCGGCCAGGGCGGAGGTCATGAGGATGCCGAGGGAGGGGGGGCAGTCGATGAGGAGGAAATCGAAGCGGCCGGTTTGCTTGAGGGGGGTGATGACGTCGCGGAGTCGGATGAGGTGGTTTTCGGAGCGCACGAGTTCGACTTCGCAGCCGGCGAGTTCCATCTGGGCGGGGATGATGGAGAGGTTGGGAAAGCGGGTCTGTTGGATTTTGCTAGAAAGGGTATCCTGTCCGATGAGGACGCGGTAGAGGCTTTGGCCTTCGCTGGCGCGGTGGCCGAGTCCGCTGGAGGCGTTGCCCTGGGGATCGAGGTCCAAGAGGAGGACGCGAGCCCCGGCGTTGGCGAGGCAAGCGGAGAGGTTAATAGCGGTGGTGGTTTTTCCCACTCCGCCCTTCTGGTTGGCGATGGCGATGATTTTCATGCAGGACGGGCGTGAGGGCCCATCCCACAGGATGTCCCAGGGTGCCAGCGGTTTCGTCTGGCGATTCGCTCAAGCGTTTCAAGAAGGGGCTTGGGTCAAGGGGATTCGCAGAGTTAGGACGGTGTGGTCGGGTTGGGATTTGGCGGTGATTTCGCCGCCGTGGGCGTGGGCGATCCATTGGCAAATGCTGAGGCCCAGGCCGATGCCTTCGAGGTCGCTGCCGCGGGAGGAGCTGCTCCGGTAAAAGCGCTGGAAGATGTGAGGGAGTTCGTCGGGGGGAATGCCGCGGCCCCCGCTGTGGACTTGGAGAAAAGCGTGGCGGTCAGCCGTTTTGAGGGCGTAGTGGATGAAGCCGTGGTCGCGGTTATACTTGACCGCGTTGTCCGTTAGGTTGAGAAGGAGTTGGCGGAGGCGGTGGCGGTCGGCGCGCAAGGTAAGGCTTTGGCCGAGGTCGATGGTGACGGAGAGGTGGAGGGATTGGCCGAGGATATCGGCTTCGCTGGCGGCGTCGCGCAGGAGGTCGTGGAGGGCGACTTCCTCATTTTGGAGGGAGACCTGACCGGCGTCTGCCTGGGTGAGGAGGGTGAGACCGCTGACGATTCTGTTGAGGCGGTCGACTTCATCCATCCAAGTAATGATTTGGTCGCGGAGGGGTTCGGCGATATCGGGTCGGCTGAGGGATTGTTCGAAGCCGCTCCGCAAGATAGTTAGGGGCGTTTTGAGTTCGTGCGAGGCGTGGAGGGTAAATTCGCGGACGCGGGCGAAGGAGGTGTCGAGGCGTTCCGTCATGTCGTTGAGGACGGAGGTGAGGCGGTCGAGTTCGTCGCCGGTGCCCTGGAGGGGGATGCGGTGGTGGAGGTTATCTTCGTGGATGTGTTCGGCGGCTTCGGTGAGGCGGACGACTGGGGCGAGGGAGCGGTGGATGAGCCACCAGCTAACGGCGCCGAGGAGGACGAAAGGCACGCAGGATTCGAGAGCGGTGTCGGCGATGAATTCCCACTTGGCGCCGTCGTCGGCGACGACGGAGGGGTCGTGGCGGTGGACTTCTCTCCAGGCGAGAAGGAGGGAGATGGCGATAGCGGCGGCGAAGAGGCCGCTGTGCCACCAGCAGAGGCGTTTCCGCAGCGAGCGGTTCATGGGCCGGTTTCGTTCATCATGTAGCCGACCCCCCGGATGGTGTGGAGGAGGGGGGGGCCGTTTTCGGTGTCGATTTTTTCGCGCAGTTTGCGGATGTAGACGTCGACGAGGTTGGTACCGGGATCGAAGTTGTAATCCCAGACTTCGCGGAGCAGGAGGGAGCGGGGGCAGACCTGGCCGACTTGTTTCATGAGGACTTCGAGGAGGCGAAATTCTCGGGCGCTGAGTTCGATGAGGCGACCGGCGCGGGAGGCGATGCGGTGGGGGACGTCGAGGGAGAGGTCGGCGACGCGGAGGAGGATGGCCTTGGTTTCGCCGCCGCGGCGGGTGAGGGCGTGGAGGCGGGCGATGACTTCGCCGAGGGCGAAGGGCTTGGGGAGGTAGTCATCGGCGCCAGCATTGAGGCCCTCAATGCGTTGATCGACATCGCCGAGGGCGGAGAGGAGGAGAATGGGGGTGCTGTTGCTGCGGCTGCGCAGTTGGCGCACCGCGGAGAGGCCATCGCAGCCTGGCAGCATGATATCCATGATGACCGCATCGTAGGCCTGGGTGCTGATGAGTTCGACGGAGGCGTCGCCGCGGCCGGAAATTTCAGCGATGTAGCCGACGGCTTCGAGGCCGGACTTGAGGCCCGCGGCGGTGCGGGCTTCGTCTTCAACGATCAAAATGCGCATAACAAAACCAAACGAGAGAGATTAAACGCCAGCATGAATCGGGGAGGGGCGGGATGCATCTTAAATTACGCTATAAATCGACGGTTTCTTGAGTGGAAGTGAAGAGGAGGACGGTGCGGATGTGGGCTTGGGGGAGGGCGAGGAGGTGGCTGAGGGCCTGGCGGTAGGTCTCGAGTTGGGGGCGATGGGCGCGGGCGGCGGCGGCGGCGCTGGGGCGGGGGACTTCGGTTTTGAAGTCGAGGAGGAGGGCGCGGGAGGCCTGGCCGGTGGAGGTGCGCTGGATCACGACGCGGTCGAAGACTCCGCTGATCAAGGTGCCGTTGAGGACGAGGTCAAAAGCCCGCTCGCGCCAGACTTCGGCGGGGCCCTCGGGGGGGGCAAAGAGAGGCGCGAGGGAGGGGTCAGCGATGCAAGCGCGGGCGGCTTCGGCGGCTTGGGGATCGAGGTCTGGAGCGGCTAAGGCTGATGGGGCGTCGTCGGCCCAGCGCACCCGGCGAAAGGCTTCGTGGATAGCTAGGCCGACTTCGCGGGCGGCTTGGCGGGCGCTTTGAAAGAGGAGGCCGCCCGGTTCGTCCTCGAGCGATCCGGAAGCCCTCCGGGCGGGTAGGGGAATGCCGGGGCCGCGGCGCGGCGGAACGAGCCGGGGAGGGGCGGGCGAGGGAAGCGCTGGGGTTGCGGCGGCGGGGGCCGCGGGCTTGAGAGGGTGGGCTTCAATCCAGGCGGGGTCTCCGTATTCGGCGAGGAGCGGGTAGGTGCGCTGGGCGATGGCGACGTCGCGGTCCTGGGCGTTTGTTAGAATGGACCGCACGGCGCGCGCCAGGGAGAATGAGGAGCTGGGCTTTTTGGGCCCGGGTTTCGTAAAAATATAGTTGGCGTATTTGGCCCTGGTGACCATGACGTAGAGCCCGGCCATGCGCTCGCGCCAACTGGCGGCTTCGGCGCGCCTCAGGGCGGCGGCCAGCACGGAGTCGGCTAGGGCGAGGTCTCTTTTCGGCATTTTGAGGAGCCACTGGACGGCGCCGAATTCATTGGTTTGAAGTCCGACGGGATAGACGGCGCGGAACATTTGGTCGTGGAGGTCGGGGATGAGCACGATATCGAAGGTGAGGCCCTTGGATCGGTGGACGGTCATGACTTGGATAGCGGCGGCATGGCTGGTGCCGCGGACGGTCCAGGCATGGGCGAAGGCGAGGAATTCATCGGCGTCGTGGCTGCCGGTGGCGTCGAATTGGCGAGCGCAGGCGCACAATTCATCGAGCCGGGATTGGCTGAAGGGGTCAAGTGGCGGCAAGGCCTCAATCCACCAGCGGAGGGTGTCGTGGAAGCCGCTGGCGGCGACTTGGGAGAGCACTTTGAGGAGAGTTAGGTGGCGCAGCGCAGAGGGGGTGGCGGCGGGGAATTGACTTGCTATTACATTCGATATAGGGGTCATTAAGACCTGTTGCCAGGCGAATGTGTCCAGGGGGTGAGCGGCGGCCTGGATGAGTGCTAGAAGAGCGGAGGTCGCGGGATTGTCGCGGGCGATGGAGAGGTCGCTTTCGCAGACGACCTCCATGTCGGTGGCGGAGCGCAAAAAGTCGGCAATGGCGAGGGCGCGGGGGTTGCGGTGGCAGAGCAGGGCGCAGCTTAGGCCGCGCTCGAGGGGGCGGAGTTGGAGGAGGAGTTGGGCGGCGGCGCGCCAGCGGGCATCGGCCTGGGGGATGGGTTCCTCGTCGTCGGGATCGGACTCGATGTCTTCAGGGGCCTCGGCGTCCTCGTCGGCGACCTCGACGACTTGGGCGAGGCCGCCGTAGGAGAGATTGCGGCTGGAATGTGCTTGCCAGGGCCACTGGGCGACGGCGTCAGGTGGGAAGACGGCTTCGAGGGTGCTGCGGTCGCCGAGGAGGTCGTTGACCATGGCGATCACGGCTGGGCCGGAGCGCTGGGAGACGCTGAGAGGTTGGACCTTGATGGGTTGGTCTTCAGGGCAGGAGGCCGCGGCGTTGTATTGTTCTCTGATTTCGTCGAAGAGGCGGGGAGTGCCGCCGCGCCATTCGTAGATGCTTTGTTTTTGATCGCCGACGGCGAAGAAGGACTTGCGGCCTTCGCTGTCTTGGACGGCTTCGTCGATGAGGTTGGCGAGGACGCGCCACTGGACGCGGCTGGTGTCCTGGAATTCGTCGAGGAGCCAGTGGTCGTAGCGGGCGTCGAGGCGGTAGTCCATCAACTGGCGGTGGTCCGCGTGCGTTAGGGCTGCTTCGGGCGCCGTGGTGGGGCTGAGGGAATCGGGGCTGAGGCCAGCGGCGAGGATCATTTGGACGTCCTGGAAGGTGAGGCGGCCCTGGCGGCGGACGAGTTGGTGGTAGGTTTGGTCGTAGCGGGAGATGACGTCGAAGATGCCGCGGGTTTGGCGGAGGGCGGACTCGAATTCTCCGGCTAGGAGGCTGTCGCAGAGGAGGAGGAGGGCTTCGGCGGCAGGGCCTTCGACGGGGTGGCGCTTGCGCTCTACGGTGAGATCGGCGCGGCCGCGGCGGAGGTCCTCCTTGGCCGCGAGGGCCTTGGCAAAAATAAAGTCGAGGGGTTTCGTGAAGGCGCTGCCGGGCAAGTGGGCCACGGCGTCGGCGAGGAAGGGGTTCCAGCGGTCCCATTGTTTATCAGTTAGGTTGGCCGACTGGAGGCCGCCGCGGAGGCGTTCGGCTTGGGCGGCGCGGGCCTCGCGGGTCAAGGGGAGGGGGCCGCCTGAAGGCCAGATGGCGTCGTGCTGGCCCCACTGGGCGGGGTGGGGGGCGCTGAGGAAGAGGCCGTGCCATTCCTTGACGAATTGGTCTAGTTTGTTCCGGACGCGGAGTTCGTCTTTGCCGTGGGTGGCCTCGGTGAAGGCCTGCATGAAGTCGCGGCGCTGGCGGGGGTTGGATGAATCGGGAGCGAAAACTTGCTCATAGACGCGCATTTTTTCCACGGCCTGCTGGTGGGGATCGAGGAGGGTGAAGTCTCCGCTGAGACCTAACTCGAAGGGGAAGCTGCGGGCCATGCGGATGAAGAAGCTGTCGAGCGTGCCCAGCATGAGAAAGGGCAGGCGGGAGGTCATGGCGAGGAGGGCCTGACAAAACTCGGTTTGCGAGGTGCTGGGCTGGGCGATGTCCTGGGCCAGGGCGGCGGCCTTAGCGGGGTCGGATGCCGCTTCGGCTAGGCGGTGAAGGATGGCGTTGAAGAATTCTCCGGCGGCCTTGCGACTAAAAGTGAGAGCCACGATGCTTTCGGGCAGGGCCCCGAGCATGAGGAGACGGATATAGCGAACAGTTAGGCTCCAGGTTTTGCCGGATCCGGCGGAAGCGGTGATGAGGGTATGGGGGAGCATGGGTCAGGGAGCTGGAGGGCTGGAGTGGAAAAGCCCGGCGGCGGCGAGGGTGGCGGCGCGGCTGAGGTGGGTGGGGTCGAAGCTGGCGGCGGCCTCCTGGAAAATGAGGGAGTCGAAGGGGTCGTATTTCAGCTGCGGTGCGGGAGGCCAGAAGCGAGCGGCTTGGATGCTAGCGATGGCGCCTTCGGCGCAGGCCCAGGCGTCGGCGAGGAGGGAGGAGTCGAGGCTGGTCCAGGGTTCGAGGCGGGCTTCGCTGAGGGCGCGGGGGAGGTTGACGTAGCCGACGGCCACGGGTTCCCCGTAGTGTTGGCTCATGATTTTGGCGTAGAGCGGAAGCTGGAGGTTTTGCCAGGCGAGGAGCTTTCCCTCGACTTCGCTGTACCTCCAGGGCTCATCGGCGCCTGGGGGCGCGGTTTTGCGGAGGTGGGCCTGGAATGGGGTGACGGGCTTGGAAGAAGTTTTGTAGTCGAGGATGCGGAGGCCAAGGGCGGGGTGTCGCTCGATGAGGTCGATGCGCCCGCGGAGTTCGACGCCGCTGATGCGCACGGGTTGATCGGAACCGGGGAGGCGAGGGAAATCGATTTCGACTTGTTCGAAGCGCCAGCCGGCGAGGCGTTCGGCGGCGTGGATTTCCGCAGTTTTAGCTAGGCAGCTGAGGAGGGTGTCGCGCTGGATTTCTACGGGGAGGGTGAGGTTTAGGCCGAAGCGTTGGTCGAGGCGGTCCTGGAGGGAGCGGTGTAAAAACTCTGTGAGGGCGACGGGGTCGGCGCGGTCGCGGAGATGAGGGTTTTGGTGGAGGGATTGGAGGGTGTCGTGGAAGAGGTTGCCGAAGGTAGTGGCGTCCCATTCGGCGCGGGTGGCGTCGAATTCGTCCATGCGGAGGACGTGTTTGAGGTAAAAGCGGAAGGGGCAGCGGAGGTAGTCGTTGAGGGCGGAGACGCTGAGGTGGGAGAAGATGCGGGAGTTAGGAAGAGGAGGGGGGACGAGGAGTGGCCAGGCGCGGGACCAGGAGGGGGCGGGGGGGAGAGACAAGTCGTCGCCGTGGTGGCTGGGAAAGAGGCTGAGGGCGCGCTCGGGGAGTTCTGCTGGTGGGCAGCGCAGCAGCAGGCGGCTGGGCTTGAGGGGATCACCGGCGGCGTTCTGGCGGGCGGCGAGCAGTTGCAGGGAGCCGACGTGGCGGCGGCACTCGATCATAGCTGTTAAAAGGTAGCTGTCGCGAGCGAGGCGGGAGTCGTTGGTTTGGAGGTCGAGGAGGCCGCGCGCGGGGTCGGGCAGCCAGGCGTCGCCTTGGATGCTGTGGGGGACGAGGCCTTCGTTTAGGCCTGCGATGACCAGGTTGGGAGCCTCTTGCCAGGGCAATTCGAGCCAGCCGCAAAGGGGCTGGGCCTCGGGGGCGTGGGGGCGGTAGAGTTTGGCGTCGCGCACCAAGGAGGCGGCCAGGTCGAGTCGGTCGGAGGAAGTTAGGGTCGGTAGAAAGGCAATGGCCCCGCGCTGGATGGAGGCGATGGCTTCCTGCCAGGCGGCGAGGGCGGCGGTGAATTGTTGTCGCTGGGCGGCGTCTGGGAAGCGGCGTTGGCGGTAGAGGGTTTCCAGGAAGGCATCGAGGGCCTCTGGGAGGGGGCCTGCTTGGAGGGCGGCGCATTGGGCGCGGAGCCACGCGAGGGCAGCGGGCAAGCGGGGCGGGCAGGGGGGGGCGGCGGGAGGTGTTTGGGCGGCGGCGCGGGACAGCGCGGCGGCGCCCGTTTCCGCGGCCCAAGCCTCGACGAGGGAGGCGGCCTGGTCGATCTGTTGGGGCAGGCAATCCTGCTGAAACTGGTCCCATTCTTCTAGCAATTTAACAGAGGAGGGCGCCTCGGCGGCTTGGGCGGCGGCCTGGAGGGCGTCGGGCAAGCGGAGGAGTTGGCCTGCGGCAGCCCAGGAGGCGGAGCGCAAGAGCTGTGTTAGGGTTCGCAGTAGATAGGAGATTTCGTGTTCCCAGAGGGGGATGCCTTCGGGGTCGAAAACGAGGAATCCCTGAGCGGCGGCGAGGCGGCGCAGGGGGGCGGAGACTTCGGGGTCGGCGGAGCCGATGGCTACAGGTCCGGGTTTAGGCAGGTCGGGGCTGAGGGCCTGGCAGAGTGCGGCGGCTTGATCCTGGGGGCGGGGGAGGAGGGCGATGCTGCGGGTGCCCTGAGGGAGGGCGATGGGGCGCAGATTCCAGTGGGCGGGCAGGGGGCGGCCCCAGAGATCGAAGGTGGGGGCCAAGGAGGAGGGGGCGTGAATGACCACTGTGACGGCGGCGGCGCCGCGCGACTCAATGGATTCCAAGGCAAGGCGGACGAGGCGGATGCTGTCGGGCACTCCGGCGAGGAGCACCCGGTCGACGCCCTCTGGGAGAATTGGTGCTAGGGCAGCGGCGCGGCGTGCTGCGGAGGGGTCTTGCCAGGCGGCGTCCTGGAGGCGGGCGGTGGCGAGGGCCTCGAGGCGGGCCAGGGCCTGCCAGCGGGCGGCCTCGGGGTGGGCTGGGCCGAGGTCGCGGGCAGCCGCAGTTAGATCGCGGGCGCCTTCTTCTAGGGAGCTGCGCAGCTTGAGGATATCGGCGGCCGCGTGTGTGGCCCAGGCGGCATCCTGGCGGACGGGGTCGAGGGGAAACAGGTCGCGCCATTCCGACAGGGGAAGGGAGGCGAGCACGGCGGCCCAGGCGGCGAGGAGTTCGCCGCGGCCCGCGGCGGAAGCCTCTGGGGGGAGGCTCCAGGTGATGAGGACCTCAGGGGTGACAATGTGAGGGGGGAGCAGGCCGCGGGTGCCGGAAGCTTGGGCTAGGGAGGCCCGGAGGCGGCGACCGGACTCGGCGGTGGGGACCACGAGTACGAGGGAGGAGAGGTCTGGGGCGGCGGGGCCAGTGGCGGGCTCCAGCAGCCACTGGGTGAGGGCGGGGAGCAGGGGTTGGGACCAATCCAGAAAGTGTTGCTGAGGCATCCTGGAATCCTAGCATTGACGCTGGGGGCGGCGCAAGGAGGGATGATCCCTGGGGCCGGGCGGGACTCGTGGAACGGGTTGGCGAAGCGCTAGAAGAGGGCGTGCCGAGGCGCGCTGGGGGACCTTACTCCCACTCGATGCTGGCGGGGGGTTTGGTGGAGATGTCGTAGAGGACGCGGTTGATTCCCTTGACGCCATTGAGGATGGCGTTGGAGACGAGGCCGAGGAACTCCCAGGGGAGTTTGGCAAAATCGGCGGTCATGGCGTCTTCGCTCGTGACGGCGCGGAGGGTGACGGCGAACTCGTAGCTGCGCTCGTCGCCTTTGACGCCAACGGTTTTGACAGGGATGAGGCCGCAGTAGGCTTGCCAGACTTTGTCGTAGTGGCCGTGTTCTTTGAGCAGGCGCATGAAAATGGCATCGCCTTCGCGGATGATGCGGAGTTTTTCTTCGGTGACTTCGCCGGGGCAGCGCACCGCGAGGCCGGGGCCGGGGAAGGGATGGCGGTGGAGGATATCGTGGGGGATGCCCATGCTGGCGCCGAGGGCGCGGACTTCATCTTTGAAGAGTTCGGCGAGGGGTTCGAGGACCCGGCCGTCCCGGTGCAGGGCCATGATGCGGTCGACGCGGTTGTGGTGGGTTTTGATTTTGCTGGCGATCGATCCGCTGGTGGCGCTTTCGATGACGTCTGGGTAGAGGGTGCCCTGGGCGAGGATGTCGACGGTGGCGGCGGCTTCCCAGAAGACGTCGAGGAAGTTGTTGCCGATGATGGTGCGCTTTTTCTCGGGGTCGGTTTCTCCGGCGAGGGCTTGGAGGAAGCGATCGGCGGCGTCGATGGTTTCGAGGTTGACGCCGAGTTGGATAAATTGCTGCTGCACTTCGGCGACCTCGTGGAGGCGGAGCAGCCCGTTGTTCACGAAGATGGCGCGGTGGGGCACGCCGGCCTCCTTGAGAAGCACCGCTAGGACAGTGCTATCGACGCCGCCGGAGACGCCGCAGACGACTTCGCGGCCGTGGCATTTGGTGCGGATTTGGCCGATCAGTTCCTGCTTAAAGTCCTCGATGAGGAAGGGTTTGGCGTCGGTGGCGAGGGCGAGAAAATTGGAGAGGATGCGGGACCCTTCGTGAGAGTGGCTGACCTCGGGGTGGAATTGGATGCCAAAGGTTTCGGGGCCGAACTGGAGGGCCACGGGCACGCCGTGTTGGTTTTCGCCCAGGACCACGGCGCCGGGAGGGGCCTGCTTGACGGTGTCGCTGTGGCTCATCCAAATCTGCGCGGCGGGGCTGAGCCCGGCGAAGAGGGAATTGGTGATGCAGGGAATGAGTTGGGCCGGGCCGTATTCGCGCGTGTTTCCTGGGGCCACTTCGCCGCCCAGTTTTTTGGAGAGGAGCTGCATTCCATAACAAACCCCGAGGATCGGAACCTCGAGGCTTTGGAGGTAGTCGAGGTCGATGTCGGGGGCGTTAGCCTCGGTGACGCTGCGGGGTCCTCCGCTGAGGATGACGGCGGCGGGGCGGCCGGTTTGTTTGAGTTCGTGCGGCTGGTAGAGGCGCGAGAAGAGTCCTTGCTCGCGGATGCGGCGCACGATGAGCTGGGTGTACTGGGAGCCGAAATCGATGACGGCGATGTGGTGGGAATCCATGAAGAGCGAGGGAAAAAAGAGGGCCGATCGGGCGGGTGCCGCTGGAGGGTCGGGTGGGGCGAAGGGCCCTAGAGGCTTTGATAGTTGACCGGTTCTTCGGTGACGACAATGTCGTGGGTATGGCTTTCGCGGAGTCCGCCAGCGGTGATGCGGACGAATTGGGCGCGGGCCCGAAGTTGGTGGAGGTCGGCGGCGCCGACATAGCCCATACCGGAGCGCAGGCCGCCCATCAATTGAAAGACGACTTCGCGCAAGCGCCCCTTGAAGGGGACGCGGCCTTCCACGCCTTCGGCGACCAGTTTGCCGCTCGCGTTTTGGCCGTAGCGGTCGCTGCTGCCCGCACGCATCGCCTTGAGCGAGCCCATGCCGCGGTATTCTTTGAAGGTACGGCCTTGGTAGTTGACCATGTTTCCTGGGCTCTCGCTGGTGCCGGCGAGGAGAGATCCTAGCATTACGAGGTCTGCGCCGGCTGCGAGGGCTTTGACGATATCGCCGGAGTAGCGGATGCCTCCGTCGGCGATCACGGCGACTCCCTTGCCTCGAGCGTAGCGGGCCACGTTTTGGATCGCGGTGAACTGGGGTACCCCCACTCCGCTGATGACGCGGGTGGTGCAGATGGAGCCTGGCCCCACGCCTACTTTGACGGCGCTGACGCCGGCGTCGATGAGGTCGCGGGCTCCCTGCTCGGTGACGACATTGCCGGCAACCACGGGGAGGTCTCCGTGGGCCTGTTTGAGCAAGCGGACGACCTCCATGACCCGGGAGGTATGGCCGGTGGCGGCGTCGATGAAGAGGGCATCGGTGCCCGCTTCGACGAGGGCGGCGGCACGCTCTAGGCAGTCGCCGCCGACGCCGACCGCGGCGCCGACGAGGAGGCGGCCGCGCGGGTCCTTGGCGGCGTGGGTGAACATCTCGCGTTTTTTGATGTCCTGAGTGGTGATCATGCCCGCCAGTTTGCCGTGGGCGTCGATGAGGGGAAGTTTTTCGATGCGGCGGTCATAGAGGATGGCCCGGGCTGCTTCGAGCGAAGTGTTGCAGGGGGCGGTCACGAGGCGCTCGCGCGGGGTCATGACGTCGCGGACGGTGGCTTGGGGGTCGTGGAGGTACCAGACGTCGCGGCTGGTAACCATGCCGGCGAGATTGCCGTCGGCGTCGACCACGGGAAATCCGGCCACGCCGCGTTGATCCATGATGATCAGAAGTTCGGCTAGAGTGAGGTCTGGGCTGACGGTGAACGGTTGGTCGATGACGGTGTTTTCCGAGCGCTTGACGCGGCGCACCTGATCGGCCTGCTGGTCGATGGGCATATTGCGGTGGATGACGCCGAAGCCGCCTTCGCGGGCGAGGGCGATGGCCAATTCGGACTCGGTGACGGTGTCCATCGCCGAGGAGATGATGGGGACATTGAGCAGGAGGCCGGGGGCGAGCAGCGTTCTTAGATCGGCCTCAGCGGGCAGAATCTCGGTGAGTTGCGGGACCAGCAGCACGTCGTCAAAGCTGAGACCGAGGGGAATGGCGTCTGTCATGGAGGGAATCGGCCTTGGAGGCGAGGCCTTATACCCTCAGCGCTGTCCGGTAAAGGTGGGACGGTGTCAAACGGAAGAATTGAGCGCGCGGGGGAAGTCGCGGAGCAAGGCCGGGGCGGCGGAGCGGGAACTCGACCCCCTTGCCGGGTGCCTCCGCGCGGAGGCACCCTCCAAGGGGGGCGGCTCCTTCAGCCGACCTGTACCGGGATTTCTCTAGCTTGGACTTCGCTGCGCTTGGGTATGGAGATGGTGAGGAGGCCGTGCTTGGAAGCGGCCTTGACGAGGTCGCCAGCGGCATCGGTCGGCAGGGCAAACGAGCGCTCCCAAGGGCCCAAGGCCTGCTCGCGGAGGTGGGTTTTACTTCCTTCGGGGAGGGGCGCGGCCGAGCGGTCGCCCGACAAGTTGAGCACGCCGTCGCGGACCAGGACCTTGACTTTGGCGGGGTCGACGCCTGGCAGTTCGACGGAGAGTTCGTAGCTGGCGTCGGTTTCGGTGGCATCGACGCTGGGGCGCCAAGGGCGCGGCCCAGAAGCGGGGCGCTGGGTCTGGAGAGCGCTGGCGAGGTGGCGGAGGCGGTTGGCACTGAGGTCGAAGGAAGCGGGGCAGCAGGAGTTCATGGGTGGGTTGGTTTGGTTTGGCGGCGGCCGCGGGGGCCGCTCGAAGGATTGAAATGCAGGGAGCGTGCCACCCTTCCTGGCGGGGTATTTTATCATTGATTTACAGTTGGTTGTGTTGGAGTTTGAGGCGGAGCGGGCAGGGGTAGGTGACCTCAAAAAGAGACAAATTGTCTCTTTGAGGGCGCCTCTAAAAAGGGGTGGGGTGCGACGTTTTGACGCTATTGGAGTGCGGGCGGGGCGGTGCGCGGGGGGGGAGCGGCGTCCCAAAGTACCAAGGCGCTATCGGAG
This sequence comes from Verrucomicrobiales bacterium, assembly GCA_947460575.1. GTDB lineage: Bacteria > Verrucomicrobiota > Verrucomicrobiia > Verrucomicrobiales > V1-33 > CAIZWU01. The sequence goes on along the minus strand of CANHIJ010000027.1, from coordinate 6,511 downwards.
TTTGCCCTAAGGGGAATCATTTGCGCTGCCCTGGGCTACTGCTGTATGAGTATAGGTAATTCGCTCTGCCCATGAAACTACGGTATTTTTTTGCTCCCTTGCTCCTGCTCAGTGCGCTCGCCGAATTGCGGGCCGATCCGGTGAGCGAAAAGATCGATCGTTTTGTCGAAGATGGGTACCAGAAGCATCAGGTGAGCCCCAATCCACCGGCCTCGGACGACACCTTGGTGCGGCGGTTTTACCTCGATATTATTGGGCGAATCCCCACCCAGGACGAGGTGCGGGCCTTTGCGGAGTCGGCAGATCCGGGCAAGCGGGCCAAGTTGATCGACCAGTTGCTGGCCTCGGATGGTTATGTGAGTCACTGGTACAACTGGTGGAGCGACATTCTGCGGGTGCAGACGGGAGGGCGGGAGGAATCGGGGACGGCTTACGCGGAGTGGATCAAGCAGGCCCTCAAGGTTAACATGCCGTACGATCAGTTTGTCCGGGAGATGATCACGGCGAAGGGTTTCGTGTGGGACAACGGAGCAGTGGGGTACTACGTGAGAGATGCCGGGATGCCCCTCGACAATATGTCGAACACGGCGCAGATCTTTTTGGGAACGCGGTTGGTGTGCGCCCAGTGCCACAACCACCCCTTCGATAAGTGGACCCAAAAGGACTACTATCAAATGGCGGCCTATACCTACGGGGTGGACACCGACATCAACCCGCGCTCGGTATATCGGCGCCTAGCCGAGCAGGAGATGCGGGCGGGACGGCGCTTGGACGAGGGGGAGCAGCGCTCCATGAACCGGCTGATCGACGACATCCTGGAGCCCCTCAAATACGGGGTATCCGAGACGGAGCGCCCTATTAAATTGCCGGGAGACTATAAATACGACGACGCCAAGCCAGGGGACCTGGTGAAAGCCAAGACTATTTTTGGGGACAAGGCCAGTGCCACCCGGGACCCGCGGGGCCACTACGCGGAATGGCTAACCAGCCCAGAAAACCCCCGTTTCAGCACCGTGATCGCGAACCGGCTTTGGAAGCGGGCCTTGGGCATGGGATTGATTGAACCCATCGACGACTTCAAGGACGAAACCTCGGCCTCGAATCCAATGCTGATGAAGTTCCTATCCGACCAGATGGTGCAAATGAAATTCGACACCAAGCGGATGCTGCGCAGTATCTACAATACAAAAACCTACCAGCGGGAGTCGACCCGCAAGGAGGTGCCGGAGGACCAGCCCTATTATTTCACGGGGCCGGTGCTGCGGCGCATGACTGCGGAGCAAATTTGGGATAGCCTGTGCGCTCTGACAATTCCTCAGGCGGACCTGCGGACCCGCGGCGACGGCTATCGCACCCGCTTGGCGGGGATGAAGGGCGAGGCCGATCAACTGCAGGCCTGCGCACCGCAGGCGATCATCGCGGTGGCCCGCAAATATGCGGAAATGGACCTGGCGCTGGATCGCAAAATCCGGCTGGCTCGGGTCAAGCTCAACCAAGCTCGGGAAGAGGGAGAAGCGGAGGACACCAAAGCGGCGCAGGCCACTTTGAACGGGCTGAATGCGGAGCGGGACAACTTGGCAGTCAAAGCCCGCGCGGAATTGCTGGCGGGCGAGTCGGCCAAGAGCACTTCGGGATTTGTCTCTCAGATCAAGCCGGTCGCCAAGCCCGCCATGCTGGATCCGAAGGCTCCCGCAGCGATGGCCGCGGTGGACGCCGCGCAGTGGAAGGATTTTGGAGATGAATTTTTCCGGGCTTCGGAATTGTCCTCGCCGGCACCTGGTGGGCATTTTTTGCGCGAATTCGGGCAGAGCAATCGGGAGGTGATCGAGAACAGTTCGCGGGAAGCCTCGGTGGGCCAGGCCCTAAATTTGATGAACGGCCCCCTCTTTGGGAAGCTGACGATGGAAAATACGGTCATGATGCAGCGCTTTCGGGGGGCCAAAGACGATGAAGGCCGGGCGGCGGCTCTCTTTCAGAGTGTGTTTGGCCGCAAGCCGTCCGAACAAGAGCGGGCCCTGGTCAGTGAAACTATTGCCGCCAAGAAGCAGGACGGTTGGAAGGACATCATCTGGGCCTTGCTCAATAGCCGAGAGTTTGTTTTTGTGCAATAAACCGCGCCCTGCCTTTTTTGCCCACCCTGGCGACCTCGCCTTTTAACTCAATATTACATCCCTCAACCGCTAACAGCCATGAACGACTCCTTCCTCCGCCACTCTGACGAAACCAGCCGCCGCCGCTTTCTTTCCTATGCTAGCAAGACCCTGCTCGGAGTGAGCATTCTTCCCGGTCTGGCCCCGCTGGGCAGCTGGGCGGCTCCGGTCGGTAAGGGGGCCCCAGTGAGTGCGGTGCCAGTTTCCCCAGGCCGCAAGCCGACGGCGCGCAACGTAATCTATCTCTATATGGCAGGGGGCATGACCCACCTGGACACGTTCGACCCCAAGCCCGCAGCTGGAGAAAAGATCGCGGGACCAGTCAAGGCGATCAACACCGCCGCCGATGGGGTGCAGATTTCCGAATATTTTCCGATTCTGGCTCAGCAGATGGACAAGGTGGCGATTGTGCGCGGCCTTTCCACCACTCAGGGCGCCCACGAGCAGGGGAATTATTTTATGCATAGCAGCTACACCATGCGCGGAACCATTCAGCACCCTGGGATCGGGGCCTGGTTGCTGCGCATGGAGGGCAAGACCAATCGCACCCTGCCGGGCAGCGTTTGCATCGGGGGTGGATCCGTTGGGGGCGGCGCGGGCTTCTTGGAGAGCAAATACGCCCCGCTCTATGTGGGCAGCCCGACATCGGGAGTTCCCAATAGCCGCAGCTTAGGGGGCGCCCATGAATTTGAGGATCGCCTGCTGCTGGCGAATAAATTTGACCAGGCTTTTCACGAGCGCTATGACCAGAAAATGGTGCGGGCCTACAGTGATATGTACGACGACGCAGTGCGACTCATGAAGAGCGAAGACTTGAAGGCCTTTGACCTTTCGGGGGAAGCCGCCGCAGTCCGCGCTGAATACGGCGAAAATGGTTTCGGCCAGGGATGCCTTCTCGCGAGGCGACTGGTGGAAAATGACGTGCGCCACGTCGAAGTGACCCTGGGGGGATGGGATACGCACGCGAATAATTTCCAGGCGGTGGAGCGCCTCGCGGGCACTCTGGACAAGGCCTTAGGGGCCCTCCTGAAGGATTTGGAGCGCCGCGGTATGCTGGATGAGACTATGGTAGTGCTCTGCACCGAATTCGGCCGCACGCCTACTATTAACGAGGGAGACGGGCGCGATCACTATCCGAAGGCCTTCAGCGGCCTGATTGCAGGCGGCGGGGTCAAAGGAGGTAGCGTCCACGGCGCTACCAACGAAAATGGAACAGAGGTCGTCGAGGGCAAGGTCGCGGTGCCGGACTTCAACGCCACCATCGCCTACGGGCTTGGCCTGCCCCTCGACCAGACGGTTTACAGCCCTTCCAAGCGGCCGTTCACCATTGCCGACAAGGGCCAGCCGATCACTTCGCTATTTAGCTAGGGAGTAGGCGCGGCCGGGGGCGCGACTCCGCGGGCGGCGCTCAGACTAAAATGGATCGGGTGGCGCTTGTTCCTAGTTGTTTGCGCCCGCCTCGGTGGTCTTGGCCCCCGAAGGGATGAGTGATTCTTCTGCGTTTTTTCATGCCGGATTCTTTGCTGTCTTTTATCGATTTCCTGCCGGTTGGCCTGCTGCTGGCCGCCTGCTGCCTGGAAGGTTTTGTGCTCTCGCGCCGGGACCGCGACGGCGAGCCGGGGGTGCTGTGGTTGCTGTGCTGTGCGGCGGTGACGGCGGCGGGGGCGGCGCTGTTCCACGGGGTGCGTTCTATCGTGAGGGCAGAGCCGCTCGGGTGGCGCCCCTGCGGCGTGTTTTTGGGCTTGGCAATCCTGATCAGCCTGGCCTGGCTGTTGAAGCGGTTGGCGCGCAACCGCGCACTGCTGTTGGTGCGGGAGCGCTTTTACGACCCTGCGGATCCCGCCGCCCCGCCGCGGCGCAAGCCGTGGCAGTGGCTGCTTCTGAATAGCTATCGGACCGCGCTGGCCCTAGCGGCTCTAGGCGGGCTAGGGAGTGTGGCGACGCGTGGGCTTTCTTCAGGGTTTTTGGGCCAGGCTGCGGTTTCCGCAGTGGCGCCGCCGCCCGCGGTGACGTCGTCAGCGGCGGTGGCGAAGGGCGACCTAGCCCCATCCGCGGCGCCCCCCGCGCCGGAGGGGCTCTCGCTGGCCGATCCCACGAGGGCGGAAATTCCGTCCGCAGATGCCTCGGCGGTGGCGGCCATGGCGACTTCTGCGGTCGCGGTGGCACCTGCCGCGGAAATGGCCCCGCCACCTGCGGATCCCGCTGCCGAGCCCGCGCTGCCGGTTTTGGCGGTGCCCCCGGTTCGCCCGGTTTCCAAAAATAGTCTCTATTTTTCCAAAGTGCGCCCTATTCTGAGCCGCCATTGCGTGTCGTGCCATGGGCCTCAAAAGCAGAAGGGCGACCTTCGCTTGGATACCCCGGATTTCATTCGCGCCGGGGTCAACGGCAAGTCCGTGATTGCTCCCGGGGTGGCCGAAAAGAGTCGACTCTATCACGTCACCGGCTTGCCCCAAGACGACACCGACCGTATGCCGCCCAAAGGGACTCCGCTTAACGGCGTGGAGCGCGCGGTGCTGGCGGAGTGGATAAAAACGGGAGCTGACTTGGGGGATGGGGTTTCGATTCCCTCCGGGCACGATGGGGTTTTTTTGGTCGATACGATCGCCGCCAACCTAGCGCCTCCTGACGCCCGGTTAATTGAGGAGCTCAAGAAAGAGCATGTGGTGATCAGACCACTTTCCAAAAACGGCCATGTGCTGGAGTTGGATTTTAGCCACAGCGACCGGGCCGATGGGGACCTCAAGCTCAGTCAATTGGGTCCGATCGCGCTGAACATTTATGCCTTGGATTTCAGTCGCACGAAAGTGGCGGATGCCGACCTCGGCCAGTTGATTCCGATGAAGAACCTCTCTCGGCTGCTGCTCAGCCGGACGGGCATAACCGACGCCGGCTTGGTTACCTTGCGCAACAACCTCAGCCTGGAGCACCTCAACCTCTATGAGACCGCGGTGAGCGATGTCGGCTTGGCTTCGCTGGGTGCTTTAAAGTCGCTCAAAAAAGTCTACCTGTGGCAGTCCAAGGCCACGCCCGATGGAGCCAAGCAACTCCAAGAGCAAGTCCCTGGACTAGTTGTTAGTATTGGGCAGTGAGAAAACCGTGGGAGGGCCGCCAAAGGGAGGCCGCGGCGGCAGAGGGGGAACTCGTTTGCGCCCAGCGCTGCGAGCGGGAGGGACCAGTCCAGTGACCGCGGCGGAGCGAAAAACCGCAGGGCGACGGCCCGTCACGGGGCGGCCCGGCCATCCCCGCGCCAGTGGGTGCTTCTGTTGGGATGCGCCCAGAAAAGGCTTGCGGTGCCTAGTTTCCTCTTGCGCCGGGGAGCGGCGTTTCTATGCTCAATCAGCCTTTCCCGGAGCCGCAACGTCCTGCGGGCGGGAAACGCCTCAATTCGCTGAACATTTCTCTAATTCCGCTTGTGAAATTTTTCACAAGCCAATAGGATTGACCTGCACCCGACTCCGATAATGGCCAACACCTTTCCTCGCTGGACAAATACGCTGCCGCTGAAGCTCCTCGTCTGCTTCCTATTCCTGGGCGCCGCCGTCGCCGGTGGGGTGAACTACTACTTCACGCAAAAGTACACCCGGGTGGGCTACATGCCCTCGCAGCCGATCCCCTTTTCGCATCAGATTCATGCGGGGCAGTTGGGAATGGATTGCCGGTATTGCCACAGTTTTGTGGAGCAGTCGGGCCACGCCAATGTGCCTGCGAGCAGCACGTGTTGGAATTGCCACCAGCACGTCAAAACGAATTCGCCGCACATTGCGCTGATCAAAGAAAGCGTGGACAGTGGCAAGCCCATCGAGTGGGTGAAGGTGCACAACACGCCTGACTATGCGTATTTCAATCACAGCGTGCACGTCACCTCTGGGGTTTCCTGCGTGAGCTGCCATGGCAAGATCAACGAGATGCCGGTGGTTTTTCACGATCAAAGCCAGAGCATGAGTTGGTGCTTGGATTGCCATCGGGCTCCGGAGAATCAATTGCGTCCGATGGATAAGGTCACGCAGTTGGATTGGACGGCGGCTTCGGCTGGTTTAGATCAAAAGGAAATGGGTCAGAAGCTAAAGGATGCCTGGCACATCGAACCCCCAGTCAACTGCGCTGGTTGCCACCGCTAAGCTCCGCGAATCATTCCCTACTTACTCATTTTTGTTCCATGAAACGCGTTTGGCAACACCCCGAAGAGCCCACCACCGGTAAGCGCTACTGGCGCAGCCTGGGCCAATTGACCGGCTCCGAAGCTTCCCAGCCCTGGCAGGATCGGGAATTTCAAGAGGGAGCTGCGGTCCTGACGGAAGATGAATTAGACCCGACGCGCCGCACATTTCTCAAGTTGATGAGCGCAAGCACCGCGATGGCTG
>CANHIJ010000026.1 GCA_947460575.1 Verrucomicrobiales bacterium | reverse complement strand
CTCATCCAGCTCCGCAAAGGCGTGCGTGCTCCGCACCTCCCGGAGCAGCGCCTCCGCGGCGAACCCGCCGCCCGCGGCCACCGTGCACAGATGCTGCGCCAGCACATCGAGCGCCAGTCGCAGGGGGCGGCGCGCCTCTATGCGACCCTCCCCCAAGGCCTGGCGCGCCGCGGCAAATTCCACCAATTCGAAGGCGTGGGTCGGCACCCCGTAGACCCGGCTCACCGCGCCCGGGCGGTGCCCGCTGCGGCCCGCGCGCTGCAGCAGCCGCGCCACCCCCTTGGGACTCCCGATCTGGATCACCTGCTCCACCGGCGAAAAATCCACCCCCAAATCCAAACTGCTGGTGCACACCACCGCCTTCACCGTCCCCTCCCGCAAGCGATCCTCCACCGCCTGGCGCTCCGCCTTTTCGAGCGACCCGTGGTGCACCGCCAAGTCTCCCGCCCAGTCCGGACAAGCCTCCCGCAGCGCCTGATGCCACTGCTCCGCCTGCGAGCGCGTATTGGTAAAAACCAAGGTCGTGGCCGCCCGCCCGATCTGCCGCGCCACCGCGGGCAACAAGCTCAGCCCCAAGTGGCCGCTCCAGGGAAAGGGATCCCCCTCCTCGGGCAGCAAGGTTTCCAGACAGACTTCCCGCCCCACCTGACCGCTCACCAGCACCCCCTCCGGGGCCCCGTCCCCCAACAACGCTTGCATCGCTTCCGGCAAATTCCCCAGCGTGGCCGACAGCCCCCACACCCGCAGCCCCGGATTCCACGCCCGCAAGCGCGCCAAACAAAGCTCGGTCTGTACCCCCCGCTTGCTCGACAGCAACTCATGCCACTCGTCCACGATCACCGCCTCCAGCCCCGCCAAGCGAGCCGCCGCCCCCGGGTCACTCAACATCACCGAAAGACTTTCCGGCGTGGTCACCAGAGCATCCGGCAGCTTGGTTTTCCACTGGGCCCGCTCCTTGGCCGAACTGTCCCCAGTGCGCCGCCCCACTTCCCAGTCCAACCCCAGCGCGCCCAAGGGCTCCCGCAGCGCCTGCGCCGTATCCAAGGCCAAAGCCCGCAGCGGACTCAGCCACAGCACCTTCAAGCCTTTGGAGCGCGACTCCAACCCCTCCGCCACCGGCCCCAGCCAGGCCGCCAAGGTTTTCCCCAGCCCGGTCGGTGCGTGGATCAGCCCGCTGCGCCCCGCCCGATAGGCCGCCCACACCTCTTCCTGAAAGGGAAAAGCCTCCCAGCCCCGCGCGGCAAACCATTGGTGAATCGCAGACATTTCCCCTTCCATACGCCTCTGCGTGCCTCAGAGCCATAGCAAAGGCCGCTCCATCCAGTCCCCCAAGCGCCGCTGCACCTCGGCCAACAGCGGCTCCGCAGCCCCCAGAGTTGGCGGACGTTGCCAAAACCGCTCGGCCCAGTGTTCCCCGCGCGCTTCCAGCGGCCACTCCGGAACCTGCGGCCGCGGCGCCTCTCCCGGCAAGCCCCGACCGCTCCCCAGCACCTCCAGCTGCGCATCCAGCGAGAGCGATCCAAAATCATCCGCCCCCGGCCCCTCCGGGACCGCCAGCTCAGGGGGCAAGACGCCCCGCCACCGTTCCCGGCCTGCCGCGCCGCGCCGCGCCTCCGCCGCCTCGTCGCAGCGACCCGACCCCACCGGCAAAGCGCGGTACAACCCCGGCGCGCGGCAACCCAGCGCCGCCAAATTGGCCTGCACCTGCGGCAGCGCCCGACCCACCAGCGGCTTGCCCTGGGCCGCCGCTTCCAAATAGGGCAACCCAAAACCTTCCTGCAGCGAAGTCATCACCACCGCCTCCGCCTCCGCCAGCAGCGCCGCCACCCGCGGCCCCCCACGCGAACCCGCTAGCACCCCAGGCAAGAAGTGCCACCCCTGGCGCCGCGCTGCCGAGGCCAGGCGACTCGACCCCAATTCCTCCTCCGGCGAACTAGCCCCCCCCGTAGTCGCCAAACAAATAGCTTCACCCGCCCAGCGCGCCAACAACAGCGCCTCCGCGATATTTTTGCGCCGCAAAGCCCGCACCGGAGCCAGCCAAATCGGGCGGCCCCCGCTGCGCTCCCGCAGCCAAGCCGCCGCCTCCCGCCGCTCCCCCCGCGGCACGCCGTCCTCGCTCGGCAGCGGATTGCCCACCCACTGCGCCGCCTGCCCCGCCCGCAGCTGCAACCACCCCAGATCAGCCCGATTAACGCAAAAATGCCGAATCCCCGGTCCCACGGGCACCGAAAGCGCCAGCGCCTCCTCCAGCGAACCCACCGCGGCCGCCTGCCAATCCCCCCAGCGGGCCCAGCGCCCATCCCACCACCAGTCATGGTGGTGCATCCACAACTCCGCCCCCACCTCCGCACACAGCGTCGGCAGCCGCCCCAGCAAGCCCACATTCCGCCCCACGCTCAGATTGTGCGCCCACAACAGCACCTCCGGCCCCGCCAAAACCGCGCGCAGCAGCGCCTGCGCCCTCGCCCCCAGCTTCCCTCCCGGACGATACCCCAACTCCCGCTCCACCACCACCCGCAGCCCCACCCCCCCCAAACGCCCCGCCAAGGCCCCCGCCCAGCCTGGGTCCCCCTGCTCCCCCAACAGCAAAACCACCTCCGCCACCTTCCCTAGCCGCGCCAACAACAGCGGCAGCCCGCGCTCCACCACCGCCCGCACCCCCCCAGGGCGGTCGTGATAGTGAAAAACCACCAGGCGCATCCCTCCCCCCCTCTCCCCACCCCGCCGATTCGTCAAGCTTGCGGCATCACCAACGGCTCCCGCTCGGACGGCGGCGGATGTCGGCAGCGCCAGGCAAAGCGCTGGGCTCACTCCCCAGCATATCCCTCCCGAATAACTCCTGCACAAGCTGCACCGCAGGAACGCTTGGGAAGCCGAGGGCTTCAGCCTGACCCAACGCCAACCGCGTCTCAGGGATCAACCGGGAGGCGCTTTTCCATGAACCGCGACGCGGTTGCCCCAGACTGGGTCGATCCTCGCTCCAGGGCCAAACAGGCGCGTCGGCGCCCGCCAGTGGGCCCCTGGATCGACCTCGCATCGGGCAGCGACGCGGTGGCTGAGGCCATAGAACCTGGCAATCCGGGGGTTGAAACCCCCGGCTAGTCGTGCATAACCCCTCCGGGGTTGCCTTGGCGCCGCATAAGCACTCCGGGATTGGCCTCGGCCCCGCCCATGGCCCGGTCCGCCGCGCAGCACAGATGGCCTGGTGGTCGGCGCACCGTGGTCGTCGGCGCAAAACGCGCAGTGGATGGGCTGCGCCTGGTGGATGGCGCGGACCGAGGCTGGGGCGCGGCACGAAGGCCCTGCGCCGTTATTCCCCGGGCGGGGCACACAAGTCATTTGCCATCGGCGCGGTCCCCTGCCCTGTTGAGGCTGGCTTTCCTGCATGACTTCGTACCTCCACCCCGCTGGCATCACTACCCTCCACCGGTTGGTTCCGGAGGCTTGGCCGACGCTGGAGGCCGACTTGGTGCGCCGCGCTCGGACGTGCCCGATTACCCTGATCCTGCCCTGCCACGCCCGGGAATTGGGCACGGCCGCGCTGGAGGGCATTTTGGGAGAATTGGCTGGGGCCACCTGGCTGGCGCGGCTCGTGGTTGGCGTGGACGGCGCGGACGCGACGCAGTGGGCGGACGCGCGGCGCGCTTTTGCGGGTCTGCCCCAGGACACCCGCTTGCTCTGGACGGGGGACCCCGCGGTGGAGGCGCTGGAGGCCTCCCTGGCCCGCGGCGGCCTGACGACTGCGGCGGCGGGCAAGGGGCGCAATGCCTGGCTGTGCGCGGGCTTGGCCATCGCCCTCGCCGAAGCCCCAGGCGTCGTAGCCCTCCACGACTGCGATATCCGCAACTACTCCCGCGAGCTGCCTGGCCGCCTCTGCCACCCCCTCTTGGAGCCCGCCTGGGGCTTTCGGTTCAACAAGGGCTTTTACTCGCGCCACAGCGACCGGCTGCACGGACGCCTGCAGCGGCTCCTGGTGCGCCCCCTGCTGCGGGCCATGGAGCTTTGTGCGGGCCCGGTGGCGGCCCTGCAATTTCTCTCGGCCTTCCGCTACCCGCTCGCGGGCGAATCCGCGCTGCACCTCTCCCTGCTGCGCCAGCTCAGCTTCAGCGCCACCTGGGGCCTGGAGATTTCTTTGCTCGAGGAAGTCCGGCGCCACCTCCCGGCGCAGGCCGTTTCGCAGACGGAATTGTGTGCGGCCTACGACCACAAGCACCAGGAACTCTCTCCGGACGACCCCGCGGTCGGCTTGCACCGCATGGCCCGCGAAGTCTCGGCGGCGCTCTTGGCCACCGTATCTGGCGGCACCTATCCGTGGCGGGAGCAGATCCTGGAAGCCTGGCAGGCACTCTCGTCCGAGGCCCTGCGCCATGCCGAAGCCGAGTCCGCACTCAACGGCTTGCACTTTTTGCCCGATGGCGAAGCGCTGGCCCAACTCACGTTTGGGCGGGCCCTCCAGAGTGCCTTGGAACAGCCCGCCGCGCCCGCTCTGCTGCCAGCGTGGCACGCGGTCGAGCGCGCCCACCCCGGCAGCCTGGCGCAGTTGGAGCGCGCCGCCACCGGCCCGACCCGCGACCCCCGGCGGCCCTAAGCCATTAAAAAGCGCTCATCGCGCCGCGCCCCGCTCGGATGGCCCCCGCAACCTTGCGTAAGCTACGTCCCCGGTCGCCCGTATCCCTCTCGCTTCTAATACGACTCTATGTTACGCCAACTCTGCTCTGCTGGGGCCGCACTTTCCGTGCTGGCCGCTTCTTCCTTCGCCCAATCGCCTCCGGCAGCCCTGCCTCCAGCGGGCCCTACCCTCCAGATGCTTCAGGGCGTCAAGGACTGGCAACCCCTCTTTGACGGCAAGTCCCTCGCCGGCTGGGTCGGCGAAGGCTACGAAGTCAAGGACGGCGCCATCGTCTGCACGCCCAAGGGCAGCTTCCTCAAAACCGAAAAAGAATACGCCGACTTCGTCCTCGAACTCGAATTCCAACTCCAAGCTGGCTCCAACAATGGCATCGGCATCCGCTACCCGGGGACCGGCGACGCCGCCTACGAGGGCATGGAAATTCAGGTCCTCGACGACCGCGACCCCAAGTACAACAGCGCGAACTCCAAGATCGCTCCCTACCAGCACCACGGCTCGGTCTACGGCTTGGCGGCCTCTCTCCAAGCGGAGCGCAACCTCCTCAAGCCCCTCGGCGAGTGGAACAAGGAAACCATCCTCGTTATCGGCGATCACATCAAGGTCATCCTCAACGGAGAAACCATCACCGACACCTACCTGACCGGCCTCGTCCCCCTCGACCACAAAGAGCACCCCGGCCAAAAGCGCCGCACCGGACACATCGCCTTCTGCGGCCATGGTGATTTCGTGGCGTACCGCAACCTTCGCCTCAAGGACTACTCGCCCGCGGCGCCGCTTTCGGGCACCGCCCCCAACGTGGCTCCGGCTGGCTTTACGGCCCTCTTCAACGGACAGGACCTCAGCGGCTGGCAGGGCCTCATGGCCGCCCCCAATGACAATCCCTTCAAGCGCGCCGCCCTCGCTCCCGATGCCCGCGCCACCGCCCAGGCCACTGCTAACGAAAACATGAAGGCCCACTGGAAGGTCGAAAACGGGGCCCTCGTCTTCGACGGCAAGGGCGCCAGCCTGGTCACCGCCAAACCTTACGGTGATTTCGACTTCTACGTCGACTGGAAGATCCCAGCCACCGCCGACAGCGGCATCTACCTCCGCGGCACCCCCCAAGTCCAAATCTGGGACCCCACCAACCCCGCTCAGTTCGCGGCCGGCAACCAAAAAGGTTCCGGGGGCATGTGGAACAACAAGGGCCCCGGCAAGGAGCCCCTCGTCTTGGCCGACAAGCCCATCGGCGAGTGGAACACCTTCCACATCCGCATGGTCGGCGAGCGCGTCTCCATTCACCTCAACGGCAAGCTCATCATCGACCAGTCCCCCCTGGAAAACTACTGGAGCCGCGATCTCCCCCTCCCCCGCGCCGAGCAAATCGAACTGCAAAACCACGGCAACAACCTCTGGTTCCGCAGTCTCTACGTGCGCGAGCTCCCCTACTGAGCCTCGCCCCATCGGGCGCCACGCCCGTTCTCAGCCAAACTAAACCTTCAAAAATAGCCGCCGGAGCCTATCAGCTCCGGCGGCTTTTTTCGGGCGACTAGGCCCAGGCCTAGTGCAGGGCCTCTGGCAACAAGTCGACGATTTTTTTGATGGCGTCTGCCGAGTGCCGGTTGGCCACTAGGAGGGCATCGGCCGTCTGCACCACGATCAGGTCGGTCACCCCCAGGAGCGAAATATTTTGCCCCGCGGTGCTGAAGACGATGTTTTCGTGGGAGTCGATCTGCACCAGCTCCTGGTTGGCGGCGTTGCCGTTGGCATCCTTGGGCAAGTACTTGCCCACGCTGATCCACGAGCCGACGTCGTCCCAGTCAAAGCTGGCCTCCACATTGAGCACTCGGCTGGCTCTTTCCATCAGCGCGTAGTCGATCGAAATCTGCGGCAGGGAGGTAAATTGGGCCTCAATGGTGGCCTTCAGATCGGTGCTGTGGTGCACCTCGGCGACGAACTTGGACAACTCAGGCCGGTGCCGACTGAGCTCCGCCACCACCGCCGACACGCTCCAGATGAACATCCCAGCATTCCACGAAAAATTCCCCTGGCGCAGGAAGTCCTCGGCGAGGTCGGGATTGGGCTTTTCGCGGAAGCGCCGCACTTCGTAGACCACCGCTTCCTCGGCCCCAGTGACCTGGGTGCGCGCGCCCCGCTCGATGTAGCCGTAGCTGGGACATGCCCAGGTGGGACTGATCCCAATGGTCACCAGAGCTTGGGTGCGATGGGCCACCGCCACCGCGCCGCCGAGACAGCGGCGAAAGGCGGCCTCGTCCTGGATCAATTGGTCGGCGGGAAGCACCATCATCACCGCGCTGGCGTCGCGCGCCGCCACCCAGCCAATGCCCAGCGCAATCGCCGGCGCGGTGTCCCGCTTGGCGGGCTCGGAGAGAATATTTTCCGCGGGAATGGCCTCGCCCAAAATGGCCCGCACGGCCTCCTCCTGTTCGCGGTTGGTCAAAATGAGGATATTTTCCCGCGGCACCAAGCCTTCTAGGCGATTCAAGGCGTGTTCCAGCAGGGTTTTGCCCCCGAAAAGCTGAAGCAATTGCTTGGGGCGGGTATCGCGGCTGAGCGGCCAAAAGCGGCGGCCGCTGCCTCCGGCGAGAATCACGGCGTAGGTGGGAGGGATGTTCATGGGGTAATCGGGGTTTAGCACGGCAGGTGAATGGAAGCGGGGGCAATTGCAATGCAGAAAACGCTTCGTGCTCCGGCGAGGCGCTCCGCGGGGCACGCGGCTTTACCGGCCGAAGCCCGCTCCGCGCTCCCTCAGGCTATACCAGAGAAATAAACTATTGTATTTTAAATAGCGTTTAAAGAGCCGCCGCGGCTCCGCCGCCAGGCGAAAAGCCCACTCCAGCCCCAGGCGCTGCACGAGGGCCGGCGCCTGCCGGACCTTCCCTGCGTGGAAGGCAAAGGCCGCGCCAATCCCAAAATACACTCCCGGCGGCAGCCGATCCCAGTGCTGCGCAATCCACGCCTCCTGCTTGGGACAGCCTAGCCCCACCCATATTAAGTTGGCCCCGCTCTCCCGAATCTGGCGGAAAATGTGCTCGTTTTCCGCATCCGACCAGGTGCCAAACGGCGGCGCATAGCTCCCCCCCAAGCGCGCCCCCGGATATTTTTCCCCCAAATGCGCCTCCAGCGCCTCCAAAATTTCCTCCGTCCCCCCCAGCAAATAATGGCTCAAATCCTCCTGCCCCTGCGAGGCCTCCCAGAGCGCCAGCATCAGGCTCGGCCCGTACACCCGATCCTTGAGCCGCCGCTCCGGCGGCAACTGCCGATTCAAGCCCCACACCAAAGGCATCCCGTCGGGCAAAATCAGATCAAAGCGCCGCATCACGGCCCCAAAGGCCGCCTCGTGCCGCGCCTTCGTCACCACCATGGTGTTGGCCGCCTCCACCGCGCTCACCCGCGCGCGATCCCGCGCCAGCTCAAAAATCCGCGCCCCCGCCGTTTCATAAGTAGCTACAGCCACCTCTAAACCTAAAATCGGGCGAGTCTCCATGCGTTTGGGTTGGTAAAAAATAAAAAAGGCCGCCCGCGGCGGGCAGATCCGCCCGCGCGGCCCCCGCCTCCTCCTTTCTCGGCTATTCTCCCCTCGCCTCCCCGCCCTGTCTACCGGCGGTTTGCCTAGCCCAGCGCGGCGCAGCTTCCCGCTTTCTCTCCTCCATTTTCGCTCCCTTGCTTCCCCATGACCCATCTCCGCCGCTTTGTCGTCGCCTTCAGCGAGGCCTGGTCTAACGACCGCCTCCCCCGCCAGAGCGCCGCCATCGCCTACTTCGCCCTCTTCTCCATGGCCCCCCTGCTCCTGCTGGCCATGACCATCATCGCCAAGGTGCTCGGACCTCAGGCGATCGAAGGCGAGCTCCACCTGCAACTCACCACCCTCATGGGCGCCCAAGCCGCCGCCGCCCTCGAACAATTGGTGCGCGGCGTCACCCTCTCCAAAGACAATCACTCCGCCGCCGCCCTCCTCGGCGGCGCCACCCTCCTCTACGGCGCCACCGGGGTCTTCGTCGAGCTCAAGGACTCCCTGAATCACATCTGGGGCCTCCGCAGCCGCCACGGCCGCGGCATCACTCACTTCGTCCGCGACCGCCTCCTCTCCTTTGCCATGGTGCTCGCCTCCGGCTCCCTCCTCCTCCTCTCGGTGCTCCTCTCCAGCACCTTCGCGGTCCTGCGCAGCTGGCTGGTCAATCAATTTGCCCTCCCCGTGGAAGCCTGGGCCCTCCTCGGCTTCGCGATCGCTTTTGCCATCGAATTCCTCCTCTTCGCCCTCATCTTTAAAATCCTTCCCGACTTAAAATTCCCTTGGCGCGACGTTTGGACGGGGGCCCTCGTCACCGCCCTGCTCTTTGAGCTCGGGAAGTTCGGCCTCGCCTGGTATCTCGGGCGCAGCAGCACCCTGAGCACCTTCGGCGCCGCCGGCTCCGTAGTTCTTCTCCTCATCTGGGTCTACTACTCCTCCCTCATCGTCCTCAGCGGCGCCGAATACATCGAAATCAACCAGCGCCTCCGCGGCACCCCCCACGGGCGCAAACCGTCCCTGGCGGCGCCCCCCGCCCGCGGTTCCCGCCAAACCGTCGATTGACCGCGCCAAAGGCTGCGGCTACCAGGCCTTCTCGATGAATGAACTGCTGATCATCGGGGGAACCGCCGCCTGTGGGCACGCCCTCCGCTCCTTCGCCCACCCGCTCACCCGCCGCGTCGGCGCCCTCTGCTACCTCGCCGCCACCTACCTCGCGGGCTGGCTCCTCAGCGGCTCCCACCTCGCCGGAGCTGCCGCCCTCAGCGCCTGGTTCTTCCTCCCCTGGGTCGAAATCGTCCTCCGCATCCGCCACCTCCGCCTCCCCCTCACCCGCCGCCTCCTCCCTCGCCTCCCCCCGAGCCGCCGCGATTTTCCCCAACTCGCCGAACTCAGCGAGGAACTCGAAGCTGAAGGCTTCACCCAAGTCGACGACATCGGCCTCGATTGGGAGGAAATGCACCAATTCCTCCGCCTCTACTACCACGCCCCCACGCGCACCGAAGCCGCCATCCACCTCAACCAGCAGGCCGCCATGAGCGTGGCCTTCGTCAGCATCACCTGCCGCGCCTGCGGCGGCCGCGTCCTCACTACCACCAATTACCCCTTCGCCCAGAGCATGCCCTCCCCTCCCAAAGTGCAGCTCCACCCCGTGCCCGCGGCCGATTCCTTCGTCGAACTCCTCGCCGAACACCGCTCTACCCTCGCCCTCCTCCACATCGCCCACGACGACCTCCAAAGCGCCGATGAAGCCGCCCTCCCCGCCCTCCTCGAGGCCGATCTAGACTCCCAAGTCCAACACAGTTTGCGCCGCGGCCTCATCACCGCATCCGGCGAAGGCACCTTCCGCTATTCCTGGCGCGGCTGCTTCTATCTTTGGGGCCAATTCCTCAAAGACATGATCCGCTTCGCATAACATGTCTTCTCGCCCGCCCTCCCTCCTCCAGCGCTGGGTGCCCTATCCCGCCACCGCGGCTCTCCTGCTCCTCCTCGCCGCCCTCGCGGCCCTGCTCCGCTCCCAAGTCGTCTCCCCCAAACTCCTTCAGCGCGCCGCCGCCCGCTGGACCGCCGCCCCCGGCCCCTCCCCGGCCCCCTTCAAATGGGAGGACGCCGCCGTCCTCGGCACCCACTGGGCGACCCTCGCCGCCCTCGCCCTCCTCGCCCTCGCCCTCCTCACCCTCCGCTGGTGGCACCCCCCCGCGCGCTCCACTCCCGCCCTTCCCGCCCCGCCGCCCGCCCCCCTTCGCGCCTCCCGCGCCTTCGGCCCCGCCCTCCTCGCCATTCTCGTCCTCGCGGCCACCCTCCGCCTCCCCCTCGCCTCCGGCAGCCTCTGGTGGGACGAACTCTGGAACGCCAAATTCGCCACCCTCGGCGAGTGGCGCCAAGATCCCCGCCACCCCGACTCCCCCACTTTCCAGCCCACTTCCTGGGCCCGCGCCGCTTGGTACTACAACAAGCCCACCAACCACCCAATCCTAACACTCCCCTCCAAACTCAGCCACTCCCTCTACGCCCGCCTGACCCACGCTCCCCCAGGCCACTTGTGCGAACTGGCGCTGCGCCTCCCCGTGCTCCTCGCCAGCCTCGGCACCGTGGCCCTCGCCGCCCTCCTCGCCCGGCGCCTCGCCGGACCCCGCGCGGGCCTCATCGCCGCCCTCCTCATTGCGATTCACCCTTGGCTGATCCGCTATGGCGCCGATGCCCGCAGCTACGGCCTGGCGCTCTTTTTTATGACCGCGGCCCTCTATGCCTTGGAGCGGGCTACCGCCGACCCCGCCGGGTCGCGCCGCTGGTGGTGGCTCGCCGGTCTCTGCCAATTCCTCCTCATGTGGGCCCACGTCGTCAGCCACTTCAGCGCCGCCCTGGCCCTGGCCCTCGCCGCCTCCTTTCTCATCTGGCGCCAGCCCGGGCCGGACCGCCTCCGCCGCCTCGCCCAGTGGGGCCTTATCAACCTCATAGCGGCCGCCCTCCTCCTCGTCGCCTTCCTCCCCAATCTCCTCCAAGCCGCCACCTGGGGCCCGCGCAACGGCGACGGCAACCTCCTCACCCCGGCCTACCTCCGGCGCACCCTCTCCCAAGTCGCCGCCGGCATGGATCCCGCGGCCGACCCCGGCCCCGCCAACCTGCCGCACCTGGCCGACCCCGGCCTCCTCCTCCTCATCCTGAGTGGAGCCGTCGCCGCCCTCGTCGGCGCCCGCTACCTCCTCCGCTGCCAAACGCGCAGCGCCGTCGTCCTCCTCGCCGTCCTCGCCGCCAGCGCCGCCTTCCTCCTCGCCGTCAACCTCTCCGGCTTCTACTTCTACCACCGCTTCCTCCTCGCCTCCAGCATCCCCCTGCTCCTCCTCGTCGCCATCGGACTCAGCCGCGCCCGCCGCCCCCTCCTTCCCGGCGCCGCCCTCCTCGGCTTCGCGGCCCTCACCTTCCCCCAAACCCGCCTCCTGCTCACCCGCAGCTACGCTCCCTTCCGCGAAACCGCCGCCGACCTCCGCCGCCTCGGCGGCCCCCGCACCATCCCCGTCGGCTACGGCCTCGGCTCCCACGTCCTCCAGTGCTACGAACCCGCCCTCCGCGACATCCGCAGCCAATCCGCCCCCGCCCTCCAAGCCCTCATCGACGAAGCCCGCCGCGACCAACGCCCCCTCCTCGTCGCCCTCGGCTACGAAGCCCTCAACCGCCTCAACCAACCCGAAGGCTTCCCCCTCCTCGACGACCCCGCCCTCTTCGAAAAAATCAGCACCCGCCACGGCATCGAGCCGGAATTCACCTTCCACCTCCTCCGCCTCAAACCTCGCGCTCCCTGACCCCCCTGATCCCAGAGCCCCCTAGGCTCCTAGGCCCGCCCTAATGCTGGGCCCGCCCTAATGCCACTCCTTGACGGCCGACAAATCCAAAATCTCCGGCGCCAACTCGGCGACAAACTCGGCCACGTTGCGGTCCGTCTCCTCCTCGCTCAGCTTGCTGGTCAAAAACTCCTGCCCGCTCTCGTCCCTGGCCAGGGAGCGCACCAGGTTGGTGCTGACCGTGATGTAGGCCCAGCGCTGGTCGTAGCCCTCCATGAGGCGGTCCCTCATATCCTTAAACGTCCGCCCGTAGTGGCTGTGCTGCACGCTGTCGTGCCCCACGAACCAATAGTAATTTAAGTGGGTATAGCTGGCCTTAGTCTCCAGATCCGACCCCGTGCAAACCAGCCGCTTGAGCGTAATCTTCTGCCCGCCTTTGAGCTGGACCGGAAAATCCCGGCTGCTCACCAAGTTTAAGCCCTGGGCGGGCAGGCAGCGCTCGGGCCGGTGCACGCTGTTGTTGATGTCCTTGCCCGAGAGCACGATCGAGGCTTGCAACATCTCCCGCGAGCCCCGCGGCGCCTCCAGTCCCGCCGCGCGGTAGTAATTGCGCCGCGAAAAATTAGTATCCTGCGCCAGGGCCTTCAACTCCTTCTCGGAAGGCTCAATCTTGGGGCCCGCGGTCCAGCCCGACAGCACCAGCAAATTGGGCATCTCCAGCGACACCGCCGACGCCTGCAGCGGCGGAGACTTCGGGAGCAGAAAAACCAAACTCAGCCCCCCAGCGAGGACCGCGTGCAACAAGAAAAAGCGCTTCAACATACCGTTCAATAGAGATCAACTGAGGCCGTTCCCGCCGCCCCTGGGGCCCCGGCCGAACCCGGCCCCCGGCCGTCCACCCGCGTCACCGTAACCTTCGGCCGCAGCGCCTTCAGCCCCTGCCGCATCACCTTGCTCAGCACCATCAACAAAAAAAGCGCCGCCCCAAACGACATAAATCCCGAATAGTCGTGCCAGGTCGTTTTGGCAAAATCCACATTGATCCGGGCCACCACCAAAATCGAAGTCACCCGCACCGCATTGGCCAAAATCGCGATCGGGATGCAGGCCGCGAAAATCACCGCCCGCTCCTTCCACTTCCGGTGCGCCGTCATTCCGTAAACATAGGTCACCAGGGTCAGGGCCACGATGGAGCGAATCCCGCTGCAGCCCTCGTCGATCTCCCAATTTCCCCAGTTGCCCGTGGGATCGTAGACCCGGTTGCCCGCGATCTCAGTCTGCATCCCAAACAATTTCGTGGCATGGTAGGCCATCTTAGTCGCCATGATCTGCAGCCCAGTAGTCATCTGCTGAATCCCCGGCAGCGGAATCACAAAGGCCACCATGCTCAGCGGAAAAATCAGGTGCCGCGCCCGCGCCCAGCCCGCCATGTAGACCACCGAGCCGTACACCAAAAAGGGCAGCGCCACCACGTTGATGCGCGGCTGGATCAAGCGCCACCCGCCTACAAAAAGGAGCACCCCCACGCCCACTAAACCCAGCCCCAGCGCGGATGGCCGCAGCTCCTCGGCCAGCAGGCCCGGCCGCGCCCGCCACCCCAGCCAAGCCATCAGCCCCACCACCAGCCAGCCGTGCTCGTAGCTGGTCTCCGCGGTCCAAGTCGAAATCAGCCACCCGCACGTCGTATTCCCCCCGGTCGGCCCAAACCGTGGCAAAAACATAAAAAAAACCGCCAGCACCGCCGCCCACCCCAGCCACATCCCCTTGCCGAGAAGGGACCCAGACTCAGGGTGCGAGGAAGGCGCGGCGGACATGCCTCCTTTTCTAGCTCGGCCCGACCCCAAAAGCAAGCTCGGCATCGCCCTTACCTCGTGCCCCCGCCCCCCACTCACAGCGCCAAGTGCCCCAGCGCCAAAAGGCCATAATACGTGTACTCCACATCCAACTCGTCGTCCGCCCAGTGCCCGTGAAACCCGCCCTCCGCGCTCCACAGGCTATCCACAAAGTCCAGCAGAGCCTCTTTGTGCCCCGCAAAGGAAACCTGCATCCCGTCCAGCGCGTGCAAGGCCACCGCCGTGGACAGCAAATCCGGCAGCGGCGCCCCCGGCATGGCCTTAAAGCCGCCCCCGGGATGCACCTGCCCCAAAAGCCACTGCCCCGCCGCCCCATCTGGCGTCCGCCGCAAATGCCGGTGCAGCGAAACCGCCGCCGCCGTGGCCGGGGTGCTCCCCTGCGGCAGGCCCGGCTCATTGCCAAAGCCCCCGTCCCCCGACCGCAGCTCCTCCAAACACCCCAGCAAGGCCCCGGGGTCCAGCCCAGGCGCCTTTAGGTCGCCGTGCGCGGCCCAGCCCAGCAAACTCCCGTAGGCGGTGCAGCGCGCCGCCCCCTTCCGCTGGTTAAATCCCCCGTCCCCCGACCGATACCCCTCCAGCCGCCCGAGCAATCCCGTGGCCGCTTCCTCCCCAAGTCCCCCAAACCCGCGCGGCACCGCATCCCAACACCGCGCCAAACAGCACAAGTGCACAAAATCCAAGCCCGCCCCGCCCCCAAATGTCTCCAGCCAACCCACCAGCGCGGCCCACTCCGGCTCCCGCTGCAGCGCCAATAAACCCTCCATCCCAAACACCGTATAATACAAGTCGCTCCGCCCCTCCCGGTCGCCAAACGCCCCCTCCGGCGTCATCCGACTCCGCAAAAATCCCTCCACCAAATCCGCCGCTTCTCCCAAAAGCCCCGGAGCCAGCCGCGCCACTTGCAACATTTCTAAGCGAAAACTCATAAACTTATTTTCCCCTCCCGGCGACGCGGCGCTCTAGACCTTCCCAACCCCGCAGCAATTCCGCCCGCGCCCCAGCCCAAAACCGATCCCACCCCGGCCCATGCTCAAAGTACACCATCCACCCAAAGGTCCCCGCCCCGTAGAGCACCAACCAAAAAAACCAGCGGGGGATTCGCATACATTAAGGAGAAACAGATAATCACTCTTTATGGCAGATGACTCCCCGACGTCGAGCGCAGAAACGCCCGGACTTCACCGCCCGCGCAATCCTTCCTCCAGCAAGTCGGCCAGGGCGCCCGCGGCCTCGGCGCCGACTTCGACCACTTCCTGGTGGCTCAGGGGCCCGGCCATTCCGGCGGCCCAGTTGGTCAAACAGGAAAAAGCCGCCACCTCCATCCCGAGCGCCCGGGCCTGGATCGCCTCCAGCACCGTGCTCATCCCCACCGCGTCCGCCCCCAGAGCCCGCAGCATGCGGATCTCGGCCGGGGTCTCGTACTGCGGCCCCCGCAATCCCGCATACACGCCCCCGTGCAAGCGCAGCCCCTGCGCCGCCGCCCCCGCTAAAAACCGGGCCCGCAGCGCCAAACTGTAGACTTCCGACAAGTCCACGAAATGCGCCCCCCCCGTCAGCGGCGACTCCCCGGTCAAATTTAAGTGGTCCGTCAACATCATCCATTCCCCCGGCCGAAACGCATCGTTCAGCGTCCCCGCGGCATTGGTCAAAATCAGCTGCCGCACCCCCAGCGCTCCCAGCAGCCGCACCCCCGCAGTCGCCTCCTTGGCCCCCCGCCCCTCGTACAAATGCACCCGGCCGGACAAGATCGCCACCCGCGTCCCCCCCACCGTCCCCAGCACCATCTCCCCGTCGTGCCCCGGCACCCCGCTCTGCGGCAGCGCCAAATCTCGGTACGGCACCCGCGCCGCCACCTCCACCCGGTCGGTAAACCGCCCCAGCCCCGACCCCAACACCAGGCCCACCCTGGGGTAAAAATCCTGCACCACCCCCGGAATTGTAAAATCGTCTGATCGCATTCCCCACCCTCCCCCAGCCCTCGCCCTCCCGCAACTTCTTAACTGCCCCCCGCGCCATTGAGGCCCCCGCCGCTCCCGGCCTGGGCCCCGCCCCGCGGCAAAACCACCGCTTGCCGCCCCCCGATTCTGGGGCAGTCTGCGCGCTCCCCATTTTCCCCTGTTTTCCCATGTATCGCACCCATCACTGCTACGAACTCCGCCCCGCTCACCAGGGCCAAACCGTAACCCTAGCCGGTTGGGTCAACAGCGTGCGCGACCACCACGGCGTCATCTTCGTCGACCTCCGCGACCGCGAAGGCATCACCCAAATCGTCTTCCGCCCCGAGGAAAATGCCGAGGCCGCCGCCGCCAGCCATAAGCTCCGCGACGAAGACGTCATCATGGTCAGCGGCCGCGTCGCCGCCCGCCTCCCCGGCACCGAAAACAGCAAGGTCGCCACCGGCGAAATCGAACTCGTCGCCGCCCAACTCACCCTCCTCAACAAGGCCGACGTCCTCCCTTTCCAGATCGACAAGGAAATCTCCAACGAGGACCTGCGCCTGAAATACCGCTACCTCGACCTGCGCCGCCCCCGCATGAGCCGCAACCTCCGCCTGCGCCACAAAATCACCACCGCGGCCCGCAATTTCCTCGACGAATCCGGCTTCATCGAGGTCGAGACCCCCATCCTCTCCAACCCCACCCCTGAAGGCGCCCGCGATTTCCTGGTCCCCTCCCGCCTCAGCCCCGGCCGCTTCTACGCCCTCCCCCAGGCCCCCCAGCAATACAAACAAATGCTCCAGGTCGCCGGCCTCGAGAAATATTTCCAAATCGCCCGCTGCTTCCGCGACGAAGACCTCCGCGCCGACCGCCAGCCCGAATTCACCCAGATCGACATCGAAGCCTCTTTCATCGGCGAAGCAGACATCTACCCCCTCATCGAAGGCCTCCTCGCCCGCATGTTTAAGGCCGGACTCGACCGCGAGATCCCCCTCCCCTTCCCTCGCATGACCTACCAACAGGCCATGGACGACTACGGCAGCGACAAGCCGGACACCCGCTTCGACATGAAAATCGTCGACCTCGCCGCCGTCTTTGCCGACACCACCTTCAAAATCTTCCGCAGCACCCTCGACCAAGGCGGCGTCGTCCGCGCCATCAACGCCAAAGGCTTCGCCGGCATCACCACCGGCCAAATGAACCGCCTCAACGAACTCGCCATCCAAGCCGGCCTCCCCGTCAAAACCCTCGCCTTCATCAAGTGCGAAGGCGGCGAATACAAATCCCCCCTCTGGAAGTTCTTCACCGACTCCGAAAAAGCCGCCCTCATCGCCACCCTCACCATCGAAGAAGGCGACCTCGTCTTCTTCGTCGCCGGCGCTTGGGAAATGGTCAGCACCGTCCTCGGCCGCACCCGCCTCGACGTCGCCACCATGATGGAAATCAACCTCCACAGCACCGCCTTCCATTTCCTCTGGGTCGTCGATTTCCCCCTTCTCGCCTACAGCCCCGAAGACAGCGCCTGGGTTGCCGTCCACCACCCCTTCACTCGCCCCAAGGCCGAAGACCTCCCCCACCTCGAAGCCGGAGACTACGCTAAAGTCCGCGCCGTCGCCTACGACGTCGTCCTCAATGGCTACGAACTCGGCGGCGGCTCCATCCGCATCCACGAAAAAGACCTCCAAGCTCAAATGTTCGGCGTCCTCGGCATCTCTCCCGAAGCCCAACAAGAAAAGTTCAGCCACCTCCTCGACGCCTTCCGCTTCGGCGCCCCCCCCCACGGCGGCCTCGCCCTCGGCCTCGACCGCATCGCCATGCTCGTCAGCGGCGAAGACAGCATCCGCGAAGTCATCGCCTTCCCCAAAAATAACAAAGGCGCCGACCTCATGACGGACAGCCCCACCAAAATCGACTTCAAGCAACTCCGCGAGGTCTACGTCCAGAGCACCTGGAAGGAGAAGTCCAAAGAAGAATAAGCCGCCCAAGCGCTTGTTGGACAGGTTGCCGGGCGGCGTCAAAGTCGGCTTGCGAAAACCGTGGTCGGCGGAAGGTGGCCCCCGCTGCGGCGGCTCATGCCCAGCTCAACGAGGCCAACCCCAGCCGAACCTCATCCCCAAACGCACAAAACCCCGGAGACGCCAAGCGCGCCCCCAGGGTCCCTGCGGAAAAATCCTAGCTCGGCCCTACCGGCCAAGCTTAAGGCTTCTTCTTCCAGGGCGGCTTGCCCCCGGCGCTGCGGGGCGGCGGGCCATCCCGATTAAAAGGCGGCTTGCCCCCGGGTTTTCCGGCAAAGCGCGGCGGGCGGCCTTCTCCCCCAGGACCGTAGTGCGACGGCCCGCGGGCTGCGAAACTCACCTTAAGGGCGCGCCCATCGTGCTCCGCCCCTTCCATGTCCGCCACCAGCGTTTTGCTGTGGGTGCTGTGGATCTGGCAAAAACTCTGGTCCTCCATCAACTTGATCTGACCCACCGCCTGCGGCGGAAAATTGAGCGCCCCGTTGGCAAAGAGGTCCACGATCTCGCGCGGCCCAAATCCCTGGTTCTTGCCCACTCCCACGCGCACCCACTGAAAGCCCCGCGCCGCAGCCGGCAAGGTCACCATCTCGTGTGCCCCCCCGCCAAACTTGCCGGTTGGTTCCTCCTTGCGCGGCTCGCGGGATTCCCGCACCGGGCCCGGCCGCGCAAACTCCTCATCTCGCCCAAACTGGATCTCCTCCTCCTCGTCCAGCGGCGCAATCGCCTTGGGCTTGACCTTGACCACGGGCGCGGGCTTCGCCGCCGCAGGCTTCACCGCCGCGGGCTTCCCGGCCGCCTCTGCGGCCGGCGCGACCTCTGCCGCAGGCGCTTCCGCTACCGGCGCATCCACCGCCACTTTGGCGGCTGGGATCACCTTGGGTGCCGCCACAACTTTGGGCACCACCACAACCTTCGGCGCTTCCGCGACCTCTGCCGCCACCTTGGTCGACTTCGCGGGCTTGGCCTCCGGGACCATTTCATCCGCTCGGACGAACTCCGCGGCCGCCCGCTCCTGCTTGGCTAGGGGCACCGGCTTCACCGCCGGACGCACTGGCGCACTCGCGGGGCGACCCACCTCGGGCTCAAACCCGCTCGCCGCCAACAATTCGTGGAAAAGCGCACTCGCAATATCGGTCGAGGAATGCCCCTCTTCCAACAATTGCTCCACCATGCCGTCCTGCGGCTTGAACCGGCCCGTCGTCAGCCGTTCCCGCACCTTGTCCAAAAAGCCCCCGGCCCGCTTCTCCTCCACCTCGCCCAGGGTCGGCACGTTGCCGCGGCGGATCCGACTGCGCGTAAACCGCTCAATCGCCTGCAATTTGTAGATCTCCCGCCCGCTCACCAGCGTGAAGGCCAAGCCCTTGCGCCCCGCCCGCCCGGTCCGCCCGACCCGGTGCACGTAGTCTTCCGGATCCCACGGCAAGTCGAAATTGACCACCAAGTCCACTTCCTCTACATCCAACCCGCGCCCCGCCACATCCGTGGCAATGAGCAAATCAAACCCGCTCTTGCGGAACTTCTCAATGGTCCGCGACCGCATCGCCTGAGTAATCCCCCCGTGCAACCGGTCCGCCGAATAGCCTCGCCCCTGCAATAAATCCGTCAACTCGTCCACCATCCGCTGCGTGTTGCAGAACACGATGCCCAAGCGCACGTTCTGCATGTCGATCAAGCGCATCAAGGCGTCCGGCTTATTCCGCGCCGGCACCTCGTAAAAAACCTGCTCCACGGTAGGCACGGTGACGTCCTTGGCCGCAATCCGAATGTGCTCCACATTGGCCGAGTAGCGGCCGATCAAATCGCGGATCGGCGCCGGCATCGTGGCGCTGAAAAAGACCGTCTGCCGCCCCGCTGGAGCCGCGCCCAAAATCTTCTCCATGTCGTCCCGGAAGCCCATGTCCAACATCCGGTCGCACTCGTCTAACACTACCATCTTGATCCGGCTCAAGTCCAAGGCCCGCCGATCCATCATGTCCATGACCCGCCCCGGCGTCCCAATCACCACCTGGGGACCCCGCTTCAATTCGTAAAACTGCCGCTCGTAGGACGCCCCGCCGTAAATCGGCACCGCGTGAATTTTAGGCATAAAGGCCGCCAATTTGTGCACCTCTTCCGCCACCTGCATGGCCAATTCCCGCGCCGGACATAAAATCAACAGCTGCGGATACTTCCCGTCGTGGTCGATCAGGTCTAAGGCAGGCAATACAAAGGCCGCCGTCTTTCCCGACCCCGTCTGCGACTGCCCCACTAGGTCCCGCCCCGTCAACAAAATGGGGATTGATGCCGTCTGAATCGGCGACGCCTCCTCATACCCTAATTTTTCCACTGCTTTCAGCGCGGCGGCTGAAAGACCTAATTCACTGAACGGTCGCTTTTCCATAAAACGGGCAGCTATACCCCGTATTTGGGTTCTGTCGCCTGGTTTCCACTAAATCTGAAGATCGCCCGCTTCAGCTCCCCAGTCGGCCGAGCCATCCCGCCCACGGCGGAATGCCCAATCCCGCCAACAAAACGGCCACCCCTCCCAGGCAAACCACCAGCGAAAGCAGCTGCCGCCGCCCACGTCGCCCCCCTCCAGCCCAAAGGCCTCCCCCCAAGAGCGCCCCGGCCCCACAGCCTCCGCCCAGCGCCGCCAGGGCCCCCGCCGCAGAGCCCCCAGCCAGGCCCCCACTCCCCGCCGCCCAGCCCACCGCCACCCCAAACATACCCGCCAGCGCCCAGCGCCGTCCCCGCCCTTCCCCCTCGGGACCATGAATCGCATCCGCCGCCACCAGCAAAACTCCAATGCCGCCCGCCGCCGCCGCCAGAAAACCCGGCAGCGCCACCCCCATACTCAGAACCCACCCCCCGAGCCACGCCAGCGCCAACCACCCCAGCATCCGCGCCAGGCCCGCCCGGCTCAGCACCCCCAAGCCCAAGGCCGCTCCCAGCAGGCCCGCCGCCCACCATCCCAGCCGCCGCCCCTCCACCCCTGCCCCTGCCCCTGCCCCTGCCCCTGCCCCTGCCCCTGGCGCCGCCGCCGCGGCAAACCCAGTGGCATAACTCACCTCGCTCCCCCGCGAAATCGCCCCAAACTGGGTCGGCGGGGCCTCTCCCGCGGCAAAGCGATAGGCATAACTCAGATCCCAGGGCACCCCCGGAGCCGAGGGAAACTCCACCACCATGCGGTGCGAAAACGTCAGCGCCGCCGGGGGCACCGCCAGCGGATACTCCAACCAATAGATAAAGTGCGCCCGGTCGGGGGCCTCCACACCCTTGCCCACGTGCTTCGGCGGATCGATCCGCTGCACCTTTCCCGCCAGCTCCCGCCCATCCCCACAAAAACGCAGGTGCTCCAAAACATAGGCCGCATGCCGCGGCGCCGCCTCCTCCGCCTCCTCCAGGTCCACCGCCCCATCCGCCGCAATCGGCAGTCCCTGCACCACATTGAGCTCCCGCATGCTCACATACAATTTCACCTTGAGCCGCTCCGGCGATACCTCAATCCAAATCGGATTCTGCAAAATCGGATGCCCCCACCCCGCCCCCACAAAGAGCCCCAGCCATATCAGGCAAATCAGCCCCCAGCATCCCCCGCCCAGTCGCCGCGCGCTTACTCTTCTCATAGGGTGTCTCCTCACAATGTTAAGAATGCTCATTTGGCCGGAAAATACCCTCGCTGCCGCTCCGAAATCGGCAGGCCCGCCCGCTCCATGACCTGCAGCAAATCCTGCCACAGCCTCGCTTTCGCCGCCATCACCGCCGCCGCGCCCTCCCGCTCCTTCTCCAGCAACTCCGCCGGATGCAGCGTGGTCATGAGCGCAATCCCCTCCCACTCCACAAACTGGCCCCGCTGCGCCGCCGCCCCCGCCAGCCCTTGCCCCGCCCATTCCCCCAGCGCCACCACCACCCGCGGTCCCACTAGGGCGATCTCCTCCCGCACAAATGCCGCGCCCTGCGCCATTTCTTCCAGCGTCGGCGCCCGATCCTCCCCAGGCTCCGCCGACGGTCGACAGGGATACACCGTCGTCACATACACCTGGTCCCGACTCAGCCCCATCGCCTGCAGGATTTTTCCCAGCAATTGCCCGGGCGGCCCCGCCAGGGGACGCCCCTCCTCCTCCTCGTGCGCCCCCGGCGCGTCCCCCACGAAAACTAACGGCGCCTCCACCGCGCCTCCTCCCCCCACCATCCGCCCCCCCAAGGCCCGCCGCGCCCGCTCGCGCAAACCCGCCAAGGCCGCTTCCTTCTCCTCGACCGTCCGCTTCACCGCCTGGGTCGGCTCCGGCAGGACCAAGCGCTGCGGATGTTCCGCAGCACCGCTCTCCAGCTCCGCCGCTTTCACACCTGGCAATTCCGCCACCGCCAACTCCACCGGCGCCTCGCACAGGCGGTGCTCCGCTTCCTCCGCCCGCGTCCATTCCTCCGCCGCGCGCGGCCGCAACTCCATCCGCACCAATTCCCGCAGCGACCGCGCCGCTTCCGCCTGCAGCCAGAGCCGCGACTCCCCTGCCCGCAGGCGCCCCTCCAAATGCGCCTGCAACAATTGCAGCACGGCATAGGGGTCAGTGGAACTCATGGGGATGGCTGCGAATAAAACTTGTCGGGACGGATTGCCCATCCTTATTGCCGCCGCACCATTCGTCAACCCGCACCTCTTCGCATCCCATGTTCAAACGCCTCGGCAATCTCTTCAAAGGCTTCTTTGGCCTCTTCATCGGCGGCCTCGAGCGGAAAAATCCCGAAGCCCTCCTCGACGTTGAAAAGGAAAACCTTCGCGACCAAATCGCCAAGTACAACAAGGGCCTCGCCGGGCACGCCGCCCTCTGCGAACGCCTCATCAGCCAAACCCGCTCGCTCGAAGCCGAAGAAAAAGACCTCCACGCCAAGGTCCTCGCCCACCTCCGCGCCGGAAATAAAGAGCTCGCCGGACAATACGCCCTCCGCCATCAGCAGGCCAAAAAAGAACACGAAACCATCCGCCAGCAAATGGAGGAAGCCGAAAAAACCTACAAAGAACTCCTCAACGCTCGCGACGTCAGCGTCAAAGCGGCCCGCGACAAAATCGAAAGCCTCAAGCGCGGCATCAACGAAGCCAAAATCGCCCAAGCCACCGCCGAACTCAACGAAATGGCCTCCGGCATGATCAACGAAATCGGCTCCGCTGGCGATACCCTCAACCGCCTCGAACACATCGTCCGCGAAGACAAGGAACAAGCCTCCGGCCGGGCCCGCGTCGCCCGCGACAGCATCGACCTCTCCGCCATCAGCGCCAAAGCCGGCGAACAATCCGCCCTCGAAGACTTGGCCCTCGCCGACTTCGCCGCCGCCGCCGGCATCGCCCTCGAAAAACCCGCCGCCACCGAGCCCCTCGCCCCCCCCGCCGCTGAGCCCACCAAGTCCATGGGCCCCCTCCAAAGCGAATAAGCCCCACTTCCCTCAACGTGAAAGACCCCTATCGCGCCAGCCCCATGCTGGGCGCCACCCTCATTTTCCTCGGCGCCGTCCTCCTGACCTACGCCGCCTATTTCTTTTTCGACTCCCTGCCCCAAAAAGTCGACCGCAACGCCTCCCTCGCCACCGCGGCCGCACTCGGCTACTTTTTGTGGATCGTCGGCAGCATTTTGGTGGCCCGCGCCCGCTTTTCCTCGACTAAAGCGGGCTTGATCTGCGGCCTCTTCCTCCTGCCCGGCCTGATCGCCCTCCTCACCACGGTGCGCACCCTCACCCGACAAGAAATCTGGCAGCGCGCCAACCGCGACTTCACCCCCCGCGAACAACAGCGCCAATACCGCAACTACAAGTCGCTCTACTAGGACCGCGCCGCGCGGTTCCTCCCCACCCGCCATGTCCGTTTCCTCCCCTCTCCCCCCCTGGGCCGCCGGGGTCGCTTCCCTCTACCAAAGCCACGCCGCCAGTCAGTTCATCCTCCACGGCAACGTTCAAGACGCCCTCCTCCTCCCCGGGCCAGACCAGCCCCACCTGGCCACCCTCGAAGACTACCTCCTCGCGGTTCTCATCCCCCAATTCGAAGTCGTCCTCACCTATGACCTGGGCGGCGGCCTCCGCATCGCCCGCGGCGCCTCCCGCTTCGCCGCCTGGCCCAGCGCCCCCTCTTCCCTCCCCCGCGCCCCCCGCGAAGCCATCGACCTCCTCACCCACTACGCCCGCTACACCGCCAACCTCCGCCGCGCCGGTGGCCCCAACACCGGCGTCGCTTTCCTCCTCCGCGACGCCCAACTCGCCCTCCCCGCCCTCCCCGGCGGCCTCAACTACGACCTCAACGCCCTCGCCCTCCAAGTCAAAGCCTGGGCCAGCGAACCCCTCCTCACCGCCCACCCCTTCGCCACCTTTCTCCTCTCCGAAAATCTCAACGACCTCCACCCCCTCATCGCCCGCGACCCCCGCTCCTCCAAAATCCGCATCCCCCTCCCCTCGCCCGCCGAACTCGCCCAGGCCTTCCGCCACCTCGCCCCCAAATACCCCTGCGCCCTTGGCCCCTGGGAAAACCGCTTCGAACTCCCCGCCGCCCAACTCTCCGGCGCCACCCTCGTCTCCATCGAAGGCCTCCTCAAATCCAAAGAATACCGCCGCGAACCCCTCAGCCCAGACGACCTCTCCCAACTCAAAAAGGAACTCGTCGAAAAAGATTGCCAGGACCTCATCGAGTTCGTCGAAACCAAGCGCACCCTCGACGACCTCCACGGCCAAGAACCCCTCAAGGCCTGGCTCCGCCAAGACCTCGCCCTCTGGCATCAAAACGACACCGCCGCCCTCCCCATGGGATACCTCTTCTGCGGCCCCGTCGGCACCGGCAAAACCTTCCTCGTCGAATGCCTCGCCGGCGAAGCCGGCGTCCCCGTCGTCAAATTGAAAAACTTCCGCGACCGCTGGGTCGGCAGCACCGAAGGCAACCTCGAAAAAATCTTCAGCCTCCTCCAAGCCCTCGGCAAATGCTACGTCTTCATCGACGAAGCCGATCAAGCCCTCGGCAAACGCAGCAGCGACGGCGACAGCGGCGTCGGCGGCCGCGTCTACTCCATGATGGCCAAAGAAATGAGCCACGCCCCCAACCGCGGCCGCATCATCTGGATCCTCGCCTCCAGCCGACCCGACCTCATTGAAGTCGACCTCAAACGCCCCGGCCGCGTCGACCTCAAAATCCCCATCTTCCCCACCCTCACCGTCGAGGAGTCCTGCCACCTCCTCAGCGCCCTCTGCTCCCGAAAAAACGTCCCCCTCCCCCCCGAGGCCCTCGAATCCCTCCGCCCCCTCCTCCCCCTCTGGCTCACCCCGGGCGCCGCCGAAGCCCTCGCCGTCAAAATTTACCGCCTCGTCAAAACCCAAGCGCTCTCCCCCCTCGAAGCCGCCCTCGCCTCCCTCCAGGACTACCAACCTCCCGTCGCCCACGACATCATGCAGTCCCAAATCGACCTCGCCGTCGCCGAAGCCAGCGACCTCGCCTTCGTCCCCCCCGAGCTGCGCCCCCACCGCCCCGCCCGCCAGCAGCCCGCCCCCTAACGCTGCGGGTCCCAGCTCCCCTTGCCATCCCTCCCATCCCGTGGAACTACCACCTCCCATGCCCCAGGAAGACCACATCAACGTCCGCTACGTCGCCGGACTCGCCCGCATCAGCCTCACCCCAGAGGAGGAAGCCGCCTACGCCTCCCAACTCGACCGCATCCTCCACTACGTGGCCCAACTCGACGCCCTCGACCTCAGCAGCGTCCCCGAACACTCCCTCGAAGCCCACGGCTGCGACTTCACCCGCCCAGACCTCGCCCGCCCCCCCCAACCCCTCGACGACGCCCTCCACAACGCCCCCCGCCGCGTCGGCGACCAGTTTGCTGTCCCCAAGGTCGTGGAGTAATCCCGCGCCGCCCCTCCCGCCCCTCGCCCCTCGCCTCCGGCCCTCGGCTTCATCCCCATTTCTCCCCTCGCATGTCCTCCCCGCTGCACACCCAGCCCCTCGCCGCCCTCCGCCGCCAGTTGCTCTCCCGCGACATCTCCCCCGCCGACCTCCTCCACAGCGTCGAAGCCAGCATCGCCCAACACGACCCCGCCATTGGCGCCTACCTGCAGCGCGATTTCCCCACCGCCCTCGCCGAAGCCCATCGCGCCGACCTCTCCCTCCCCCTCGGCGGCATCCCCATCGGCATCAAAGACATCATCAACGTCAAAGGCCAACCCCTCACCTGCGGCTCCAAAATGCTCGCCGGGAAGTTCATCAGCCCCTACGACGCCACCGTCATCACCCGCCTCCGCGCCGCCGGCGCCATCCCCTTCGGCAAACTCAACATGGACGAGTTCGCTATGGGCTCGTCCACCGAAAATAGCGCCCTCCAAATCACCCGCAATCCCTGGGACCTCACCCGCGTTCCCGGCGGCTCCAGCGGAGGTTCCGCCGCCGCCGTCGCCTCCGGCACCGCCGTCGCCACCCTCGGCACCGACACCGGCGGCTCCATCCGCCAGCCCGCCTCCTTTTGTGGCATCGTGGGCCTCAAACCCTCCTACGGCCGCGTCTCCCGCTACGGCTGCACCGCCTACGCCTCCTCCCTCGACCAAATCGGCCCCATGACCCGCAGCGTCGCCGACGCCGCTCTCCTCCTCCAAGCCATCGCCGGCCCCGACCCCGCTGACTCCACCTGCCGCCGCGACCCCGTCCCCGATTTCTCCGCCGCCCTCCAAGGCGATATCCGCGGCCTCCGCATCGGCCTCCCCAAAGAATACTTCGGCGACGGCATCGACCCCGCGGTCCGCGCCGCAGTCGATCGCGCCATCACCCTCCTCGAAGCCGCCGGCGCCGAACTCCGCCCCCTCTCCCTCCCCCACTCCAGCAGCGCCATCGCCGCCTACTACATCATCGCCACCGCCGAGGCCTCCGCCAACCTCGCCCGCTTCGACGGCATCCGCTACGGCCACCGCTGCGACCAACCCGAAAACCTCCGCGATCTCTACGACCGCTCCCGCGCCGAAGGCTTCGGCCCCGAGGTCAAACGCCGCATCATCCTCGGCACCTACGTCCTCAGCTCCGGCTACTACGACGCCTACTACCGCAAAGCCCAAAAAGTCCGCCACCTCATCCGCCAGGATTTCGCCCAAGCCTTTGCCCAAGTCGACGTCCTCCTCGGCCCCACCTGCCCCACTCCCGCTTTCAAATTCGGCGCCCACACCAGCGACCCCCTCCAGATGTACCTCGCCGACATCTACACCATCGCCGCCAACCTCGCCGGACTCTGCGGCCTCAGCCTCCCCTGCGGCACCACCCCTCCCACCGCCGAGGCCCCCGCCCTGCCCATCGGCCTGCAATGGCTCGCCCCCCCCCTCGGCGAAGCCACCCTGCTCCGCGCCGCCGCCGCCGCCGAGCAACTCCTCGCCTAACTCCTGCCGCGCCCCCCCCCTCGCGCCGCTGCCGCACCCCACCATGCCCATTTCTCGCCCTCGCCTCCTCGCGCTTAGCGCCGCCCTCCTCGCGGCCCCCGCCCTCGCCCAGTCCCTCCCCGACCGCCCCGAGGTCGCCCAGGAGGCCTTGCGCCTGATCGCCGGACAAAAGGGCACGTTCACCGCCCCACCCATCGTCATGCCCACCCGCAAGCTGCCCGACGGCCCCCTCCTCGGCAATGGCGACGTCGGCGTGGCCATCGGCGGCGTCATTGAGCGCCAAAAATACTACGGCCTCGGCGAAGCCGGCGGCGCCAACGTCAACGTCCAACCGGTCTCCCCCACCCGCTGCCCCGAACGCCACCGCTTCTACTTAGCGAAAAACGATTTCTGGAAAACCAAGTCCGTCTACCCCAACGCCAGCCCCTGCCCCATCGGCGGCATCGACATCAGCATTCCCGCCTTGGTCGACGGTGACTACTTCGCGGAGCAAATCTTGGAAACCGCCGAAGTCGTCCACACCCTCAAAACCCGCCACCGCGTCGAAGACCCCCCACCCTTCACCCGCGCGGGCACCACGATCCATTTTCGCTCCTGGGTCGCCGCCACCGAAAATCTCCTCGTCATCGAACTCACCGCCGAGGGCGACCCCGCCGACGCCAACCCCTTCGGCCCCACCAGCCTCACCGGCGTCGACGTCAACCTCTGGCCCCTCACCGGCAACGAAGCCGAAACCGCCTCCGGCAACCTCCCCGACGGCTCCTGGGCCACCCGCAAATTCGCCTCCACCGCCGCCTCCATCGCCTTAGAGCAGAAGCCCTCCAAGTGGACCAGCGAAGCCGCCGTCGCCCTCCGCCTCTTCAATCACCGCCTCCCCGGCCTCCCCTGGAGCCGCGGCGACGGCTGGTCCGCCGACCGCTTCCTCATCTCCTCCGCCCGCCCCACCTACCTGGTCGCCTCCATCGTCACCAGCGAGGAATCCCCCAGCCCCCTCGACGAAGCCCGCCGCCGCGTCGCCGACCTAACCATTGAAAAGATCGAAAGCCTCCGCCAATCCCACCGCCAGTGGTGGCGGGATTTCTGGTCCCGCTCCTTCGTCGACATCGGCGAGCCCCTCATCGAAAAATTCTACCACGGCTCGCACTACCTCCTCGCCTCCTGCAGCCGCAACCCCAAGTTCCCCCCCTCCCTCTTCGGCAATTGGACCACCCAAGACGGCCCCTCCTGGCAAGCCGACTACCACTTAAACTATAACCACCAAGGCCCTTGGTGGGGCGTCTTCTCTTCCAATCACGTCGAACTAGCCGATCCCTACGACGCCCCCATCCTCGACTACCTCCCCACCGCTCGCGCCAACGCCCGCGAATTCCTCCACGTCAATGGCGCCTACTACGACGTCGGCGTCGGCCCCAAGGGCCTCGAAACTTCCTTCATGCCCGACGGCCACGGCATCCCCGGCGAAGGAAATCGCATGTTCCTCGGCCAAAAAAGCAACGGAGTCTTCGCCGCCGCTAACATGCTGATGCGCTACGACCACACCGGCGACACCGCCTACGCCGAACGCATCTACCCCTTCCTCGTCGAAATCGCTAACTTCTGGGAAAATTACCTCGTGCTCGAAAACGGACGCTACGTCATCACTAACGACGCCTCCGGCGAAGTCGGCGACGGCGGTAGCGACCGCAATAACTGCCTCTCCCTCGGCCTAGTCCGCCGCTTCTTCCGCGGCCTCCTCACCATCAGCCACGACCTCGGCCAAAACGCCCCCCGGCTCGCCAAGTGGCGCGATATCCAAGAACACCTCAGCGACTTCCCCACCGCCCTGGTCGACGGCGTGCGCCGCATCCAAGGCGCCGAATCCGGCCCCGCCGCCGCCCGCATCGGCCCCACCCGCAACAACACCCGCATCGAATTCATGGGTATGGTCTGGCCCTCCGGCGAACTCGGCCTCAACAGCGACCCCGCCCTCCTCCAAATGCTCCGCGACGACGTCAAGGGCTGGCCCGACTCCGAATGGATCGGCCACTTCAACGGCTTTAGCCTCACCTTCCCCGGCGCCGCCCGGGTCGGCCACGACCCCCGCGACATCCTGGAAAAACTCCGCCGCCAACTCGCCACCGGCACCTTCCCTAACCTGATGATTTTCGGCGGCGGCGGCGGCATCGAAAACTGCTCGGGCGTCCCCGCCACCATCAACGCCATGCTCCTGCAAAGCCACGGCGGCGTCCTCCGCCTCTTCCCGGTTTGGCCCCCCGAAAAACCCGCCCGCTTCGGCCGCCTCCGCACCGAAGGCGCCTTCCTCGTCAGCAGCGCCTGGCAAGCGGGCGCCGTCCAATCCCTCACCATCGAAAGCGAAAAAGGCCGCGACTGCCTCCTCGAAAACCCCTGGCCAGGCCGCGCCCTCACCCTGGAGCGATCCCCCGCCACCTCCCCCGAAACCCGCCAGGGCTCCCGCATCGCCTTCCCCACCCGCCCCGGCGAAGTCATCGCCATCCGCCCCGCCGCCCCTGGACCCTAACGCTTAATATTTCCAGAGCAACTCTTGCGCAATTTGCGCACCACGAAACGAAAGGGACTCACCCAATGGGTGAGTCTCCTCGGGCGAAAAAACGGATCGTCCCCCACCGTTATCACGAAAAAGGCCCCGCGGTCAAATTTCAACCCCCGCTTTTAGGATAAGTTAGTCAGCAGAAATAAGTTGGCTTCGGTTTAACCTAATCCTAACTGCCAGCAGTCACGCCGCCCCTGCGAGCACCTTCCGGTCCCCATCGGCCCCGCGCCGGTTCTTTGCTGGTCATCTCCACCGCTCCGCGGACCGGGCCATTGACCGCGCCAGGCCAACCCCGCAGGGGCTATCCGCAACCCCTGAGGGGGTTATGCAGTGCCAGGCCAACCCCGCAGGGGCTATCCGCAACCCCTGAGGGGTTATGCAGTGCCAGGCCAACCCCGCAGGGGCTATCCGCAACCCCTGAGGGGTTTATGCAGTGCCAGGCCAACCCCGCAGGGGTTATCCGTGACTAGCCGGGGGTTTCAACCCCCGGATTGTCAGGCTCTTTTGCCCCAGCCACAGCGTGGCTGCCCTATGCGCAGCCGACCCGCTGGCATGCTAGGGCGCACCGACGCGCTTGTTTTGCAACGGCGCGAAAATTGACCCAGCATGGGGCAACCGCTTCGCGGTTGGAGGCATTTGGCTGCGATGTCCCGGGGGTTGAAACCCCCGGCTAGTCGTGGGGAACCGCTGCGCGGTTCATGGGGCAGCGCGGCGCGTTTGGTGGGGAAGCGCCTCCCAGTAGATCCCTGAAACGCGGTTTGCCTATCATAGGCGACAGGCGGCAGTCGCCGTTTCCTATCATATAACCAGCGCAGCCGATAGGGAACAAGAACCAACTCGCGGGTGCGGCGCCATCGCTGATGGCGCGCCATTACCCAGGCCCTCGGCTTCCTGATACCGCCCATGACTAGGTCAGTTGCCTTTGCCGGCTTTGCAAACCAGCCCAGGGCACTGCCCTGGGCTGACATGGGCTGCCCTCTACAGAGGCAGAGGTGCCGCCATTGGCGCGTTCATTGGCCCTGGGTCAGGCCGAAACCCACGGCTTCAAACTATCGCTTAAAGAGGCACTTATTTGAGAGGTATTCCGGAGGATAAAAAGGCCGGGCCGGGGCCTGCGGTGGCGGCTCAGCGCAAGCTCTTCAGCCAGGCAAACAAGT
This sequence comes from Verrucomicrobiales bacterium, assembly GCA_947460575.1. Classification (GTDB taxonomy): domain Bacteria; phylum Verrucomicrobiota; class Verrucomicrobiia; order Verrucomicrobiales; family V1-33; genus CAIZWU01. Next base: position 10,140 of record CANHIJ010000026.1, on the reverse strand, counting down.
CGCTCCACTGCTCCGGGCTGAAGCTCAACTCCAAGCCCTCCGGCATCAGCGAGCGCTTCGTAAAACTTGACTGGCGAATCTGGTCGCGCCCAATCCGCTCGTCCGCCACGCCGGGCAGGCGCATCACGATCGCGGTCTCGTCCTGCGCTGCGAGAAAGCCTTCCCGGATGCTGCCGTCGATCAACTCCGCCCGGAACACCCGATAGCCCGGCTCCATGGCCGCATTCGGCGTGAGGATATTCCGCAGCAAAGACTCCGTGCCCATGGCCCCGGCGCTACTCAAGTTAGGCCCAATCTGGCCGCCCGCCCCTTTGACCAGGTGGCAGCCCATGCAGATCGCCCCCAAAACTTGGCCCTTCGCGGCATCCCCCGGCTGCTCCGCCAGCGCGCGGTAGTGCGCAAAGCGCGCGTCCAGCGCCAGCGCCGCTTCCGGTGTCACCAGCACGGGGAAGTCCATCGTGCGGACCACCCGAGCCCCTTTCTGGCACTGGTCCCAAGCCGCCCCGCTCGGCTTGTAGTAGGCCAATTCCCCCGCCGCCGCCACCAGCTGGGTGCGGTCAAAGGCCGCCCGGATCTCGTCCGCAGTGCGACAGCGCCGCCACACCCGATATTCCGCCAACTGCCCCTTGGTGTCCGGTGCCACATTGCTGCGCCCAATCTGCAGCCCCGGGAAGGGCCGCGCATCCGCCTGCGTCCCCACCGCATCCGGCTCGCCATTGATGTAAAGTCGGAAAATCCCCGCCCCATCCCGCGTCACCGCCACGTGGGTCCACACTTCCGCCGCCATCGCCTTCTTGGCCACCACGACGTCATTCAACCCACCTACCCACACCCGCAGCCGGGAATCAAAAAAGTTGATATCGATCTGCCCCGGCGCCCCGAGCAAGCTGTCCTCGTTGCCAATCCCTGGCGCCAATTTCGCCCAGGTCTCCACCGTAAACGCCCCTTCCAAACTCAAGTTAGCCGCCACAAACGAGCCCTCCACTCCATCCAAATCGAGCACTTCCGCAAAAAGCCCCCCCATGGAATCTAACAAAGCCTTCAGCCCAGCATCGTCCTTCAGCACCGCCTGCAGGCGATCCACCAGCGGGCCATCCAATTCCTCCTTGGCAACCCCGCCGCTTCGCACCGCCGCCACCAGCAATCCCGCCGCCACCGGTTGCCCCGCCAAAGCCTCTAAGGCCCGATGCCGCTGCCCACTGTTCAAGTCCGGCCACAGCCCCAACAGCCGATCCGGCGTCGCCACCAGCGCCGCCAAGGCCGCCTCCCGCATCGCCCCATCGGCCGATTTCACCAGCGGCAAAAATAATTCCGCCCGCGTGCTCCCCAATTTCTTCAACACGCCCAGCACCGCCGGACTCGCCGCCAGCGCCGCCACCGCAGGCTCTAATTCCTTCAGCGAAAATCCCGCGATCACCTGCAAGGCCAGGGGCTGATTGACTGCCAAAAGATCCTTGGCGGCCCCCGTCACCAGCGGCGCCAAGGCCCGCGCGTCAAAGCGCGCCTGCTGCCGCAGCAGCGCTTCCAATCCCGCGGGCCGCGCTACCAATGCCCCCAGCGCCGCCTGCACCGCCGGGTGCTCCGGCGCCTCCGCCAAGCGCAAAATTTCCTCGTCGTCCGGTCCCCGCTCCAGGCGCCCCAACAACTTCGCCACCCGCGGCGCCGACTCCTTCGCCGGCAGCGCCAAACACGCCACCATGAGGTTCTCCGCCGGCAACTCCGCCGCCGCCGCACTATCTAAAAAGCTTGCCACCGAGGACGGCTGCATCTCCAAAAACATCCGCACCAAATAGCGCTCAAAATCGCGCTCATACGCCACCCCAGCCTTGATCGGCCGCCCGCTCTGGCTCGAAGCCCGCGTCGGCTCCGCCAGCGCAGCCCCCGCCGCCCCAATCAATTCACGCACCAATGCCGCACTCTCCGTTCCGGCGGGCTGGGCCGCTAGGCGACTGCCGAGCGCATTGATGCTCGCCGCCCGCACCTCGGGGTCGCGGTCCCCGAGCAGCGATGGCGCCAGCCCCGCGGCCACCGCTTCCCGCCGCAGGTTGCGGTTCCCCGCCGTCAGCGGCGCCACCACTCCCTCCAGCGATCCCACCTGTTGCAGCACCCACAAGGCCTGAACGCGCGCCGCATCCGGATACGGCCCCGCCGATCCCCCAGCTTCCTGCTGCACCAGCTTTTTCAACGACGCCACCGTCGCCGCCGCCAGCACCTTGCGGTCGATCAAGGTCTGCCACGCCAGGTGCGATTGCGCCAGCGAAGCGCTCCCCAGCCGCGCCACCAACTCCTCCTCCGTGGCCTTGGTGAAGTCGGGCACCCCAAACCCCTTTTCCTGCTGGCCCTTGAGCCGCCAGATGCGACCCCGCTTCTTGTCCCGGTCCGGGTGGTTGCGCGCCACCTCGTTGTGGCTAATAATCTTGTTATACCAGTCCACGATATAGACGCTCCCATCCGGCCCCAGGGTCATCCCCACCGGGCGAAACCAGTCGTCGCCGCTGGCCACCACGTCGGGCAACTTCTCCAAGCGCCAACCGGCCCCTTGGCGGTGCATCTTGATTGCCTGAATCCGATTAGTGATCGGATTGGCCACCAGCATGACGTCCGACCACGCGGCCGGAAACGCCCCGCGGGCGTCTGTGAGAGCCAGACCGCTCAGCCCGGTTCCCCCCATGCGAAACTCCGCTGGGCCCGGAAATTCCGGGGCATAGCTCCTCCACTGCGCGTTGGAACACCCCGGGTAATTCCCATATTCGTGGAAGGGCATCACCGGATAACCAAAATCGTTGGCCTCCTGGATGAAGCTCTCCCCTTCCCCATTCATCACCAGCCCCCAGATGTTGCAGGGTCCATTGCTCGTAATCGTGAATCCCGCCCCGTCCGGGCGAAACTTGGCCATCCGGGTCTGGTCAAACGGCGTCATTTTCCCCTCCGGCCCCACCACTTTGCTGTAGTTAAAAGCCCCCTGCGCTAGCCACATCCAGCCGCCCGGCGCCCGCGTGAATTGGTGCGGAAAAAGGTGCGAGTCCTGCACCCCAAAACCCGTCAGGACAACCTCACTCTTGTCCGCCTTGCCGTCGCCATCGGTATCCCGCAAAAACACCACGTCGTGCCCGTGCAGGGTGTAGCAACCATCTTGATAGGGCAAAATCCCCAGGGGGATCGCCAAGCCCTCGGCGAAAACCGTGGGCTCCTTGGCGTAGCGAACCGCCCGCCCGTCCGCGCCCCGCTCCACCACGTCATAGACCAAAATTTTGTCCTGGGCCTTGCTCGCGTAGAGCGCCTCGGCGGCGCTGGGGTTTTCATTGGCGTCGACCGGGTATTCCCGGGCCGTCATGGTCCAGAGGCGCCCGCGCTGGTCGAACTGCACCGCCACAAATTTGCCGTATCCCTTCTCCAGATCCTCAGAGACGACCAATTCCATCTCCAGCCCCGGGGCCAGCGCCATGGCCGCCCGCTCACCCTCTGGCGCCAAGGGCGCCTCCTTCCCAGGCTTGCCCGGCTCCGCCGCCCCCCGCCGCAGCACCGTCGGCGGCAATTCCTCTAGCGTAATATCCTTGACCTGCACCAAGGCCTTGCCCCCCCCGTGCACCTGGATCCCCATGCGCCCGCTCTGCACGATCGCCGGGTCCGCCTCCGTGTAGTCCACCCCCATCACCCCATTGATCCAAGTGGTGATGCGCGGCCCGTCCGCCCGGATCACGTATTCATTCCAATCCCCGCGCTTAATCACCGGATCCAACGCCTTCATGTCCGACTGCGCCATCAATTTGTTGCGGCGACTCTCGTCGTAAATGCACCCCCACCAGGACGGGTCCCCGTAGTCACATTGGTAGCCCGCCATCTCCGAGTCCCCCGGCACCCGCTGCGAGCGAATCTGAAAGCCGGAATTCAAAAAGCCCTCGCTGCCCGTGAGCTTGATTTTGAGGCGCACAATAAAATTGCCGTATTCCGCCTTGGTCGCCAGAAATTCGTTCCTGGTAACCATTTCTGTCAGGGATCCGCCGGTGAGGGCCCCGTCCTGGACGCGCCAGATCTTGGGGTCGCCCTCCCACCCCGCCAGGCTCCCGCCGTCAAAAATGGACTTGGCTGCCACCGCGCTCGCAGGAGCAGGCGGGGCCTCCCCGCCCAGCGCGGCGGATCCAGGGGCAAAGCTGAGCCAGAGCAAGCAGGGAAGCAGGGGAAGGAGTCGAGGGTTCATGGGAAATAGCGCACAGAGCAAGGCAAATCATATGAACAGCTTTCGCCGCCAAAGTCTATCGGCATCTGCCCCCAGCTCGGCCGCCCCCCCAGGGCGCTAAAAAGGGCACCCCCGCAGGAGTGCCCTTTCCATAGACTTGCGTGGTGGAGAGGCGGTTAGCCCCCGCAATTTATTCCTGGGATGCCGGGGCCGCCGCGGCTTGCGCCTGGTCCGCCGCCGCCAACTCGCGCTCCTTGTCCTTGAGCACCGCGCGGCGGCTCATCTTGACCCGGCCCTTCTCGTCCACCCCAATGCACTTGGCGGTCACGATGTCCCCCGTCTTGACCACGTCCTCAACCTTATTGACCCGGAAGTCGGCCAACTCTGAGACGTGGATCAAGCCGTCGCGGCCCGGGAAGAGCTCCATGAAGGCCCCAAAGGCGGTGGTGCTAACCACTCGACCGGTGTAGAGGGCGCCCACTTCCGCTTCCGCAAAAATGTTGCGAATCAAGCGCATCGCCGCGTCCAAGCCCTCCTTGCGGATGGCGTAAACGTGGACCGTGCCGTCGTCTTCAATATCGATCTTGGCCCCTGTCTCCGCCTGGATGCCCTTGATGACCTTGCCGCCCGGGCCGATCAACTCGCCAATGCGATCTTGCGGGATTTTGGTCGACTCGATGCGGGGAGCGTGCTCGCTGATCGCCTTGGGAGCGTCGATCACCGAGTTCATGAACTTAATGATGTCCATGCGGCCGGCGCGGGCCTTGTGGATGGCTTCCTCGAGGATACTCAGGGGAATCCCCGGCAGCTTCAAGTCTAACTGATATCCAGTGACCCCTAACTCCGTTCCACACAACTTGAAGTCCATGTCCCCGAAGTGGTCTTCGCTGCCCAGGATGTCCATCATGGTCAGATAGCGCTTCATGTTGTCCTGCTCGTCATGTTCGCTGACCAGGCCCACGGAAATCCCGGCCACGGCCCGCTTCAGGGGGACCCCCGCAGCGTAGAGGGAGAGGATGCCGCCGCAGGTGGAGGCCATGGAGGTGGAACCGTTAGACTCCATCACTTCGCTGCTGACGCGGATGGCGTAGGGGAAGTCTTCGATCGCCGGGATGACGGGCTCAATGGAGCGCTCCGCCAGGGCGCCGTGCCCGATTTCGCGGCGGTTTTGCCCGCCAAAGCGGCCGGTTTCCCCCACCGAAAAAGGAGGGAAATTGTAGTGCAAAATGAAGCGCTTGGTGTCCACCCCGCCGGTGTAGTTGTCCATGTTCTGGCCCTCATCCAAGGGAGCCAGCGTCGCCAAGGCCAGGGCCTGGGTCTCGCCCCGCGCAAACAGCGCCGAACCGTGCACCCGCGGCACCACTCCAATCTCTCCGCTCAACTGGCGAATTTCATCGAGGCCCCGCCCGTCGCAGCGGGTCTTCTTGTCCAAGATGGAAATCCGGAACGCCTTCTTTTGCAGGTAGTCAAACGCCTGGCTGATCTCAAAGGCCCCCGCATCCGGGTACTTGGCCAAAATGGCTTCCTTGACCTCCGTCTTCAGCGCTCCCACCGCGATGCCGCGCGCCACCTTGCCAGGAGTGTAAATCGCCCCCTCAATGCGGTCTCCCGCCACCTCGTAGGCCACTTCGAGGAGTTCCTCCCGAGCGCTCAAGAGCTTGTATTGGCGCACCGGCTTGCCGCAAAGCTGCCGTAACTGCACCTGCGCCGCAATCAGCGGCTGCACCGCCTCGTGGGCAAAATGCAGCGCCTTGATGAATTCCTCGTCGGGCAGTTCCTGCGCCGCCCCTTCAATCATGATCACTTCCGACTCCGAACCCACATAGATCAAATCCAAGTCGCTCAACTCCCGCTCCGAATTCGTCGGGTTGGCCACAAAACGCCCCCCGATCCGCCCCACCCGCACCGCCCCAAATGGCTTGGCCATCGGAAGGTCGGAAATGTAGCACGCCGCCGAAGCCCCGTTCATCGCCAGCACGTCGGAGTCATTCTCCCCGTCCGCCGCCAACAACAGCGCCACGATCTGGGTGTCGTAAAAATAGCCCTTCGGAAACAGCGGCCGCAGCGGCCGGTCCGTCATCCGACAGGTCAAAATCTCCTTCTCGGTGGGCCGCCCTTCGCGCTTAAAATAGCCGCCCGGGAATTTGCCCGCCGCCGCCGCCTTCTCTTTGTATTCCACCGAAAGCGGGAAAAAATCTTGCCCTTCTTTCAGGCTCGTCGAGGAAACTGCAGTGACGATCACCAAGGTGTCGCCCATCTGAACCGTAACCGCGCCATCGGCCAAGCGACCCATTTTGCCGGTTTCAATGATGATCGGAGTGGAGCCAACCTGGCTCGTGGTAGTGTGTATGCTCATGTATGTTTAGTTGTTGTGGCTTCTTGTAGGGAAAGGGTTCCCCCGCTCAGGCCGGGGGGCCGCCTCAGGCGAGGCCTCCCCGCAAGCCAAGCGGCTCGCCGCGGGAGAAAAAAAGGAAGGGGGCCGCGCCGCGCTTCCAGGGGTTAAAAAACCCGTCCCGCCGCGAGGCTGGGCTCGGGCGGGACGGGCGCAAATCAATTCATGGCGAGTCCAAAGAGCGCCCCGCTTAGCGGCGCAGGCCGAGGGACTTAATCAATTTCTGGTAGCGCTCCTCCGCGGTGTTGCGCAAGTAGTCCAGATGGCGGCGCCGCTCGGCCACCGCCCGCAGCAAGCCCCGGCGCGAGGAAAAATCCTTCTTGTTCGTCGCCAGGTGCGCCGTAAGGTGCAAAATGCGCTTTGTCAGCGCGGCGGCCTGATAGTCGGAACTGCCCGTGTCCTTGTCGTGCAGTTGGTAGTCCTTCAGTTCGATATTTTTATTGACGGTGATGCTGCTCATGGTATTTGTTAGTCCTGTAAGTTCTGGCAGCCGGACCGAGTCCAACCGCCCCTTCCCGCCCTTCGGGAAGCTCGCTATCTTCCCACCTCTCCCTGGCTGCGCAACCGGATATTACGCCCCTCCCGAAGGCCCGCTCCGCAGCGCTTCCAGCATTTTCGGAAATGCCTCCAGCCCCACCAACAGATGGGCCCCAATCTCCCGCAAGGTCTCCCCATAAGCCTCCGCCGCCTGGCCGCCCACCAATATCGGTATCGCCTCCGGCAAAAGCCGCCGCAGCCGCCGCAACTGCCCCGGCAATTCCGGGTCGTCCCCCGGATAAATAATGCTCAAGGCCAACGCCCGGATCTGATTTTTCACCGCCGCACTCACAATCTCCTCCGCCGGCAGCGAGGCTCCCAAATAAATCACGTTCCAGCCCGCCTTGCGCGCCAAGCCCGCCGCAATCGCCGCCCCCATCTCGTGCAACTGCCCCGCAGGAGTCGTCACCAGCAGGCGCGGCGCCGTCCCCGGCAACTGCATCGACCGCAGATTCCGCGCCAGGTAATCCTTCAGCGCCGCGGTGGCCCCGTGCTCCTGCCCCGCCGTCAGCTCCCCCGCCGCCCAGCTCGTCCCGATGGCGTGCAGCAAGGGGACTAATACCTTCTCCAGCAGCCCCGCATAACCAAGCGCGATCATCCCCCGATCCAAAACTTCCTCCAATCCCAGCATGTCATACCCCCGGATCGCCTCCAGCGCCGCCTCCACCGCTTCCCCTGGCGCCCCCCCCCGGCCCCTCCGCCCGCCCCTTCGGCCCCGCCCCCCGACCCAATATCCCCCGCAATTGCTCCGTCCCCAACCCCGCGATCTGCCCAATCGCCAAGCCCAACTGACTCAGCTGCGCCAGCAAATGCAGCCGCTCCACCTCCGCCTCCGTATACAGCCGCCGCTGCGTCCCCGACCGCGCCGGCGTCACCGCCCCATAGCGCCGCTCCCACACCCGGATCAAATGCGCGCTCAGTCCGGTGCGCAGCTCCACCGCTTTCATGGTGTGAAATCGTTCCGTGCTCATAGTCTGCGGGGACCGCGCGATCCCAGCCCGCCCAGGCCGATGGCCCTAGCGCCTGGAATCCCTTGTGGCCCCCCTCCCTGTTTCATCATGCCCGCCCCCCGTCAAGATTCCATCGTTGCAATTTAAGACAGCTTTTCTACCTTGGGGTCGGCGAGAGGCTCCGGCGACGGATCCCCAAGCTCCCGCAGTTCGCCCCCCGGGACTGTCGCCCTCCAACCGCATGTGGGACTTTTTTAAAAGGCAGCAACTTCAGCGCAAAGGCTACTCCTGCGGCAAAAAGCGCCGGGAGCAACACCACCGCGAATGGGCCAAAACCCTCCGCTGCAGCCCCTATGTGCGAGCCCTCATTCTCGCCCAATTCCTCTGCGCCATCGGCCTCATGGTCCGCGCCCTCCAGGCCGATAGCCTCTTCTACGCCCTTGGCCCCAGCACCGCCATCACCTCCCTCGCCGCAGTCATGGTCCTCGCCATGGTCCACCTCAAACTCCACCTGCCTGAGTCCAGCCGCTGCAACGGCCGCATCGCCCTCCTCTTCCTCGTCCTCCTCCTCCAACTCGGCCTCCTCCAAGCCATCCACCTCCTGGTGCGCCTCAATGGCCTCCCCCAAGATTTCCTCCTCTTCTTCGCCCCCCTCGCCCTCGCCCCCCTCCTCCTCACCCTCCTCCTCGGCCCCGCCCACGGCCTCTTCGCCGTCCTCTACGGCTCCCTCCTCGGCACCCTCCTCAGCCACGCCTCCCTCGGGCTTCACTTCGCCCTCATCAGCCTCGCCAGCGGCCTCGCCGCGGTCCGCGCCGCCCGCGACCTCCGCAAGCGCAGCGCCCTGATGCGCGCTGGATTCTACGCCGGCCTCGCCGCCGCCCTCGCCGCCGCCCTCCTCGGCCACCTCGAACCCGCCTGGCTTCACCCGGCTTCCCCTCTCGCCTGGCAACGCCTCGCCGCCCAGGCCCCCTCCATGCTCCTCCTCGGCGTCCTCACCGCCACCCTCGCCAGCAGCCTCCTCCCCCTCCTCGAAACCCTCTTCCGCATCACCACCACCGTTTCCTGGCTAGAACTCGGCGACCTCAACCACCCCCTCCTCCGCCGCATGACCCTCGAGGCCCCAGGCACCTATCACCACAGCCTCATGGTCGCCAACCTCGCCGAATCCGCCGCCACCACCATCGGCGCCAACGCCACCATCTGCCGCGTCTGCTCCCTCTACCACGACATCGGCAAACTCCAGAAACCAGAATACTACATCGAAAATACCCCCGACGGCGAAAACCCCCACGACGACCTCACTCCCAGCATGAGCGCCCTCGTCGTCAGCGCCCACGTCAAAGACGGCATCGACCTCGCCCTCAAATACAAACTCAACCGCGAGATCATCGACGTCATCCACCAACACCACGGCAACTCCCTCATCGCCTTCTTCTACCGCCGCGCTCTCGACCACCAGGACGCTATCAAAAAACTCGTCGCCGAGGGCCAGGCCGCCCCCGAAGAAGTCCCCGAAGTCCCTGAGTCCACTTTCCGCTACGCCGGACCCAAACCCGACTTCAACGAAAGCGCCATCGTCAGCCTCGCCGACGCCGTGGAATCCGCCAGCCGCTCGCTCTCCAAACCCACCCCAGCCAAAATCGAAGCCCTCGTCGACGACATCATCCGCAGCCGCCTCCGCGACGGCCAACTCGACGACTGCCAACTCACCCTCAGCGACCTCAAGGCCATCCGCGAAAGCTTTGCCAAAACCCTCCGCACCGCCCTCCACCGCCGCATCCCCTACCCGGACGAAAAACCCACCAAATCCCGCGACGAAACCAAAAACCCCCGCCGCGACGGGACCACCCGCCCAACCCTCCCCCCCGCCCCCCAAAAAAACCCCGGCCTTTCCGCCAAACCGCCCTCGCCCCTCGCCCATCCAGAAGCTCCCCTCCCCAGCCCCGCGCACCCCACCCAGAGCGCCAGCCCGTAGCCAAAATAGGCATCCCGCACTTCAGAGATCAGCTCGGAGGCCCTTCCCCCGCGAACCGCAAAGCAGTTCCCCATGAACCGCAAAGCAGTTCCCCATGAACCGCAAAGCG
>CANHIJ010000025.1 GCA_947460575.1 Verrucomicrobiales bacterium | reverse complement strand
CCCAGCCACACCAAGCTTCCCGCCACCGCCTCGAGCCTCGCCCGCTCCGGCGTCCCCGGCCCATAGGTCGTCTCCGCTTGGCTTCGCTCAAACAAAAATTCGTCCGCCTGCACTGACCCCGCCCGCGCCGACAGCGGCACATAAAACCGGAAACACCCACTGGCATCAATCGGTATCGCCATCCCCTGCGGCCCCCATATCGCCGTTCCCGGGTGCACCAGCAGACGCTCCGGAGGCACTCCGCTCCACGTCAATATCGACTGCAGCGCTAAGGTCGGCACCACCTGCGTTCCGGTGCGCGCCAAGAGTGGCACCCGGCACCACTCCCCCTCCACCGCCACCTTCTGGCCCAAATCCACCTGCCCAATCCCCACCCGCACCGGCACCGCCACCGGCCGCAGCGTCTCAAACTCCAAAATCCCTGCCAAATCCCCCTCCACCCGCAGCACCGGCAGCCCACCGGGCAACTCCGGCGGCATAAAGCCCCCCCCAAACGCCGCCCCAGCCTCCACTCCCAGCGCAAACCCCGGCACCCCAGCCACCGTCCTCAAAAACCCCGGCGACGCCTCCGCCAGCCCCAGCGGCAAGCCCAGCGACACCGCCCGCGGCCCCCACGCACTCACATTCTGCAACAACACCTGCCACTCGTCCGCCCGCGGCGGCCACCCCTCAAACGCCCGCTGCTCCACCGGCAAATCCGGGTCGTCCAAGCGCGCCAAAATCACCTGCGGCTCGTCCGCCATCGTCGCCCACTTGTCCGCACTCCCAGGATTCGCCCGCAAAAATTCCCGGTGCCCCCGGTCAAAATCCTCAAACGTCCCCCGCTGTTGCTCCCGGTGCAGCAGCACCCCAAACGCCGCCGATCCCAGCAACAAAAGCAGTGAAAAACGCCCATTCATAACGCTCCCCGCTTCCATTCTCCAGGCCGCCGCCCCAGCGCCCCCAACAACTCTGGCAGCAGTCCCGATCCCTCCAAAACCAGCTCCAAATGCCGCACCGCCGCCGGAATGTGCCCCAAAAAGGCCACCTTGCCATCCCCAACCCCCAATTTGCCATACGCCCCCAGCGCCTGCATCAACCGCTGGCTCGCCGCCATCGCCAACACCTCCCGCGACACCACCCCGCCATCCCCGGCCGCCCGCAGCTCCCCATAGTGCCCCCACAACTCCTCCCGCTCCCCACCATTTAAGCCCACATACGGATCGTACAGCAGCGAGGCCACATCGTACTCCGGACACCCTTCCCGGATCCCCTGGTAGTCAATCATCCAGGCCTCCCCCCGGCGCACCATGAGGTTCTGCGACTGAAAATCCCGGTGCACCAGGCGGCGCGGCAACGCCGCCAGGCCTTCCGCCAACTCCGCAAACCCGGCGCCCCTCCGCAACTCCTCCAGCTCCCCCGGCGCCAACCCCAAAAACCGCCGCCCAAACTGCTCAAAAAAATAGTCCTGCTCCCAGCGGTAGAGTTGGACATCAAACGGCGGCTGCAACTGCCCCCGCAACCGCTCCGGCAACGCCCTCGCCTCCAGCCCGTGCAGCCGCGCCACCTGCGCCAAACTGTCCCGGTACAGCCCCAGCGCCGCCTCCCCCTGCCGCCGCTCCCACAAGTCTTCCCGCCCCAAATCCTCCATCCACGCCAGCCGCCGCCCCGCATCGTGCGCATAAATCTCCATCGTCCGCGCCCCGCTAAACGCCAAAATCTCGGTGGCCCCAAAAAAACCCGCATTGTCCGCCCGCTGGTCGCTGTACACCATCAAAATCGCCGTCTCCGTTCCCCGCCCCCCCGCCGCCCGGGCCCGGTAATAGCGCCGATCCGACCCCCCCTTCTCAATCGCCTCCAGCCGCACCTCCGCCCCGCCCCAGCCCGGCACATGCCGACGGGTCGCCTCGCAGAGTATGTCGTCAGTAAGCAGCGGCATCGGCAATTTTCCTTCTCAAAAGAGCCCGTCAGGTTACGCAGAAGCCGCCCCCCGCGCAACGATTCATTGCCGCTTACAATCCCACCCTATATTTATCCCCGCATTTGCCGCCCCGCGTGCTACCGATCCCTCCCCCCTCCCTTTTCCCCTCCAACCCCACCCCCGCGCCATGTCCCGCCCCATCATCGAAGTCTCCGACCTCCCCAAAATTTCCCCCCGCGGCATCGGCATCGCCCTCCTCGCCCTCCTCGCCTTCCTCACCCTCAACGGCCTCTGGTACCAAGTCCCCGCCGAATCCGAAGCCGTCACCCTCCGCTTCGGCAAACTCGTCTCCGAAAATATCAAACCCGGCCTCCACTTCAAACTCCCCCTCGGCATCGACCAGGCCCGCATCGAACCCGTTCAACGCCAACTCAAACTCGAATTCGGCTTCAATACCCCAGGCGCCACCAGCGATTTCCAATACGGCGACCGCGCCGAAGAAGAATACGTCAAAAATATGGTCACCGGCGACCTCAACTCCGCCCACGTCGAATGGGTCGTCCAATACCGCATCACCAACCTCGCCGACTACCTCTTCAAAGTCCGCGAAGCCGCCGAAACCCTCCGCGACGTCTCCGAATCCGTGATGCGCGAAATCGTCGGCGACCGCACCGTCGACGAAGTCCTCACCGTCGGCCGCCAAGAAATCGAAACCGAAGCCCACACCAAAATTAACCGCATCGCCAAACTCTACGACCTCGGCCTCGCCATCGACCAAGTCCAACTCAAGGGCGTCAACCCTCCCCCCGCCGTCCGCGCCTCCTTCGATGAAGTAAACCGCGCCCAACAAGAACGCGAACAACTCATCAACGTCGCCCGCGGCGAATACAACAAAGCCGTCCCCCGCGCCAAAGGCCAAGCCGACCAAAAAATCAGCGAAGCCGAAGGCGACGCCCTCAAGCGCGTCAACGAATCCACCGGCGACGCCGCCCGCTTCAAAGCCGTCTTCACCGAATACTCCAAAGCCCCCGACGTCACCCGCCAGCGCCTCTACCTCGAAACCATGGCCGAAGTCCTCCCCAAACTCGGCAACAAGGTCATCCTCGACGAAGCCGCCTCCAACGTCCTCCCCTTCCTCCCCCTCAACCCCGCGGCCGCCCCCCCCAAACCCCTCGCGCCCCTCGCCCCTTCCCCCGCGCGCCGCTAAAACCTCCTCTCCCGGCCCGCCCACAAGCCCCCCTCCCCACTCCCCATGAGCGCTTTTTCCAAACCCTCCCTCGCCCCCCTCGCCCTCGCCGCCGCTTTCCTCGCCTGGAACAGCTTCTACACCCTCCCCATGACCGAACAGGTCATCATCACCCAATTCGGAAAAGTCCGCGGCCCCACTATCACCGACCCCGGCCTCCACCTCAAAATCCCCTTCCTCGACGTCATCAACCGCTTCGATAAACGCGTCCTCGAATGGGATGGCCGCCCCATCCCCATGACCACCCGCGACAAGCAGTACCTCGAAGTCGATACCTTCGCTCGCTGGCGCATCACCGACCCCCTCCAGTTCCTCATCCGCATGCGCGACGAGCGCAGCGCCCAATCCCGCCTCGACGACATCCTCGGCAGCAACACCATGAGCACCGTCGCCAACCACGACCTCATCGAACTCATCCGCACCGACAAAGACCGCAAAGTCAACCCCTCCGCCCTCCCCGTCGGCACCGAGGCCGCCCCCCTCCTCAGCATCCGTGAAGGCCGCATCGCCATCGAAGAAGCCATCCTCAAAAAAGCCCAGCCCGTCGTCAAAGAATTCGGCATCGAAATCCTCGACGTCCGCTTCAAGCGCCTCAACTACAGCAAAGGCGTCCTCGAAAAAATCTACGAGCGCATGATCAGCGAACGCGAACAAATCGCCTCCCGCTTCCGCTCCGAAGGCGAAGGCGAAGCCGCCCGCACCCAGGGCCAACGCGAACTCGAACTCAACAAAATCAGCTCCGAAGCCTACCGCCAAGTCCAAGAAATCAGCGGCGCCGCCGAAGCCAAAGCCAGCGCCATCTACGCCGAAGCCTTCAACGCCAGCCCCCAAGCCGCCGAATTCTACGCCTTCCAAAAAACCCTCGAAACCTACTCCAAAACCGCCAGCCCAGACACCACCGCCGTCTTCTCCACCGCCAGCGACCTCTTCCGCCTCATGAAAAAGGTCAGCCCACCCCTCGCCCCCACCAAACCCGCTCCCCCTGCCGCCACGGCCCCAGCCGCCCCAGCCCCAACCGCGCCCGCCGCGCCCCCAGCCGCCTCAGCCGTAGCCCCCGCCCCCTAAGCCCAGCCGCCCCCGCCCGCTAAGCCCTCCCCTAGGAGCGCCCCAGCCCCAGCTTGGCGCGGCAGAGCCAAAGCCACCCGCCGCGGGGCGCCCCTATCTCCCCAGGGGCAGCCCCGCCCTTCCCCCCAAAAAAACTCTCGCCCCCGGCCGGAACCCGCCCCCCTCAAGCCGCCTTGGGCGCCACCTCCGGCTTCACCTCAACGGGCTTCACCTCAGCAGGCTTCACCTCGCCAGGCTTCGCCTCAGCAGGCTTGGTCTCGCCAGGCTTCACCTCCCCCTTCTTGCTGTCCTTGTCTTTGTCCTTGTCTTTGTCCTTGTCTCCGTCCTTGCCCCCGTCCTTGTCCTTCTCCCGCGCTGGGCGCAGCGCCTTAAATTCCGTCACCTTGAGGTCCTTGTTGTCCTTGAGCGCCTTGCTGACATCGCCCCGAGACAGTTTCCCCGAACTGCTCAAAATGGCTTCCATCCCCTTGCTGGTCTTTTCTGACTTGTCCAGTTTCGCGCCCTCAATGCTCGCCAGATAGGCCTTCAGATCGGACTCCGCGGCCTCATCCTTGGCCCCCTCCACCACTACGGAAAAAAGATTGCGCACCGCCTCCTTCTCCTCTTTTTTGTCCTTTTTCTCGTCCTTCTTTTCCGCCCGAGACTTCCGATCCGGCTTCTTATCGTCCTTCTCCGCGGCCGGGGCCAGGGCGGTAAATCCAAAGAGAGCCAAGCAGAGCAAAGTAGTTTTCATAGGGCAAAGCGGTAGATTTTAAGGGGCAGCACCGCCTTTCGGGCGCCGCCCCCACAGCCCCCAACATCCCATCTGCGCTCCCTTTGGCAAGATTTTCCTCGCCGCCTTTACCCCGGACCGCATACCGCCTCCAAGCCATAGCTGAGCGCGGCCACCGCATGCCGCAAGTCCGCCGCGCTGCTGCACAGCGGCGGCAGCAGCACCAAGGTGTCGCGGATCGGCCGCGTCAGCAGCCCCGCCTCCCGCGCCGCCAGGCAGACCCGCGCCCCCGTCTGCTCCTCCCATCGATAGGCCCGCCCCGCCGCGGCATCCTCCACCACATCTATCCCCGCGATCAACCCGCACTGGCGCACCTCCCCCACGTGCCGCGGATGCCGCGCCTGCAGATCCCCCAATAATTCTTCCAGCAAGGTTATCTTCGGCCCCAGCCCCGCCAAGGTGTCCTCCCGCGCAAAGACTTCCAAACTCGCCAGGGCCACCGCGCAGGCCAGCGGATTCCCCGTGTAGCTGTGCCCATAAAAGAACGTCTTTAGTTCCCCGTAGCTCCCCAGAAACGCCTCGTAAATCCACTCCCGCGCCAGCGTCGCCGCCAGCGGCAGATACCCTCCCGTCAACCCCTTAGCCAAACACATCAAATCCGGCACCACCCCCTCGTGCTCCCCCGCAAACAGGCGCCCGGTCCGCCCAAAACCCGTCATCACCTCGTCGCAAATCAACAACACCCCGCGCGCATCGCACCACCGCCGCAGCCCCCTCAACATCCCCTTCGGCCAAGTCCGCATCCCCGCGCTCCCCTGGATCAACGGCTCAATAATCACCCCCGCCAACCCATCGCTCCACGCCCGCGGCATCTCCTCCAGTGCCTCCAGCGAAGCAAAATGCCGCGTGCTCAACCCAAACCGCCGAAACCGATCCGCAAACGTCCCAATTCCCCCCAGCGTCGCCGCCGCCAGGGTGTCTCCATGGTAGGCATTCTCAAACGCCGCAAACCCCACCCGCTCCGGCCGCCCCTTCAACTGGTGGTACTGCAGCGCCATCTTCACCGCGCACTCCACCGCCGTCGACCCGTCGTCGCTAAAAAAAACCCGGGTCAAAGTCCCCTCCGGCTGCAAGTCCACCAGCGCCTTGGCCAGCCGCGCCGCCGGCTCATTGCAAAATCCCAGCGCCGATACGTGGCTGATCTTCCCCAGTTGATCCCGCAAGGCCGCGTCCAAATGCGGGTGCCGGTGCCCGTGCACATTGGTCCAAATCGTGGAGTTGCCGTCAAAATACCGCCGCCCGTCCGCCCCCTCCAGCCACGCCCCCCTCCCCCCCGTCACAAACAGCGGCTGGTGCCCGTCCTCCGTCCAGTCCCTCATCTGCGTAAACGGGTGCCACCCATGTCGGCGGTCCCAGCCGGTCAGTTGAGCAAGTTTCGCAGCGTCCATTTCTCTCTCCTCTTCCCCCCCGCCCCGCCCCTGTCAACCCAGCCCTCCGCCCCCCTCCCCCAATCGTCACCTTATTATTGGCTTAAAGTCCTTGAAGTTAACCTATTTCCGGCTATCTTATTCTCCTCTTTCCATGCCCGACCCCCTCCCCCACAAGTCTCACAAGTCTAAGTCTCACAAGTCTAAGTCTCACAGGTCTCACAGGTCTGACAAATCCCGCCGCTCCCACGTCGCCGACTGGGAGCGCACCCAAAAACCCCGCACCTGGCGCGGCCAGCCCAAGCTCCTCCTCATCGCCTTCCTCTCCCTCATCAGCTATATCTCTCTGCCCGCCACCGCCTACTTCACCTACCGCCTCATCGCCCACCCCCAGCAGGACCTCGAAACCTACACCGTCATCTCCCTCAGCGCCCTGCTCATCAGCCTGATCCTCGGCACCATCCTCAGCGCCACCACTTACTGCTCCCTCTGCCACGGCCGCCCCTTCCTCAATCAAAACTGCCTCACCCACCAACTCGCCAACAAAATCCCCCTCCTCACCCGCCGCGCCTCCACCATCCTCGCCCTCCTCGGCACCGGCCGCTTCCGCTGCATGCTCTGCTCCACCCCCTTCCGCCTCGGAAGCAAAAGCTCCGCCCAGCCCTAAGTCCACTCGTGACTTACCCGCGCACGCGTGCCACCCTGTCGCGCAGATGCCCGCCGTGCCCACACCCCACTTCGCCTACGTCTTCGAGCGCTTTCCCTCCTTCACGCAGACCTTCTGCGCCCGCGAGGTCCTCGAACTCCAGCGCCAAGGCACCCGCCTCCTCCTCTTCTCCATCCGCGATACCCGCCGCGAAGCCCTCCAACACTTTCCCGCCTCCCTCGCCAACCAGGTCATCACCCTCCCCCCCCCAGACGCCCTCGCCCGCGAAGTCGAGGCCCTAAAACAACAGCACCTCCTCCCCCAACCCCTCGTCCTCGCCCTCCGCCACTGGGGCCAAAAACCCGATAAAGCCCGCCTCTACGAAGCCGCTTGGATCGGCCAAAAACTCCGCGCCGCCCGCGTCCACCACGTCCACACCCACTTCGCCGGCCTCGCCGCCCGCACCGCCTGGTGGATCCGCCATACCTACGGCCCCTCCTACAGCTTCACCGGCCACGCCAACGACCTCTTCTGCCCAGACGACTCCAGCGACCTCAAACTCCCCCGCCTCATCGCCGACGCCGCCGCCATCATCGCCGTCAGCGACTACTCCGCGCACTGGCTCCGCCTCCACCACCCCGCCTCCGCCGCCCGCATCCACCGCGTCTACAACGGCCTCGACCTCGATCCCTTCCTCCCTCCCGCCCCCTCCCCAGCCTCCCCCCCTCTCCTCCTCTCCGTCGGACGCCTCATCGAAAAAAAAGGCTTCGCCGACCTCATCGACGCCTGCGCCCTCCTCCGCGACCAAGCCATCCCCTTCCAATGCCGCATCGTCGGCGACGGCCCCCTCCACCTCGATCTCGCTGCCCGCATCGCCGCCGCCAACCTCCACTCTCACGTCGCCCTCACCGGCCCCCTCCCCCAGCCCGACATCATCCGCCTCCTCGCCCAGGCCGCCCTCTTCGTCCTCCCCTGCGTCACCGAAGCCACCGGCGGTCGCGACGTCCTCCCCACCGTCCTCATGGAAGCCATGGCCGCCGCCCTCCCCTGCGTCTCCACCCCTATCGCCGGCGTCCCCGAAATGGTCCTCCCCGGCCAAACCGGCCTCCTCGTTCCCCCGCGCGACCCCGCCGCCCTCGCCGCCGCCCTCGCCTCCCTCCTAGCCGATCCCCCCGCCGCCCGCCGCCTCGGCCAAGCGGGTCTCGCCCTCGCCCACGCCCGCTTCGCCAAAGCCGCCACCGCCGCCCAGCTCCGCCTCCTCCTCACCGCCTTCGGACGCCTCAACGGCCCCCCCCTCTCCTGGGCCCTCGCCGCCGCCCACGCCCGCCGCCTCCTCCGCTCCGCCGCCCCGCCGCTCCGCTTCACCCCGGCCAAGACTGCGGTGTTTCCCTGAGCCCCCTCCCGCCCCGCTGCTCCCTTGCCCACTGGGGCGCTTGCCTGTATGTTGGCAAGGTATGTCCCTCGCCCGCCTGCTCCTCAGTGCCGTCCTCGGCCTTCTTGCCAGCTGCGCCTCCTCCCCCAGAACCTCCGCCGACTGCTACCGCGGCCCCAAAGCCCACCTCGTCAACGGCCAAGTCATCCCCCCGCGCCAGGCCCCCGCCTCCGTCCGCCGCGCCATCGCCGCCGCCAACGCCATCCAGCACGCCCCCTACCAATTCGGCGGCGGCCACGGCCGCCCCTCCCACGGCCTCGACTGCTCCGGCTGTGTCTCTCTTGTCCTCAACCGCGCCGGTCTCCTCCGCTCTCCCATGCCCAGCTCCGCCTTCCGCCGCTACGGCCGCTCCGGACAAGGCCAGTGGATCACTGTCTTCGCTCGCCGCGGCCACGTCTTCATGACCGTCTGCGGCCTCCGCCTCGACACCAGCAGCCGCGGCACCGGCACCGGCCCCCGCTGGTCCCTCAATCCCCGCTCCACCAAGGGCTTCTCCCTTCGCCACCCCTCCGGCCTCTAGCCTCCCTCTCCCCATGCGCCTCGCCTACCTCTTCTCGCGCTTCCCCGTCGTCTCCCAAACCTTCTGCGACTCCGAAATGCTCGCCCTCGAGGGCGCAGGCCTCCCCCTCGTCATCGGCAGCCTCAACCCCCCGCCCAACCGCTTCCGCCACGAACGCCTCTCCCTCCTCCAAGCCGAGGTCATCTACCCTCCTCCCTCGCACCCCTCCCTCCAGCCCCCCCCAGACGACCCCCTCTGGCTCCCCATGGCCGAACTCGCTCGCCAACACCTCGAGCGCTACGGTCCCTCCTACAAACCCCTCGTCCGCGCCCGCAACGCCTGGCACTTCGCCCGCGCCTTCCAGCGCCGCCGCATCTCCCACATCCACGTCCACTTCGCCAACCGCGCCACCCACACCGCCCTCTTCCTCAAAACCGCCGGCTTCTCCTTCAGCTTCACCGCCCACGCCCAAGACTTCATGCTCGACCTCGGCAGCGACGACCTCCTCCGCGAAATGATCCGCGCCGCCACCTTCACCGCCGCCGTCAGCGACTTCAGCCGCAACCTCCTCCTCGACATCTGCCCAGACGCCGCCCCCCGCATCCACCGCGTCTACAACGGCATCGACCCCGCCCAATTCCCCCCCGCCCAGCCCGACGCCCCCTCCACCCCAGCCCTCCGCCTGATCAGCATCGGCCGCCTCATCGACTTCAAAGGCTTCCCCGTCCTCCTCGACGCCGTCGCCGCCCTCCACCGCCAAGGAATCCCCGTCGACCTCCAAATCATCGGCGAAGGCCCCCAACGCCCCGCTCTCGAAGCCCACATCGACCGCCTCCATCTCCGCTCCCACGTCCGCCTCCGCGGCACCCTCAGCCAAGAACACATCAAACGCGAACTCGCCTCCTCCCACGCCTTCGCCCTCGCCTGCCTCACCGACCACAAGGGCGCCACCGATATCCTCCCCACCGTCATTCTCGAAGCCATGGCCTGCGGCCTCCCCGTGGTCTCCACCTCCCTCGCCGCCGTCCCAGAAATGGTCCTCCCCGGCCAAACCGGCCTCCTCGCCCCCCCCGGCGACGCCCCCGCCCTCGCCGCCCACCTCGCCACCCTCGCCCGCGATCCCGCCCTCCGCGCTCGCCTCGGCACCGCCGGACTCCTCCGTGCCCAGGAAGTCTTCGCCCTCCGCCGCACCTCCGCGCACCTCGCCTCCCTCTTCCCCACCGCCCCTTCTCCTCCTCCCCCGCCCCGCCCCCCCGTCCTCGCCCTCCTCGACCACCCCTCCCCCCCTGACCCCGCCCTCGCCGCCGAGCTCGCCTTCCTCCAATCCCAGCCCTCTGTAGCCCTCCTCGCCTCCCGGCCCTCCACGCCCCTCCCTTTTCTCGAATACCTCCCCGACGCCGCCGTCCTCGAATCCCACTGGGCCTGCCAACCCCACCTCGTCGCCCAACTCGAAGCCCTCCGCTCCCAAGTCGGTCCCCTCGACAGCGAACTCTTCTACCTCGCCGCCCGCCGCGCCCTCTACCTCGCCACCCAAGCCCCCCTCCGCGGCTGGCAGTACATCCACGCCCTCCGCGCCGCCAGCCTCCTCCCCGCCTGGCTCCTCCACCACCTCACCGGCCTCCCCCTCTCCGCCTCCATCGAAGCCAACCACCTCCAAAACCGCGCCGTCCTCGCCAAACTCCTCCCCGCCTGCTCCCGCGGCAGCAACTCCGACCCCAAACTCCCCTCCCTCCTTCCAGACCTCCTCCTCCTCGCCGACTCTGCTCCCGCCCCCGCCCGCCGCCGCTTCTTCTTCCTCCCCCCATCCCCTCCCCAGCCCCCGGCCAACCACGCCCCCTTCTGGCTCCCCTGGCTCGCCTCCCTCCCCTCCACCCCATGCGCCTCGCCGTCATCATCCCCTCCTACAACCACGCCCACTTCCTCTCCGCCGCCCTCGACTCCATCCTAGCGCAAACTAGGCCACCCCACCGCATCATCGTCGTCGACGACGGCTCCCAAGACGACTCCCCCGCCCTCATCCGCAGCTACGCCAACCGCGGCGTCGAAGGCCACGCCCGCGAAAACCGCGGCGCCCACCACACCCTCAACGAACTCGTCGCCCGCGCCGCCACCGACTGCGACCTCATCAGCATCCTCAACAGCGACGACCTCTACGACCCCAACCGCTTCGCCCTCTGCCTCCCCCTCCTCGAAGCCAATCCCCTCTGCCAAATCGCCACCAGCGCCCTCCACATCATCGACCAAAACAGCGCCCCCCTCCCCCCAGACCACCCCCGCGCCAAGTGGTTTCGCGCCGCCTGGTCCCTCCACCACCCCGACCGCGACCTCGCCGAATGGCTCGGCATCGCCAATTTCCCCGCCACCACCAGCAACCTCATCGCCCGCTCCTCCTGGCTCCAGCGCTTCCCCTTCCGACCCTACCGCTTCAACCACGACTACTACCTCCTCGCCCAAACCGTCCTCCGCGGCGCCCTCGCCGTCCACCCCGACCCCCTCGTCCACTACCGCGTCCATGGCTCCAATACCATGAACAGCCTCCCCGCCCCCCTCCTGCGCGAAATGCTCCGCATGTCCCTCGACCTCGCCCACGACCTCGCCCCCGAACTCGCCGCCGACCCCACCCTCCGCGCCCGCTACGCCACCTACACCCGCGCCCAGTGGGACAGCATCTCCAGCTTCCCCAGCGGCCTCTACCAATCCCTCGTCGCCTCCGCCGCCGCCCACCTCTCCGAATCCGAGATCGCCCGCGCCGTCGACGCGCTCCAACCCCTCTCCCACCCAGAATTGGCCACCTACCCCAACAGGTCCCTCGTCAACCACTGGGACGGCCACTCCCCCGTCAACCAAGCCCGCGGCCTCACCGAAAAATTCGAATCCCTCCGCCTCAGCCACCAGGACCACCAAGCCCGCGCCCGCGGCTTCAAGGAACTCGCCGCCCTCCGCGGCCGCCTCGCCAACTCCCGCTGGCTCGCCCTCGGCCGCACCCTCGGTCTCTGGTCCCCCCCCTCCCTCCCCAGCTCCCCCCCCCACCAACAAGCCGCCGCCCTCGCCGCCGCCCTCGCCCAACAACCCTGGGTCCGCCTCGGCCAGCGCTGCCGCGCCCTCCCCTCGCCCTCCTAAGCCCCCCTCAACAGTGCCTTTTCTTTTTTCTCTTCCCTCGCTATCTTCCTCCACCTCTACCCCCATGAAGCTGTTCCTCCCCGCCCTCGCCCTCCTCCTCGCCCTGCAGCCCGCCGCCCGCGCGGCCGCCTTCCAGGTCTTCCCAGACGGCCCCCCTCCAGACGGCCCCGTCAAAGCCGCCCTCGAAGTCTACCAGCGCGGCGAATTCTCCGAAGCCATCCTCCGCTTCGGCATCGAAGCCGACCGCGGCGACCAAACCGCCCAATTCGCCCTCGCCCGCATCTACCAAGAAGGCGCCGGCGTCGCCAAATCCCTCCCCAAGGCCGAAGAATACTACCGCAAGGCCGCCGCCCAGGGCCACCCCAGCTCCCAGTCCAACCTCGCCCTCCTCCTCCTCAACTCCCAGCGCGCCGAAGAAGGCATCGACTGGCTCCGCAAGGCCGCCAAGGCCAAGGCCCCCCGCGCCATGGTCCTCCTCGGCAACCTCTCCCTCACCGGCTCCGGCGTCACCAAAAATGTCGCCGATGCCAAAAATTGGCTCGAACAAGCCGCCGCCCTCAACGACCCCGAAGCCTTCGAGTCCCTCAGCCTCATGTACGAAACCGGCCAAGGCGTCGAAAAAAATCTCGCCACCTCCGTCGACTACCTCAAAAAAGCCGCCCAACTCGACTCCCTCAAGGCCCTCCTCCGCCTCGCCGTCAAATCCCTCAACGGCGAGGGCACCCCCAAAGACGGCAAACAAGCCGTCGAACTCCTCACCCGCGCCTCCACCCTCGGCTCCACCGACGCCCAAACCGCCCTCGGCAGCCTGTTCGAAACCGGCGAAGGCGTCGAAAAAAATCCCTCCCAAGCCCTCGCCTGGTACTCCAAAGCCTCCCAAGGCGGCGACGCCACCGCCGCCCTCAAACTCGGCGTCCTCTACTCCGAGGGCAACGACCCCATCGAAAAAGACGACAAAAAAGCCCTCGAGTGCTTCCAACTCTCCGCCGACCGCGGCCAAACCGTCGCCATGTACAACGTCGGCACCTACTTCGAAAAAGGCCGCGGCACGGACCCCAACCCCACCGAAGCCCTCAAGTGGCACCTCAAATCCGCCATCGGCGGCCTCGGCATCGCCCAGCGCGAAATCGGCCTCCGCTACCGCGAAGGCCGCGGCACCCCCAAAGACACCGTCGCCGCCCTCTCCTGGCTCAACCGCTCCGCCACCGCCGGCGATGCCACCGGCGCCCTCGCCCTCGCAGAAATGCTCCTCTCCGGCGAAGCCGGCCTCCCCCCAGACGCCAAGTCCGCCACCGCCATCCTCACCCGCGCCGCAGAACTCGGCCTCGCTCCAGCCCAGGTCCGCCTCGCAGAACTCCTCTCCTCCAACACCTCCGGCCGCCCAGACCTCATCCGCGCCTACGCCCTCACCATGGCCGCAGGCAAAGACTTCGAACCCGCTACCAAACTCCAGGCCGAACTCGAGAAAAAAATGTCCCCCCAACAACTCGCCGAAGCCAAAAAAGAATACGAGCGCCTCAAAGCCAAACCCCCCGCTCCAGCACCCGCCGCGGTGCCCGCCGCCCCCGCCGCCAAGTGACGCCCCGCCCCTACACCAACTTCTCCTTCAAGGCCTTCGCCACCGCTCCCGTCCGCGTGTTCACCTCCAGCTTCCCATAGATGCTGCGCAGCGACGCATCCACCGTGTGAAAATTTAACTCCAGCGCGCTCGCGATCTCCTTTTTCGTCAGCCCTCCCACCATCTTTTCCAAGACCGATTTCTCCCGCTCGCTCAACCCATAGTCCGTCCGCCCCGGCGCCATCCGGCTGAACATCTCCAATACCCGCCGCGCGATGCTCGGCGTCATCGGCGCCCCGCCCCCATCCGCCTCCCAGATCGCCCCCGTGATCTGCCCCGCATCCGCACTCTTCAGCAAGTACCCCGCCGCCCCCGCACAGATCGCCCGGAACACTTTGTCCTCGTCCTCAAACGCCGTCAAAATGATCACCCGCGTCTCCGGCGCTACCTCCCGCACCTGACTCAAAAATTCTATCCCATTCATCCCCGGCAAACCCACATCCACCAATATCACCCGCGGCTTGGCCTGCGCCTTCAGCGACCGCAGCCCGTCCTCCGCCGTCGCAAAAATATGCGTGCACGCCATCCCCGGCGTCCCATTCAACAGCCGCGACACCGTGTTCCGGAAAGGCGCATAGTCCTCCACCAGCCAAACTGTCAGGGCCGCCCGCTCTATTTTGCTCATAGGTTCCTCCATACCCCAACTAGCCACAACTCTTCCCATACGCAAAGCCGGGCTTCCCGCGCCCCCCCAGCCCCCAGCCCACGGCCCTACCCTCAGCCCTCCCCTGCCGCCCATGCACCCCTCCCCACGCCGCACCCCCGTTGCCCGCCTCCTCGCCGCCTGCTTCGCCGCCTTCCTCCCCCTCGCCTCCGCGGCCCCTCCCCCCCCAGATCACCGCCTCGCCCCCCCCCAAACCCTCAACGGCGACTTCCCCTTCTCCCCCCCTCCCTCCCTCCAGGCCTGGGAACAGCGCGCCGCCCACCTCCGCCTCCACACCCAAGTCGCCCTCGGCCTCTTCCCCTTCCCCGAGCACTCCCCCCTCCACCCCGTCATCCACGGCCGCCAAACGTTCGACACCTACTCCATCGAAAAAGTCTTCTTCCAAGCCCTCCCCGGCTTCTTCGTCACCGGCAACCTCTACCGCCCCCTCGGCCTCCCCGGCCCCCTCCCCGCCGTCCTCTGCCCCCACGGCCATTGGCCCAACGGCCGCTTCATGCAGGCCTCCGACCCCGAAGTCGCCCAACAACTCGCCTCCCGCGCCGAACGCGACCCCGCCGCCGCCCGCAGCCCCCTCCAAGCCCGCTGCGTCCACCTCGCCCGCATGGGCTGCACCGTCTTCCACTACGACATGATCGGCTACGCCGACAGCATCCAACTCTCCCAAGCCCTCGCCCACCAATTCAAATCCCAGCGCCCCGCCCCCGCCGACCCCGCCCTCTACTCCCTCTTCAGCGCCCCCGCCGAATCCCGCCTCCACTCCATCCTCAGCCTCCAAACCTGGTCCAGCATCCGCGCCCTCGACTTCCTCGCCAGCCTCCCCGAAGTCGACCCCGCCAGGATCGGGGTCACCGGAGCCAGCGGCGGCGCCACCCAAGCCTTCCTCCTCGCCGCCATCGACCCCAGACCCGCCGCCCTCTTCCCCGCTGTCATGGTCTCCACCTCCATGCAAGGCGGCTGCACCTGCGAAAACGCCAGCCTCCTCCGCGTCGGCACCAACAACGTCGAACTCGCCGCCCTCTTCGCCCCCAAACCCGCCCACTACACCGCCGCCGACGACTGGACCAAAAATTTCGCCTCCAGCGGCTTCCCCCAACTCCAAGAAATCTACCGCCTCCACGGCGCCCCAGACCAGGTTTCCCTCCTCAGCCGCACCGAGTTCCCCCACAACTACAACCTCCCCAGCCGCCTCGCCATGTACCAGTGGATGGCCCAACACCTCCACACCCCGCGCCCTGCTCCCACCGCCGAATCCCCCTTCACCCTCCTCTCCCCTGCCGACCTCTCCGTCTGGGACTCCGCTCATCCCGCCCCCACCCCCGCAGACCCCGCCTTCGAACAAAACCTTCTCCGCCAGCAAGACCAAACCGCCGCCCGCCAAATCGCCGCCCAACCCCAACTCATCGACCAAGCCCTCCCCTTCCTCCTCGGCCGCTCCTTCGCCGACGCCGCCGCCCGCCCCTTCTCCTGGTCCCCAGAACCAGCCACCTCCCTCCCCAACGGCACCAAACGCATCCCCGGCACCCTCGCCCACGGCCACCCCTCCGAATCCCTCCGCTGCCTCTTCCTCTACCCCTCCCCCTGGTCCGGTCACCTCCTCATCCACTTAGGCCCCGAAAACCCCCAAGACCCCCGCGTCCAACAAGCCCTCGCCTCCGGCTCCGCCATCGCTTTCCCCTCCCTCTTCGCAGACCCCGCCGCACCCCCCAACCAAATCCGCCGCGTCCCCCAAGACCGCGATTTCCTCGGCTACACCGACGGCTACAACCACCCTCCCCTCGCCCGCCGCGCCCACGATCTCATGGCCCTCCTCGCCTGGCTCCAGCAACACCAACCCCAGCCCTCCCGCATCGACCTCATCGCCACCCCCGAACTCGTCCCCGAAACCGCCCTCGCCCTTACCCAAATCCCCCCCGGCCTCGTCACCGAAGCTCACCTCCCTCCCACCCCTTTTCGCTTCGCCAACCTCACCAACCCCTTCGACCCCGCCCTCCTCCCCGGCGCCGTCAAATACGGCGACCTCCCCGCCCTCCTCCAGCGCGTCCGCGCCCTCCACCTCATCCGCGACTGATACGCCTCCCGCCCATCCCTCCCTCGCCCCTGCCTCGCCCCTACTCCTCCCCCCGCGGCGCCCGCCGCCCCGCCTTGACCTCGCTCCGCCGCCGCTTCCCCTGCACCATCTGACGCTTCACCCCAGCCGTCCGCTTCCCCTGCTGCGCCCGCGCCTTCGACGCCGCCGCCCGTTCCCCCTGCCGCTGCCGCTTCTGCCGCGCTTCCAATTTCTCACAAAGCAACACCCGCGCCTCATACCGGTTCTGCGCTAAACTCCGCTGCTCCTGGCACAACACCTCAATCCCCGTCGGCACGTGCCGCAGCCGCACCGTCGAACTCGTCTTGTTGATCTTCTGCCCCCCAGCCCCTCGCCCCCGCACAAACGCCTCCTCCAAATCCTCGCGCCCCACCCCCAGCCTCCCCAGCCGCATCAGTATCTGCCGAATGCTCTCGCGCCCTATCATTCCATACCCTCGCCCCTTCTCCCCTCTCCCGCAAGCCAGCCTTCACCTCCGTCCCCACCCAGGGAATTGGGCGGAACTTTCCTTGCCGCTTTGCTCAAGTTTTCCTCCACCCCTCACCCTTTCCTCCCCCCTCCCATGAAGCGCCCCCTCGCCCTCGCCCTCCTCCTCGCCCCCCTCGCCCTCGCCGCGCCGCCCCCCACCCCGCCAGCCCCCGTCGACCCCCCCGCCCCCCACTCCTTTCTCCAAAAAATTAATCCCCTCCGCCACCTCCCCTCCCTCAAAAACCTCAACCCCTTCCCCCCCAAAAAACCCGCCCCACTCCCCGCCCCGCCGCCCGCCGCTTCGCCCAAAAAAGCCCCCCCATCCGCCCCCCCAGCCCTCTCCCCTCCCCCTGCTCCCGCCCCCCCCAAACCCCCGGGCTTCTTCGCCAAACTCCGCCAGCGCCTCGACCGCGACCCCGCCACCCCGCCACCCGCCGAAAAACCACCCCGCCCCGCCAATTGGCCAGATCTCTGGGTCGTCACCGATGACGACGCCCCCTTCTACGAATTCGGCCCCAGCCAGTCCACCGGCCCAGACCGCCGCCTCCCCCGCGGCCTCATCGTCAAACGCACCCAAGCCAATCGCGGCTGGTCCCGCATCCAAATCCTCGACGGCCCCCAAGGCTACCTCGGCTCCGACCAACTGCGCCCCGCCTCCCCCGCCGATTTCTCAGACCCTCTCCCTCCCCCCATCCCCGCCCAGTCATCCCTCCCCGGGACCCCCTTCCCTCCCCCCCAAGACCTCCCAGACCTCCCCTCCGCCCCAGGCCCCAGCGACTCCTTCCTCCTCCCCCCACTCGAATTCGAAGGCACCGAACTCAAACAATCCTCCCTCCGCCAACGCCCCTCCCCAGCCCTCCTCCCCGGCGACTCCCTCCCCCCAGCCCTCGACCTAGAAAAACCGCCCACCTCGCCCCCCCCTCCACCCGCCCCCGAATTGCCCTCTGCGCCAGCCCCTCCCCTCCCCTCCGCCGCCCCATGAAGCCGCCGCCCCGCGCCCTCCTTCTCCTCGCCCTCGCCCTCTCCGCCCTCTCCGCCCCAGCCGCCCTCCTCCCCAGCTCCATCCGCCAACTCGTCGTCGGCCTTGCCCCCGATTGGAACGCCCCGCGCGCCCAACTCATGGCCTTCCAGCGCGCCAGCCCCTCCTCCCCCTGGCTCCCCGCCTGGAAATCGCCCCACCCTGCCATGCTCGGCCAGCGCGGCCTCGCCTGGGGCAACGGCGCCCTCCCCGTCCCTCACGGCCAACCAGGCATCCCCTCCAAACGCGAAAAAGATCAGCGCGCCCCCGCCGGTCTCTTCCGTATCGGCACCCTTTACAGCGAAAACCCCCAGTCCCTTCCCAACCTCCGCCTCCCCTCCTACCGCATCTCCGCCCGCGACTGCTGGATCGACGACCCCGCCCTCCCCTCCTACAACCAACACCTCACCGTCGACCTCGCCAACCCCCCTCCCTGGTACCCCCGCCAGCGCATGCGCCTCGGCGACTTCGCCTACGAATTCCTCCTCGAAATCCGCCACAACGCCGACCCCCCTCTCCCCGGCCACGGCAGCGCCATCTTCTTCCACATCCGCCGCGGCCCCGATAAACCCAGCCACGGCTGCACCACCCTCGCCCGCCCCGACCTCCTCGCCCTGCTCCGCTGGCTCGACTCCCGCGCCAACCCCCACTACCTCCTCCTCCCCCGCGACGCCTACCGCGCCCTCCAGTCCCCCTGGTCCCTTCCCCCCCTCGCCGCCGTCGCCGGGCAACCCTAGCGCCGCCCCCTCACTCCGACCGGCCCTGCCCCCGGTACGCCCCCACAAAAAACACCGCCAAAATCCCCGTCGCCACCGCCAGCGGCGTCCAAAACCGCGTCCAGTCGACCCCCCACTCGCTGGTGCAACGCCCGTGCCAAAACCCCAGCACCAAGTAGCCGCTCAAGCTTCCCACCCCCCCATTCAACAACGACAACAGCGCCTGGCTCTGGGCCCGCAGCCCAGGGTCCACCCGCTGCTCCAAATACAGCTGACTCGTCGGGTAAAACAGCACGAAAACCGGCCCGTGCAGCGCAATGCTCACCACCAACAAGGCCTGCTCATTGGTCGCCATTAAGCCCAGCCGCAAGGCCCCCGCCACCAGCCCCGCCACCAACACCCACTTCAACCGAAACCGCGTCAATAACCCCGCCAACCCAAACATCGCCACCCCTTCCAACACCTGCGCCACCCCCATCGTCGCCGACGGCGACGGATCCCCCAAATCCGCCAAGTGCGCCGCCGAATACCGATAAAACGTCGATATCAGCGCACTAAACACCGCCGACGCCGCAAAAATAATCCGGTGGTCCGGATGCCGCAACAATTGCAGCGCCTCCCACCCAAAAAAATCGCGCCACCGCCGCGGCTCCCGCGACGCCCCAGGGTACGTCGGCTGCATCCCCATGCAAAACACCGCCTCCACCAAAAATATCCCCGCCGCCCAGTACCCCGACGATACCGAAAAATCCCCGTGCACCACCCGGCTGATAAAAAACGCCGCCACCATCCACCCCACCGTCGCCGCCGCCCGCACCGGCCCAAATTCCCGCCGCGCATCCCCCAGCCGCGACAACACGATGCTCGTCACCAACCCAAACCCCGGCGCACTGCACAGCGCATACACCATCATCCACCCCAAAACCCACGGCGCTCCCCACCGACCCTCAATCGCCCGAAACGTCAAAATCAAAAAAACCGCCGAAGCCGCACATAGCCCCGCCAACAGCCGCTCCGGCGGCACCCGCCGGTCCGCCAGCGACCCCGCCACCATCGGCGAAATAAATGCCGCCAAGGCCCCCGTACAAAAGGCCATAGTGATCGCCCCGTCCCCAATCCCATAGGCCTTCAACACGTTCGCCAGCGGCACCGTGTACGCCGCCAGCGCCGCCGCATGCAGAAAAAAGAGCACCGCGAGGGCCCCCTTGCCGTGGGCAGGTCGCCCCGCCTCGCTGCCTACCGCTTCAGCCACCGCGCAGGATCTAGTTTATAAAACGCCCGGAGTTGCTCATACCCCTCCGGACAGCGCCCCAAAAACGCCCCCGGCCACTCAAAAAATAACTCCGTAGCCGCCGCAAATACCTCCGCCACCGCCCCCCCAGCCAGCCGCCCCCCCAGCGCCGCCCCCAGCGCCGCACCCCCCGCAAATCGCCCGCTCATAACCCGCGCCCACGCGCTGTACTGGCAGCCCTCCCCCCACGCCCGCCCCCCAGATCCCACCCCCTGCAACCCCATCTCCTCCCCCACCGCCGCCAATACCTCATTCCCCTCATCCCGCAAATCCCGCCCCCTCCGCATCCCGGCCTCCCACCCCAACAACACCGATGCCGACGGCCACGCCTCCACCGGCGGCAGCCCCCCTCCCCCTCCCACCGACCCACTCCACGGATACACCAACACATTCAATATCCTCGCATAATCCTCCGACACCCCCCGCCCCAACTCCAATAAACACGCCTGCCCCGCAATCGTCACCTTCATCTCATCCGTCACCTCCCCTAACCCCCCGCAGTGCTTCCACCGCTTCCCATCCATAAATCCAATCATCCGATCCTGCAGCCGCACCCGCAAATCCAGCGGCAACTGCCCGTACAGCGGCACATTCCGCTCCAATACCTCCAGCCAACTCGGCAAAAACGCAAAATGCCGCACCCGCAGCCGCCCCCGACTCCGCCGCACCCGCTGCCCCAGCCACGCCCCTCCCATCACCGCCAACAGCACTCCCATGCTCAAATACAGGGCTTCATACGACATCATACGCAATTCAAAGCAAAAATCACCGCCTCCAAGTTCCCCACCATGGACGCCCCCTTCCCTCCAATCAAGCCCGCGATGCCGCCCCAGGGCGAAACCCTATCTCGCCTCCGCAATCCGCCCCGCTCCACTTCCCCCCTTTCCCCGCCCACTTGGCCTTAGCGCGTTCTCCCATCCGCCGCTATCTTCTGCCCAAGCTTCCCCCCTCACCCCATGTCCCCAGACCCCCTCCCCCCCGTCGAAATCCACCTCCTCCAACAAAACTACGGCCTCGGCCTCGGCCCCCTTCTCCTCATCGCCGCCGCCTCCCTCCTCTTCATCGCCGCCCTCTGGAAAATCTTCGCCAAAGCAGCCCAACCCGGCTGGGCCGCCCTCATCCCCATCTTCAACCTCTACATCCTCCTCCAAATCACCGGCAAACCCACCTGGTGGCTCCTCCTCTTCCTCCTCCCCATCGCCAATCTCGTCGCCGCCATCCTCGTCTCCCTCGTACTCGCCCGCCGCTTCGGCAAATCCCCTAGCTTCGCCCTCGGCCTCATCCTCCTCCCCTTCCTCTTCTTCCCCATCCTCGCCTTCTCCTCCGCCTCCTACCAAGCCCAGCCCTCCTGACCCCATCCACCCCTCGCCCGCCAACCCCAACCCCCCCTCCGCCGCCGCCCCCCTGCCAAAAGCACATTCGCCGTGACTTTTGGCCGGAAAATCGGCAAAAATCCCCCATGCCCCCCCTGCTCCCCTCCCGCCGCGGCCCCGCGGCGGCCCCGCGCCGCGCGCACCTCGGGCTCGGGCTCTGCGGCGCCCTCGCGCTCGCCTCCTCCCCCCTCTCCGCCCAGGTCCGCCTCAACGAACTCGTCGCCGCCACCAACGCCCGCCTCACCCTCCCTGACTCCCAGGGCCGCGAGCGCCCAGGCACCGGTCCTTTCTGGGCCGACCTCGACTTCTCCGCCCCTGGCTGGCGCACCGGCGCCGCTCCCCTCGGCTTTGGCGGCGCCTCCGGCCTCGGCACCAATGTCGCCGCCCTGATGCAAAACCGCTGCCCCAGCCTCTACCTCCGCCACGCCCTCACCCTCTCCCCGGCCCAACTCGCCAACGAAGGCCAACTCCAACTCCGCGTCCGCTTCGACGACGCCTTCATCGCCTACCTCAACGGCCGCGAAGTCGCCCGCGCCAACGCCGGCCCCCCTGGCCACTTCCTCTCCGCCGACCAAAAAGCCTACAACTTCGCCCTCCCCACCAACAACTCCGCCTACACCCCCAGCGCCCAGCCAGGCACCGCCCCCAGCGCCCTCTCCCCAGGTCTCACCTACCCCCTCGGCGCCCCCTCCTCCTTCCTCCAGCCTGGCGAAAATGTCCTCGCCCTCCACCTCATCAACCGCGACCCCAACCTCAGCGCCCGCATCGACGCCCAACTCGAAATCGTCCCCGCCAACGCCCTCGCCACCCTCGCTCTCCACAACTTCAACGACGCCAACGACTCCGCCTCCATTCACCGCAACCTCAGCGGTTCCTCCGCCAACTCCACCCAAGGCACCTTCCCCCCCCAATCCTGGCTCGCCCTCGCCCCTACCCCCCAATCCAACGCCGCCTGGTCCGACCTCACCCTCCGCTCCGAACTCACCCGCCGCGGCGGCTACGCCAACACCGGCGCCCTCCGCTACTCCTACTCCCAAGCCGACCCCGCCAACCAAGCCGCCACCCTCTTCGGCCCCCCCCTCCCCCTCAGCCCTCTCATCCCACCAGGCTCCCTCACCTCCGCTCTCCTCGCCAACCTCCGCCTCAACTTCCGCTTCCGCGCCTCCCCCAGCGCCGCCTTCGCCCTTCGCCTCGACCCCCTCAACGCCCCCCCCTCCGCCAGCCTCTCCAACCTCGCCCCCCTCAACCCCTCCTCCGGCTCCGGCCCCGCCCAAGACCCCCCCGACGCCTTCGACGACGCCGCCAACGGCCTCCGCTCCCGCGCCATCAGCCCCAGCGGCTCCCTCGCCACCAATACCAGCGGATCCCTCCGCAATATCCTCAATTTCTACTCCGGCCCCGCCACCCGCGCCGCCAGCTTCTCGCTGCGCGAAAACAACGCCCCCGGCTCCGGTTTCGGCCCCCTCCCCGGCGCCCTCCAATTTGATGTCCTTCAGGCCCCCGCCACTTTCGACTCCTTCGGCTTCAGCTACCAACCCCTCGTCCCCCGCTCCTGGTCCCCCGGCGCCATCACCCCAGCCCAACTCGCCAGCGCCATCCTCCAATTCGATTTCCTCCTCCCCCAAGGCCTCTCCTTCCAAGTCTATCTCGAACCCACCCTCGGCTCTCCCACCCCCGCCGACCGCCTCAACCTCGGCCCCATCACCGGCTCCGGCACCTGGTCCACCGCCTCCCTCGACCCCTCCAATAGCTCCAACCAGTCCGCCTTCCTCGCCCACCTCAACAGCCTCTCCTCCAACTCCGTAGCCCTCGTCTTCCTCACCCTCGCCCCCCTCCCCTCCGGCTCCCGCCTCACCCTCGACAACATCGGCTTCTCCCCCTGGCGCTCCTACAGCGCCCCCCTCAGCTCCGGCTCCAACGCCCCGGCCTTCCTCATCGCCCTCAACGCCCTCCCCTCCCCCCAATTCCTCCCCGCCTTCGAAAAAATCGGCGCCGCCCTCGCCCCCGCCAGCGCCTCCGCCACCCTCGACGACTTCTCCCTCACCCTCACCAAACCCAACGCCGGCTCCCCCGCCACCCTCCTCCCCTTCGCCGCCCCCAACTGGCTCTACACCCCAGGCCTCGCCGAGCCCTCCGGCGGCCTCGTCGAACCCGCCGACTTCGCCCTCCCCTCCTCCCAGCCCGCCTACGCCGACTGGATCGAACTCTTCAACCCAGACCCCTTCCCCCTCGACCTCTCTGGCTGGTCCCTCACCGACGACCCCAGCGCCCCCCGCAAGTTCGTCTTCCCCCCAGGCACCTCCATCGCCCCCTCCGCCGCCCTCCTCGTCCTCGCCGACGACCGCCCCGCGCCCTCGGGCGCGGCCTACCTTCACGCCCCCTTCAGCCTCAACAGCAGCGGCGAATACCTCGCCCTCCATAACCCCTCCGGCGCCGTCGTCGACGCCCTCGACCCCGGCTTCCCCCCCCAGTCTTCCTTCTACTCCTGGGGCCGCGACCCCGCCTCGCTCCGCTGGGGCTTCCTCCGCCAAGCCTCCCCTGGCCTCCCCAACCGCGGCCCCAGCCTCGAAGCCCAAGCCTCGCCGCCCCTCTTCAGCCCCGTCGGCGGCTTCCACTCCGCGCCCCTCTCCCTCTCCCTCACTTCCTCCACCCCAGGCGGCTCCATCCGCTTTACCACCGACGGCTCCGACCCCACCCCCACCAACGGCTTCGACTACGCCGCACCCCTCCCCCTCACCTTCCTCACCGACCGCAGCGGCCACGTCATCAAAGCCCGCAGCTTCGCCCCAGGCCTCCTCCCCTCCCCCGTCGAAACCCACACCTACCTCATCAACCAACACTCCAACCTCCGCTCCTCCCCTGCCGTCCTCCTCTCCGGCGACCCCGGCAAAACCTTCTACAAACCCCTCGGCATCTTCGCCATCCAAGGCGGCAACTACTCCGACGGCCTCTGGACCGCCGCCTCCCCCAGCGATTACCACCTCCCCCTCGGCGACGGCCGCCTCACCGACCCCACCTCCGACAGCCGCCCCTACGAGCGCCCCACCTTCCTCGAATACTGCTTCCCAGATAACCGCCCCGGCCTCCGCGAACCCGTCGGCCTCCGCGTCTCTTCCAGCCCCTACTCCCGCGCCCGCCTCGTCCTCAGCGACCCCCCTTCCAAAACCCTCTGGGATCCCAACCCCACCCTCAAACCCTCCCTCAACCTCTTCTTCCGCAGCGATTACGGACCCTCCTCCATCCACTTCCCCCTCATCCCTGAATCCCCCGTCCAACACTTCCAGGAATTCCGCCTCCGCGCCGGCAAAAACGATATCACCACCCCCTTCATCCGCGACGAATTCACCCGCCGCCTCTGGACCGACCTCGGCCACCAAGGCTCCGTTGGCACCTTCGCCTCCCTCTACCTCAACGCCTCCTTCAAGGGCTACTACAACCTCGTCGAGCGCCTCCGCGAGCCCTTCATGCAGTCCCACCACCACAGCCAAAACCACTGGGACGTCAACTACATCGGCCTTTTCGAAGACGGCGACGCCCTCCACTGGAATGGCATCCTCCAACCCCGCCTCAACGCCAACCTCACCCTCAAGGCCAACTACGACGCCCTCCGCCAAGTCCTCGACCTCGAAAACGTCGCCGATTACATCCTCCTCAATACCTACTGCGCCATGTGGGACTGGCCCCACAACAACTGGGCCATGGCCCGCGAACGCAGCCCCTCCGGCCTCTGGCGCTGCTACGTCTGGGACGCCGAAGGCGCCTTCAATGTCGGCGCCAAGGGCCCCTCCTACCCAACCCTCAACCTCGACCTCCTCGCCCCCTCCAATACCTCCCCCATCCCCACCCTCTTCCGCCGCCTCGTCTCCAGCGCCGAATTCCGCCTCCTCTTCGCCGACCGCATCCACAAACACCTCTTCAACTCCGGCGCCCTCACCGAGGCTCGCACCTCCCTCCGCCGCGCCGCCACCCAAGCCGAAGTCGCCCCCCTCATGGCCCTCGCAGGCTTCCTCCCCGACTCCTCCTGGTTCTCCGCCTGGACCCATCCCCTCACCGGCCGCCGCGCCTTCCTCTTCCCCTCCCCCTCCAGCCCCGGCCAATTCCGCGATCCCAACCAGGACTCCAACCTCAGCGACTCCCTCTGGCCCCTCACGCTCCCCCCTGTCTTCAGCCAGCACGGCGGCTCGGTCTCCCCCGCTTTCTCCCCCGCTTTCTCCCTCGCCATCTCCCACTCCGCTCCCCCGGGCTCCTCCCTCTACTTCACTACCGACAACTCCGATCCCAGGCTCTATGGCGGCTCCCTCGCCCCCTCCGCCCAACTCTACTCCGCTCCCTTCCCCCTCCCCGCCTCCTCCACCACCCTCAAAGCCCGCGTGCGCAACCTCTTCACCAGCGAATGGAGCCCCCTCACCGAAGCCCACTTCGCCCAAAACCCCGTCCCCGCCTCCCCCGCCAATACCGTCGTCGCCGAAATCATGTACAACCCGCCCGCCCTCACCCCAGCTGAGGCCGCCGCAGGCTTCACCGACAAAGAAGACTTCGAATTCCTCGCCCTCCAAAACATCGGCCCCTCCCCCATCGACCTCGCCCCGCTCCGCTTCCAAGGCGGCATCGCCTTCTCCTTCGCCTCCGCCCCCCACCCCATCCTCGACCCCGGCCAGCGCTCCCTCCTCGCCAAAAACGCCGCCGCCCTCCGCGCCCGCTACGGCCCCGCCATCGACCTCCTCCTCAACGGCGAGTTCTCCGGCAACCTCAACAACGCCGGTGAAGAAATCCGCCTCGAATCCACCGCCGCCTCCCTCCCCCTCCGCTCCTTCACCTACAGCGATGCCCCCCCCTGGCCCCGCGCCCCCGATGGCTCCGGCCCCTCCCTCCTCCTCCGCAACCCCCTCCTCAACCCCGACCACTCCCTCCCCGCCTCCTGGACCGCCTCCCCTCCCCTCGGCGGCCAACCCTCAGGATCCCCCCTCAACCCGGCCGTCCCCCAGTGGACCGCTTGGGCCTTCTCCCCCCTCGCTCCCCCCAACCCCTCCGCCGCCGCCCCCCAAGCCGACCCCGATGCCGACGGCCTCCCCAACCTCGTCGAATACCTCCTCGCCACCGACCCCCTCCTCCCCGACTCCCCCCTCCAGTGGCTCCGCACCTCCTCCCCAGAGGGCCTCCCCATCCTCCAAGTCACCCTTCCTCGCCTCCCCTCCCTCAGCCCCTTCTCCCTCCAACTCCAGTCCTCCTCAGACCTAATCTCCTGGTCCCCGGACTTCTCCCTCGCCCGCTCCTCCCCCCTCCCTGACGGCCGCACCCTCCAGTCCTGGCAAAAAATCCTCCCCCCCCATTCCCCGCGCCACTTCCTCCGCCTCCGCGCTCAGTCCAATCCCTAGTCGCCTCCCCGAGCGCCTTTTTAATCAATTCTAAGTAAAAGGATTGCTTTTCCCGGCCCCTTCCTCAGACTCAGCCCGCTCCCCTCGACTTTTTCCCATGTCTGATCCGGATCAGCTCCTCATCACCTGCCCGTCCTGCGGGGGCCGCCTGCGCACCGCCAAGGCCTCCATCGGCACCCAAGTCGGCTGCCCCTCCTGCGAAGCCGCGATCCTCGTCCGCGACCCCGCCGCCTGGTCCCCCGCCCCCATGCTCGTCGACTCCCGGCGCAAGCTCGGCCTCGCCCCTCGCGGCGACGACGCCCCAGACAAGGACGCCGCCTTCAAAACCCGCCTCCGCCGCACCACCGAAGCCGGCCTCGAAGTCGATCCCGACAACCCCGTGATGAAGCGCCGCGACCACCGCAAGGCCAAGCACGGCAACAACCAGCCCGACTGGGAATCCCAAAGCCGCCGCTCCAGCAGCCGCCTCGGCATGCGCCCCCGCCAACGCCGCCTCCTCATCCGCCTCAGCGCCTTCGGCCTCCTCCTCATCCTCTCCCTCAGCGCCCTCCTCTGGCAGCGCTCTCAGCGCCGCCACCGCCAACGCGCCGCCACCGCCGCCGCCAACGCCGCCGCCGCCCCTGCCCCCGCTCCCAAAACCCTCGAGTCCCAGGCCACCAGCCAGTTCCGCAGCCAAGTCTGGGAAACCATCCAACAATTCTGCGCCGCCTCCTCCCCAGAAGCCCTCCTCCCCCTCATCCGCGACCCCGACCGTGTCGGCCCTGCCCTCCTCCGCTTCTACTCCCCAGAAAAACCCTGGACCCCCATCCGCCTCGGCCCACCCCCCGACCTCTCCGCCCTCGAAGTCCACCGCAATTTCGTCCTCCTCGACCTCCCCCTCGCCGACTTCACCTCCCGCCCCATCGCCCTCGAAAAAACCCCCGCAGGCTTCCGCATCGACTGGGAAAGCTTCACCGGCTACTCCGAACTCTCCTGGCCCGAACTCCGCCGCACCCGCCCCCGCTCCCCCGTCGTCCTCCGCGCCGTCCTCCGCCCCACCGACTACTACAATCTCGACTTCCCCTCCCAGGCCACCCACCAGTCCTTCAAAGTCAGCGACCTCCACAGCGACCACGTCCTCTACGGCTATGCCCCCCTCGACAGCCCGGTCCACCTCCAATTGAAAAAAGTCCTCCTCAACGCCCCCTCCGTCCACGCCGTCCTCCGCGTCCGCTACCCCCAAAATAGCACCAACGACCGCCAACTCGAAATCACCGAAGTCCTCGAAAAAGGCTGGATCTTCCGCGACGACGACCTCCCCGAGGAATCTCCCGCCACCGCGGCCCCCGCGGCCCCCGCCGACCCAGCTTCCCCCGCCCTCTCCCCCTTCCCGGACTCCGCCGCGCCCGCCGCGCCGCCCCCGGCGCGTTTGCTGCCCAGCCTCACCTCCCCCTGAGCTTTGCACTCCCGGGCCTCCCCCGCGCCCGGCTCGCGCCCCGCCCGGCCCTCCCCCCGCGCGCTTCCTCAATTGCAGCCCCGCCCCCGGCCTGCTATTGGCGCCCCTCCGCTCCCCCTTCCCCTCCCCCCATGAACCCCGACTACATCGCCCGCGTCGCCGCCGAACTCAAACTCCGCCCCGCCCAAGTCGCCGCCACCGCCGAACTCATCGCCGAAGGCGGCACCGTCCCCTTCATCGCCCGCTACCGCAAAGAGGCCACCGGCGAACTCGACGAAGTCGCCATCGCCGCCATCCGCGACCGCCTCCTCCAACTCGCCGAACTCGACGACCGCCGCCGCACCATCACCAAAAGCCTCGAGGAACGCCAACTCCTCTCCCCCACCCTCCAGGCCGCCCTCGCCAAAGCCGATACCCTCGCCCGCCTCGAAGACATCTTCGCCCCCTACCGCCCCAAACGCCGCACCCGCGCCACCATCGCCAAAGAAAAAGGCCTCGAACCCCTCGCCGATTGGCTCGCCGCCCAACAAACTAACCCCGCCGCCGACCCCGCCGCCACAGCCCGCCTCTACCTCAAAATCGACGGCCCCGATCCCGACCTCCTCGTCAAATCCCCCGACGAAGCCCTCAGCGGCGCCCGCGACATCCTCGCCGAACGCCTCAGCGACGACGCCCCCGTCCGCGCCGCCATCCGCAAGCTCTACGAAGAAGAATCCACCCTCGCCTGCAAGGTCCTCTTCGGCAAAAGCGAAGACGAAGCCGCCGCCAAATTCCGCGACTACTTCGACTGGTCCGAACCCCTCAAGGCCGTCCCCTCCCACCGCCTCCTCGCCATGCGCCGCGGCGAAAAAGAAGGCTTCCTCATGCTCCGCGTCACCATCCCCGACGACCGCGGCTTCGAAACCGCCAAACGCCTCTTCCTCTCCGGCCACGGCCCCGCCGCCGCCCAAGTCGCCCTCGCCATCACCGACGGCTGCAAGCGCCTCCTCTTCCCCGGCATGGAAACCGAATTCCGCCTCGCCTCCAAGAAAAAGGCCGACCTCGACGCCTCCCGCATCTTCTCCGAAAACCTCCGCGAACTCCTCCTCGCCGCCCCCCTCGGCCAAAAACGCACCCTCGCCTTCGACCCCGGCTTCCGCTCCGGCTGCAAAACCGTCGTCCTCGACGCCCAAGGCAAACTCCTCCACAACGACGTCATCTACCCCACCGCCGGAAGCCAGGCCCAACTCGTCGAAGCCGCCCGCACCGTCCTCACCCTCATCGAGAAATTTAATATCCAAGCCATCGCCATCGGCAATGGCACCGCCAGCCGCGAAACCGAAGCCTTCATCCGCAAACTCAAACTCCCCCCCGCCATCACCCTCGTCATGGTCAACGAAAGCGGCGCCTCCATCTACTCCGCCAGCGAAGCCGCCCGCGAAGAATTCCCCCACCACGACCTCACCGTCCGCGGCGCCGTCTCCATCGGCCGCCGCCTCATGGACCCCCTCGCCGAACTCGTCAAAATCGACCCCAAATCCATCGGAGTCGGCCAATACCAACACGACGTCGAACCCAACCTCCTCAAAAATACCCTCGACGACTGCGTCCAAAGCTGCGTCAACGCCGTCGGCGTCGAACTCAATACCGCCTCCAAACAACTCCTCAGCTACGTCGCCGGCCTCAACGCCGCCACCGCCGAAAATATCGTCCAATTCCGCCACGCCAACGGCCCCTTCCGCTCCCGCGCCGAACTCAAAAACGTCCCCCGCCTCGGCGATAAAGCCTTCGAACAAGCCGCCGCCTTCCTCC
Organism: Verrucomicrobiales bacterium; assembly: GCA_947460575.1. GTDB lineage: Bacteria > Verrucomicrobiota > Verrucomicrobiia > Verrucomicrobiales > V1-33 > CAIZWU01. The sequence continues at coordinate 11,469 of CANHIJ010000025.1, read as the reverse complement.
GCATCCAAGGCGCCGATCACCCCCTCGACGCCTCCGCTGTCCACCCCGAGCGCTATCCTCTCGTCGAACAAATGGCCCGCGACGCCCACTGCTCTCTCGCCGACCTCATCCGCGACGACAAAAAACGCGCTGCCCTCCAACTCCAGCAATACGTCAGCCCAGAAGTCGGCCTCCCCACCCTCCGCGATATCCTCGCCGAACTCGCCAAACCTGGCCGCGACCCCCGCCAACAATTCACCGCCTTCGCCTTCGCCGAAAATATCGAAAAACCCACCGACCTCCAAGTCGGCATGAAACTCCCCGGCATCGTCACCAACGTCGCCGCCTTCGGCGCCTTCGTCGACATCGGCGTCCACCAAGACGGCCTCGTCCACGTCAGCCAACTCGCCGACCACTTCATCAAAGACGCCAGCGAAGTCGTCAAAGTCGGCCAACACGTCCACGTCACTGTGGTCGAAGTCGACCTCCCCAGAAATCGCATCGCCCTCAGCATGAAGGCCAAACCCGATTTCGAAAAAAAATCCGCCAAGCCCGCCACCCCAGGCGCCGCCGCCCCCCATTCCCGCCCCGCCAACCCCCGCGCCACCTCCGCCAAACCCGCCATCGGCTCCGGCCTCGGCAACCCCTTCGGCGGCGACTGGTTCAGCCAAGCCCAACAGCGCAAGTAACCCCCCCCGCGCCCCCCAACCTCTTGCATTCCGCCCCCGCTGTGCCACTGCTCCCGCCCATGAACGCCCCCTCTGACGCCGAACCCCTCACCCCCCCAGATGAGAGCGCTCTGCTCGCCATCCGGCGCAGCAAACTGGCCCGCCTCCGCCAACTCGGCGTCGACCCCTTCGGCGCCACCTTCGAAACCTCCCACGCCCCCGGCCCCCTCCGCGATGGCTTCGCCGAAGGTCTCCCCGTCCGCCTCGCCGGCCGCATCTCCGCCCTCCGCGACATGGGCAAAACCATCTTCTTCGACCTCTCCGACATCACCGGCCGCTTCCAGTGCTTCCTCAACGCGAAAAACGTCCCCGAGGATTCCTTCGCCCTCTTCAAAGACTGCCTCGACCTCGGCGATTGGCTCGGCGTCGTCGGCGAAACCTTCCTCACCAAAACCGGCGAGCCCTCCATCAAGGTCGCCGCCCTCACCGTCCTCTCCAAGGCCCTCCGCCCCATGCCCGACAAATGGCACGGCGTCGCCGACCGCGAAATCAAATACCGCCAGCGCTACCTCGACCTCATGTCCAACGCCCGCAGCCGCGAGGTCTTCCTCACCCGCAGCCGCATCATGGCCGAAATCCGCCACTACCTCGGCCAACGCGATTTCCTCGAAGTCGAAACCCCCATGCTCCAAGCCGTCGCCGGCGGCGCTGCCGCCCGCCCCTTCGAAACTTTCCACAACGCCCTCGGCCAGCCCTTCTTCCTCCGCATCGCCCCCGAGCTCTACCTCAAGCGCCTCCTCGTCGGCGGCTTCACCAAGGTCTTCGAACTCAATCGCAATTTCCGCAACGAAGGCATCAGCCGCCGCCACAACCCCGAATTCACCATGCTCGAAGCCTACCAGGCCTTCGGCGATTTCGAAGTTATGGCCAACCTCGTGGAAGACCTCGTCTGCCACCTCGCCCTCAAATTCTGCGGCTCCCTCCTCATCGAACACAAAAACGACGACGGCGAGGTCACCCGCACCATCGACCTCTCCCGCCCCTGGCAGCGCACCCCCTACCGCGACCTCCTCCGCCGCGTCGACCCCCTCTGGTGGGACTACTCCCCAGAACAACGCCGCGCCCAATGCGCCGTAATGGGCGTCGAAATCTCCCCCCACATGGAGGACTACGAAGTCACCCAGCAGGTCTTCGAAAAACGCATCGAAGAAAAACAGTTCAATCCCTGCTTCGTCACCCACGTCCCCACCGAACTCGTCCCCCTCGCCAAACAAAACCCCGCCGACCCCTCCGTCGTCGACGTCTACGAACTCATCATCAACGGCGTCGAAATCAGCCCCGGCTACTCCGAACTCAACGACCCCCTCGTCCAGCGCACCCGCCTCGAAGGCCAAGCCGGCGAGGAAACCCAAAACATCGACGAAGATTTCCTCCTCGCCCTCGAACACGGCATGCCCCCCGCCGGCGGCATCGGCATCGGCATCGACCGCCTCGTCATGATGCTCACCGGCTCCGAAAGCATCCGCGACGTGGTCCTCTTCCCCCAACTCAAAGCCCGCCAGGACTAGCCGCCCCAAGGCGCTCCTCCGCTTTCTTTTCCAGTCGGCCCGGCAGCAGTCGCCGGTACGTGATCCCGTCCGGCCGCGTGGTCCACTCATACCGGCCGCGCACATATACTTGCGCTTCCGTCGCCGACGCCCCCGTCCAGCTCATCCGCCCAGTCTCCGGCCGGTTCATGAACCCAAACACCGCCAAGTACAGGGCCCCAAGCCCCGCTCCTCTCCAGGGACCCGCCCCGCGCCCCAGCCGCACCAGCGCCGCCGCCGTCAGCAGCAACCCTCCCGGCAGCCAGTATATCAGGTACCAGTAGTACAAAAAGGGACTTTCCGCGCTCCGGTGCATCCCGTACGCCGCCAGCGGCGCCCCCACCGCCCCCAGCAAAATCGGCCGGAACCCTCCCTGCCCCCACCACCACCGCGCCCCCACCCACAGCAGCCAAGGCACCCCCGCGACTAAAAATACCGCCGCCACCGGATCCTCCCGGAAATACCCCCCCAAAAGATAGTCCACCGCCCCCCGCCCCTGCTCCGCCCACGGATCCGCCACGGCTACTGAAGGGTAAAAAAACCCTCCCCCGTATTGCGCCCAGGTCATCAGCACCCACATCCCATCCAAAGGCCCCTTCATGGTCTTCAAAAAGGCCAAAGCCTGCGGCAGCGCCGGCAAAATCAGCGGCAAATACCCCAGCCCCACCGCCGCCACACACACCCCCAATCGACTCAGCCCCACCACCGCCCACCCACCCCCATCCCGCCAACTCCGCCACCGCAACCACCCCCCCACAAAAAACCCCAGCGACGCCGCAAAATAGAGGCTCCCCGGATTCGCCATTAACAAGCCCAACAAACTCACCGCCATCCCCCACCAGTCCCGCCAGCGCCCCCGCCGCAAAGCCTCCCACGCAAACCCCATCGCCAGAGGCACAAACAAAAGCACCATCCCATAGCCGCGCGCCTGCGTGGAAAATTCCACGTGCAGCGGATGCACCGCCCCCAACAGCGCCGCCCCTATCCCCACCCCTGGCCGCCCCGCCAAATATCCCAGCCACCCCAACACCCCCAACCCCAATACCCCCGCCACCAGCGACGGCAACCGCAGCGCCACCAACGAAACCCGCCACGGCTCCGCCCCCACCAACGCCTGCCACCCCCGCACCGTCCCCCGCGCCACCGCGCTGAACAAAAAGGGATTGTTCGCCTGCGCACACTCCCAAATCGTCATTTTCCACGGATGCACCACCGCTTTCCCATCCGGCTCCCCCGGCCGCCCCTGCGGCACATACCCTATCATACTCCGCCGCACCGTGTCCTGCTCATCCCGATCCATCGCCCGATCCATCCGCGGCAACCTGAGGCCTAGTCCCAGCAGCATCGCCCCCGCCAACAGCCAAGCACTTCGCCGCCCCCACGCCGCCCCCGCTCCCGCCGCTTCCCCCAACGCCCCCCGGCTCGCCCCAATCTCCCCCACCCGCGCCCAGCCCATCCACCACCATCCGCTCAAACCCAAGGCCCCCAGCCCACCAGCCACCCACACCCCAGCCCACCACAGCTGCATCCGCACCACTTCCTCAAACCGCAGCGCCCGACCCTGCGCCAAATGCCGCGCCCCCGATCCCTCCCACGGCTTCTCCCGCATCCCCAACCACAACCCCACCGCCAACGCTCCCAGCCACAGCCCCAACACCCACCGGCGCCTCACCTCGCCCACTTCCACAGAACACCGTAAACTCTCGCGGCGAAGTCCAAGAAGTACAAAAGGATGGGGCATCATAAACTCAAAATCCGCCCCTCGCCGAAAATCGCCCTCACGGCAATAGCTGATAGAGGTATTGCGTAAACTGCCCCTCGTCCAACCCCGGGAACACCCTCGCCATCCGGAACTCCCCCGATTCCTCCAACAGCGCTACCACCTCCCCCGCTTCCCGCCCCCCCGCCCCCCGGTGCCCAAACCCCACATACAGGCCCCGCTTCTCCGCCCGCGCCTGCGCCATCAGCCCGCGCAGTTCCGCCCCATCCCGCACCCCCACGGCTGCCGGGTCATACACCGGACTCTCCGACCACGTTGCCGCAAATATATTCCCCCGCGGATTCCCCACCGACTCCGGATACCGCGCCCCGCGCGCCAGCTCCACCATCCCCCTCAAGTTTTCCCGCCCCTGCCCCCAATAGCACTCCATCCCAGGCCACCACGTCCCCATCAACAACAACCCCACCGCCCCCAGCCGCCACCCGCGACGCCCCCGCAAATCCCACAGCCCCACCCCCAACACCACCATCAGCCCCGGCAATAAAAATAGCGCATACCACTTCAAAAATACCGTCCCCTTCACCACGCAGTACCCCCACGTAAACAGCGACCCCAACCCCAGCGACCCCACCAAACCCACCCCCAGCCCTCCCCCCCGCACCAGCCCCCCAGCCCCCCGCCACAGCCCGACCACCCACACCCCCACGCCGCCCACCACCGCCCACCGCCACGGCCCAGCCCATAATCCCGCCACCGTAGGCTGCCTCGTCTCCCCGCCCTCCACTCCCAACCCCGGAATCCCAAACCCCATATACCCCGCCACATCCGCAAACCAACCCGCCGGAAAGGGATTCGCACTCTTAAAAAAAAGCGGGTCCCGCAAAATTTTCGCCAACTGCAAGTGCAGCGGAAGGCTCACCGCCGCATAACACGCCACCCCCACCAGCCCTGCCACCGCCAGCGGCACCAACAGCGCCCCCCGCCGCCCCCGCATGCCCGGCCCCATCGCCCACGCCCCCAGGCTCACATACAGCCCCATCCACAAGTGCGCCGTCCCTACCCACACCGCCACCGCCCCACCCATCGCCACCCCAAAACCCAGCCACCACCGCCAGCGCCCCGTCCGCAGCGCCCCCTCCAGCGCCACATACACCAGCGGCACCATCAACATCAGCAAGCCATAGCTTCGCGCCTCCACGCTGTAACGCAAATGCCACGGATGCAGCGCCGCCAAACATCCCACCACCAGCCCCGCCCCCGCTCCCCCCAGCCGCCTCCCCAACAGCGCTATCACCCCAATCGACCCCACCCCAGCCAATAACACCGGCAAACGCAGCGCCGCCTCATTCACCCGTCCCACCGGCGCCCCCGTCAGCCCCCGCCACCCCCCGTAGCTCGCCCGCGCCAGCAGCGAAAACGGCAGCGAGTTGTTCCCCACCCGATTTTCATACAACGTGCTCCACCAACTCAGCGCCCGAAACTTCTCCGGCTTCCCCATCTGCGCCCGCGGCACCTCCCCAACCAAATGCGCCCGAAACGCATGCGCCTCGTCGTTGTACAAACTCAACCCCATCCGCGGCACCCGCACCGCCGCCCCCACCCCCATCAACCCCACCACCGCCCAAATCCACCACCGCGGCACCGCCCCCTCCTCCCGCGGCCACACCGCCGACCACCCCCTCGCCCACCAGCGCCGCCCCCAAAACATCCCCACACTCAACAACCCCACCCCAAGCCCCACCCACCACCAACACCCCCGCACCATCACCTCCAACTTCACCTTGTCCCCCTCCAGCCACCGCCCCAGCCCGTCCCGCCACCCCGCCCCAGCCCACAAAAAAAGGCCCACCGCCAGTACCCACACTCCCATCCCCCAAACCGCGAGTCCCCTCGCCCCAAACATAACAGCTCGTTTCTCGCCCATTGCCCAAATCATCCGCCCTGACCACCTCCGCCAGCGAATTGTACACTTTTCACCGCCCGCTCCCCCCCAAAACCCAATTTCCCCTTTGACTCCCCGCATCCGCAGGCCAACATATCAACGTATCATGATGCGTTCATACGTTTCCTGAACTTCAACCACCTCCCACCCATGAGCACTTCCACCGCCCCCTTCACCGACTACCAAGTCGCCGACATCTCCCTCGCCCCCTGGGGCCGCAAAACCCTCGACATCGCCGAGCACGAAATGCCCGGCCTCATGGCCATCCGCGCCAAATACGGCGAAGATAAACCCCTTCAGGGCGTCCGCGTCACCGGCTCCCTCCACATGACCATCGAGACCGCCGTCCTCATCGAAACCATGGTCGAACTCGGCGCCACGGTCCGCTGGGCTTCCTGCAACATCTTCTCCACCCAAGACCACGCCGCCGCCGCCATCGCCGCCGCCGGCATCCCCGTCTTCGCCTGGAAAGGCGAGTCCCTCGAAGAATACTGGGACTGCACCTGGAAGGCCATCTGCCACGTCGACGCCCCCGGACCCCAACTCATCATCGACGACGGCGGCGACGCCACCCTCTTCATCCACAAAGGCTTTGAACTCGAAAACGGCTCCGATTGGGTCCACTCCCCCAGCGGCAACCACGAAGAACAAGTCATCAAAGACCTCCTCAAAAAAGTCCACGCCGAACAACCCACCATCTTCCACGACATCGTCAAAGACTGGAAGGGCGTCTCCGAAGAAACCACCACCGGCGTTCACCGCCTCTACCAAATGATGGAGGCCGGCCAACTCCTCGTCCCCGCCATCAACGTCAACGACTCCGTCACCAAATCCAAATTCGATAACCTCTACGGCTGCCGCGAATCCTGCGCCGACGGCCTCAAGCGCGCCACCGACGTCATGATCGCCGGCAAAGTCGCCTGCGTCTGCGGCTACGGCGACGTCGGCAAAGGCTCCGCCCACTCCCTCCGCGGCTTCGGCGCCCGCGTCATCGTCACCGAAATCGACCCCATCAACGCCCTCCAAGCCGCCATGGAAGGCTTCGAAGTCAAAACCGTCGAAGATACCCTCGGCATCGCCGACATCTACGTCACCACCACCGGCAACAAAGACGTCATCACCCTGAAACACATGCTCAACATGAAGGATCAGGCCATCGTCTGCAACATCGGCCACTTCGATAACGAAATCCAAGTCGACAAGCTCAACAACGAAAAGGGCGTCACCCGCATCAACATCAAACCCCAGTACGACCGCTACGACGTCCCCGGCGACCGCAGCATCTACATGCTCGCCGAAGGCCGCCTCATGAACCTCGGCTGCGCCACCGGCCACCCCGCCTTCGTCATGAGCGCCAGCTTCACCAACCAGGCCCTCGCCCAACTCGACCTCTGGAACAAAAAGGATTCCTACCAACCCGGCGTCTACCGCCTCTCCAAAGAACTCGACGAAGAAGTCGCCCGCCTCCACCTCGAAAAAATCGGCGTGAAACTTACCGTCCTCAGCGACGACCAAGCCTCCTACCTCGGCGTCGACAAAAACGGCCCCTACAAAGCCGAACACTACCGCTATTAATTTAGCCGGGGCCAAGCCTCCCCCCCCAAAAAAAACCCAGCCGACATCCCCCCAGGGTGTCGGCTTTTTCGCGCCCACCTCCCCCCATCAAGGCAGCACCGCCCGCAACTCCTCCGCCCGCTGCCGCAAGGCCTGTGCCACCTTGGCCTCCAGCAACCCCTGCGCCCTAAACTCTTCCACCGCCCGCAAACTCCCCTCCCCCAACACCAGCGGCCACATCATCGCCCCCGCCAGCGACGGCACCAACACAAAATTCGCCGGGTGATTCGCCAACTCCGGCGCCAACTCCCCCGCCACCCGCCGCCGCACCGCCAAGCTATCCCCCGCAAACGACCCCGCCATGATCGTCGGCTCCCGCCCCGCCCACAGCGCCTGCCCCCCGTCCTCCAACACCTTCATCTCCAAACACACCCCCAAATTCTCCCGCAATCCCCGCACCACCAACCCCATCTCCCCCGCGCTCCCATAGCCCGCCGCCCCCAGCGCCTCCCGCAAATACTCCTCCTCACCCGCGCTCACCCGCCCCGCATTCCGCAAACTCCGGTAGTCCGCATAGATCGCCAACGCCCGCAGGTACTGCGCCTCCGCTCCCCCTCCCGACTCCTCCGCACTCACCTGCCGCCGATCCAAGGCCGCCGCCAGCGCTCCCACCTGCCGCTCATACTCCCCGCGCGACCGCTCCCGCCCCACCCCATAAAATAACCCCCCTAACGCCCCCGCTACCAAAAGAACTTTGTTGATCGTTTGCATATAATTGTAAGGCTTTTCCCTCCTCCCTCAGCGGCGCGGCACCCGACTCTGCTCCCGCAGCCACTCCTTGTAGTCCTCCCGCAGCGCCGCCGCATCCCGCGCGTGCACCAGCGCATCCTCCACCGTGATAAACCCCCCCGTCAATAAATGGTACAAACTGCTGTCCATAGTGTGCATCCCGTGGACGCTCCCCACCTGCAGCAGCCCATAGGCCTGCTCGAACCGGTGGTCCCGCACCACCGCCGCCAAAGCCGGCGTCATCACCAAAACCTCGCTAGCCATCACCCGCCCCACCTCGTCGGCCCGCGGCAACAATTTCTGATTCACAATCCCCACCAGCGCCGAGGCCAGCTGCGTGATGATCTGCGGCTGCTGCGCCGGTGGAAAAATGTCCACCACCCGGTCCAGGCTCCCCACCGCGCTCCGCGTGTGCAGCGTCGCGATCACCAAGTGCCCCGTCTCCGCCGCCGTCAGCGCCGCCGCCACGCTCTCCTGGTCCCGCATCTCCGAAACCACAATCACATCCACATCCTGCCGCACCGCCGCCCGCAGCGCGTGCGCAAAATCCCGCGTGTCGATCCCGATTTGCCGCTGCTTTATCAAGCTCCCCGCGTGCGCAAAGGTGAACTCAATCGGATCCTCAATCGTCGTCACGATCCCCCGCCGCTCCTGCAATATCTGCGACGTCATCGCCGCCAAAGTCGTCGACTTCCCCGCCCCCGCCATCCCCGTCACCAACACCAAACCCTGCCGCGCCCGGCAAAACTCCTCCACCGACGGCCCGTGCCCCAGCGATGCCAAATCCGGCACCTCCGACGGCACAAACCGAAACGCCGCCTCCAAATGCCCCCGGCTAAAGTGCGCATTCCCCCGAAACCGCCCCACCTCCTGCAGCTGAATCGCAAAATCCAACTCCCAATCCCGCTCCAAGCGGCTCCGCTCGCTCTCCGTCAACACCGCCATGATCAACTCCCGACAGCGCTTCGCCTCCATCGCCTCCCCGCTCAGCGGCGTCAGCACCCCATTCACCCGCGCCACCGGCGCCGCTCCCACGCTCAGATGCAGGTCCGAGCCAGCCATTTGCCGCGTCAGGGTGAGGAGATCGACTAGATCGTATCCGGGAGACATGCTGGGGAGAGTTTTAGGGGTTTGGGAGGTCCGCGGCCCAGGGCAGCGGCGGCCCCATCCTCCGCCTCAAGCGCGCACTTGTCATTCGCTAACTACGAAATGCCGCGCATCGCCCGACTAAATTCTGCCGCATTCGGCGCCGCCGCCAACGCCACCTCATAGCTCACCCGCCCCTCCTGCACCGCCCCCACCAAGGCCTGCTGGTAAGACCGATTTCGCGGATTCCCCCCTCGCCGCATAAAATCCGCCAGGGCCGGAATATCCATTGCCCGCAGCCAATCCCGCGCCGCCCCCTCCACCTCCAGCGCCTCGCACACCAAACTCACCCGCCCCTCCTCCACCCCCGGTAGCAACCGCTGGCTCAATATCCCGATCGTCTGGTGCGCCAACAGCGACAGCATCCCCTCCCGCTCTTGCGGCCCCACCAAGTGCACCAAGCGATCAATCGTCTCCGCCACATTCGGACTGTGCAGCGTGCTGCACACCAAATGCCCCGTCTCCGCCGCCTGCAGCGCAATCTGCGCCGTGGCCGCATCCCGGATTTCCCCCACAAATATAATGTCCGGCGCCTGCCGCATCGCCCGGCGCAGCCCATCCGCAAACGTCGCCGTATCTAACCCCACCTCCCGCTGCGTAAAAAAACTCGCGCGGTCCTGAAACACAAACTCCACCGGATCCTCAATCGTGACCACGTGCGCCGCCCGCGTACAGTTAACCCATTCCAAACACGCAGCCATCGTCGTGCTCTTCCCGCACCCCGTTGGCCCCGTCACCAAAATCAGCCCCGAGCGGCGCTCCAGCCACGGCACCAACAAGTCCTCCGGCAACCCCAGCGCCTCCATCGTGGGTACCTGCGTGCGAATTTGCCGCAGCACCGCCCCCAAGCGCCCCAAATGCCGGTGCAAATTCACCCGAAACCGCGGCCCCCCCGGCATTTGCCATGCCGCATCCACGTCCATTTGCTCCCCTGGATCCGCCCCGCAACTCCGCCAAAATGCCGCCAAATCCTCCCGCGATACCTCCCGCCCCACCGATTCCTGCATCATCCCGCCCACCTTAAAGCGCGCTGGCGCCCCCTCCGCCAGAAAAAGATCGGAGGCCCCATTCCCCAGGGCCACGCTCGCTAGTTCCATAATAAAGGGATGGTCCATAGATTGTCCCTCACCCATGCCCAAGGTCGCGCCCCGCCACAAGTCCCGCCTCGCCCCAGCCCAAAAAAATTCCCCCACCCCCTCCTACTGCCCTACTGCCCTCTCTGCTGCGGTTCTGCCATCCTGCACCCCAGCCCCATTCCTCCCCTCCGCTCCACCCCCTGCCCCACTCACCTGGTCCTCCTAGCCTGCTCCGCCCTAAGCGCGCCGCCGACCCGCTCCCCCTAAACACCCCTAAATTCTAACTGCGAAATCCCTAAACCCCTCAGCGACCCTCCGCGCCGTCCAAGCCCCCACCCTCCACCCCATCCACCGTTTTTCTGCTCTGCAAAGCCGCCAGCCAAACCATATTTTGCAGCAACTCCTCCGGCAGCACGTCCTCCCCCAATTTCATTCCCAACTGAGCCTCCAGCTCCGCTCGGAACTCCCGGCTCTCCTCCCGACTCATCCGCAACGCCTCCCCCAACCCGCAGGCGTCGCCCTCCTCCCCCTCCTCCTCTTCATCCTCCGCCGAACGCATCACCTCCTCGGCCAGCAACGTTTTAAGATTCCATGGAAGCTCACAAAACATAATTAAAACTGGATTTCGCCTCCCCTCACCATCCACCCCACTGCCTCAATGGCAAGCCGCTCCCGCAGGCAAGGCCCCCAACTTCTTCAAGGCGCCCTCCGCCGCAGCTCAACTTGCCTGGGAAACTATGCGCCACCCCGCCGCAGCTCAACTTGCCTGGGAAACTGTGCGCTGCCCGCCTCAGCCCAACTTGCCTGGGAAACGGTGCGCTGCCCGCCTCAGCCCAACTTGCCTGGGAAACTGTGCACCGCCCGCCGCAGCTCAACTTGCCTGGGAAACTATGCGCCACCCCACCGCAGCTCAACTTGCCTGGGAAACTATGCACCACCCCACCGCAGCTCAACTTGCCTGGGAAACTATGCGCCACCCCGCGGCAGCTCAACTTGCCTGGGAAACTAT
>CANHIJ010000024.1 GCA_947460575.1 Verrucomicrobiales bacterium | reverse complement strand
GAGGGCGGTCAGTTGAGGCTGCAGGACTTGGCGTTGGGCTTGCTGTTGTTGAAGTGATTTTTGGCGCTGGGCGAACTCGTCGGCGGCGGCTTCGCTTTGGGGCAGTGCGACGTGGTTGATGGCGCTCCACACGCCGGGGCCGTCGTAGCTGGTGGTGCGGGTGCTGTGAAAAATTCCCGCTAGGGCGTAGTAATCCGCGGTGGGGATGGGGTCGAATTTGTGATCGTGGCAGCGCGCGCAGGCGATGGTTTGGCCCAAAAAAGTGCGCCCGATGCGGTCGATCTGATGGTCCACGACATCGGCGTCGAGTTGTCCCTTGATGTAATTTTGCAGGGTCCAAGGGCCGATGGCGAGGTATCCGGTGGCGATGAGGTGTTCGCGGCGCTCGGCGGCGCTTGAGGCGGGGAGGAGGTCGCCGGCGATTTGCTCGTGGATGAAGCGGTCCAGTGGCTTGTCGGCGTTGAAGGCGGCGATGACGTAGTCCCGGTAGCGCCAGGCATCGCGGATGAGGACGTTGCCTTGAATGTCGGCGAGGTCGGCATAGCACGAGAGGTCGAACCAGTGGCGGGCCCAGTGGTCGCCAAAGGCGGGCGAGTTGAGCAAGCGGTCGACGACGCGGGGGAAGGCGTCGGGGGAAGCGTCGGTTTGGAAAGCCTCGATTTCGTCGGGGTTGGGCGGCAAGCCGGTCAGATCAAAGGTGACCCGGCGGAGCAGGGTGTGGCGGTCGGCGTCGGGGGCTGGGGTGAGGCCGACTTGTTCGAGGCGGGCGAGGAGGAAGGCGTCGATTTCGCCGCGCGTCCAGTGGGGGTTGGAGACGGTGGGGATGGCGGGGGCTTGGATGGGTTGGAGGGCCCAGAGTTTTTCGGGGTTGGGGGCGAGGGCCTTGGCCGATCGGTTATCGGGCGCTCCTGAGGCGATCCATTGTTCCACCAAGGCGATCTCGGCGTCGGGGAGTTTTCCCTTGGGGGGCATGCGGAGATCGGCGTCTTGGTAGTGCAGGGCCTTGAGGAGGAGGCTTTGGTCGGGATGGCCGGGGACAAGGGCCGGTCCGGATGCGCCGCCTTCCTCCCAGCCGCGGCGGGAATCGAGCACGAGGCCGCCTTTGGCTTTGCCGGAGGCGTGGCTGTGGCAGGGGTAGCAGCGCTGCTCCAAAAGAGGGACAATTTGGCCATCAAAAAACGCCTTTGCGTCACCGGTTTCGTCCGCCGCGGGGGCCAGCCCGCGCAGGCCGACGCCGAGGAGCGCGCCCAGGAAGACCCTTCCGAAAAAAACCAGAGGGCGGCGGATCATGAGCGGGGCAGGGGGGAAGGAGAATCCGAGGACGCACTAGGGGACGACCACATGTTTTTGAGCAGGGAGTCGCGGGCCATTCCAGTGTGTTCGCTCATGCGCTGGCGCACCTTTTCGACGTCGCCGGAGTGGAGGGCATCGAACAGTTCCAGGTGGGCATTGACGGTGAGTTCTTTGCGCCGCGGGCTCCAGGGAGTTTGCACGAGGTGCGGCTTGAGCAGGCCGAGGAGCGAACGCAGCATGGTGGTGAGGACCGGGTTGCCCGCGAGCTCGGCGATGGCGAGGTGGAAGCGCATGTCGGCGTCGTAGTGGGCCAAGCGGGCTTCGGTGGAGGCGTTTTCGTCGAGCGATTCCGCGGCGGCCAGGGTGGCGGCGAGAGCCTCGCGGATGGGCAGCAAATCCTCCAAGCGGCGGCGCCGCGCGGCGGTGGTGGCGCACTCGACCTCAATGAGTTGCCTGGCGTCGAGCAGGTGGAAGAGGCTGGCGTCGGCCTGTATCAGGGCGTTGTCCATGGTGTCGGTCAGGGCGCCGACGAGGGACGCAAAATTGACGGATTGCACAAAAGCGCCGCTGCGCGGGAGGATTTTGATCAGGCCCATGGTCTGGAGTTGGATCAGGGCGTCGCGGACCGTGCTGCCGGTGACCGCGAAGCGCTCGGCCAGGGCGCGGATGGGGGGCAAGCGGTCGCCCACGGCGAGGCCTTCGGCCTGAATGCAGCGGATCAGGGCCCGGACGAGGCTTTGGGGAGGCGGCGGCGCGATAAGCGGTAGGGACGACATGAGGGAGGAGGGATGATCCACGGAAGGGTCGCTCCGGCGGGCGCGGTTTGATTATTTTCTGATTATCACAGCGATGCATTTTTTAAATGATTTCGCTCAATTTCGTCAATAAAAAGTTTAGGCGGCGAAAAAGAGCTTATTTGGGGGGCGTAAAGAGGGTTTTGGCGGGGCGCCGTCCCTGTTCCGCCGCTGAAATGCCCCGCCTCCTGATTATCAGAGCGCGCGTCCTGCGAGGTGCCTCCGGTGCTGCGGGGCCCCGCCTCCGTTGACCTCCTCCGCATGAATCGCCTGCTCCGCCGCTTGGCCATCCGGCCGTTCTTTTCTCTAAGATGGGCCCAAGAAGGGTCCCGCGACGCGCGTATCCCCAAGGTTGGTGGGGGGCTTGCCCCTGGCCAGCTGAGGGCAGGTGGCGTTCCGCCCGATTCCGGCGCAGTGCCGCCTCACCCCTGCGCTCCGCACTACAATATTATGGGCCCCCTGTTTTTTCGCCTTCGCTTTCCCTCCTGGCTCGGCGCGCTGCTCGCGCTGGCCGCTGGGGTCGGCTCGATGGGGCCCGCGGCGGCGGAGGAGGCCACGGCGGGGGGGCTGAATTTTTTTGAAAACAAGGTCCGGCCGGTGTTGGCAGAGCACTGTTATCAATGCCACAGCGCCGAGGCCAAAAAGGTTGGGGGCGACCTCACATTGGACACCCGGGAAGGTTTCCGCAAAGGCGGCATCGACGGCCCAGTGGCGGTTGCCGGAGCGCCCGACGCCAGCTTGCTGATCCAAGCCATCCGCGGCGACGACCCTCACCTCCAGATGCCGCCGCCCAAGGGCGGAGGCCGAAAATTGTCCGCCGCCGAAATCGCCGACCTCACCCAATGGGTGCACCTCGGCGCCCCCTACCCAGAAACGCCCCCTGCCAAAAAAGCCGCCGCCAAGCGGCCGTGGTCGCTCGCCCCCGTGCGCCCCGCCGCGCCGCCGCCGGTCCGGGATGCCGCGTGGCCCACCTCGCCCATCGACCCCTTCATCCTCGCCAAGCTCGAAGCCGGGGGCCTCCATCCCGCGCCGCCCGCCGACAAGCCAACCCTTATCCGCCGCGCCACCTTTGACCTGACCGGCCTGCCTCCCACGCCCGAGGAAGTGGCGGCCTTTGTCGGCGATACCAGCCCCGCGGCTTTTGCCGCCGTGGTGGACCGCCTGCTGGCCTCCCCCCGCCACGGGGAGCACTGGGGCCGCCACTGGCTCGACGTGGTGCGCTATGCCGATACCGCGGGCGACACCGCCGACTATCCATTGCCCGAGGCCTGGCGCTATCGAAACTACGTTATTGACTCTTTCAATACTGACAAACCCTATGATCAATTCATCCGCGAGCAGATCGCCGGCGACATCATGGCCCAACAAGGCCCCCCAGAACGCTATGCCGAACAAGTGACCGCCACCGGATTCCTCGCCCTATCGCGGCGCTTTGGTTTCGATTCCGAAAACTATCACCACCTGACAATTCAAGACACGATCGATACCTTAGGGCAGTCGGTCCTTGGGCTGACCCTGGGATGCGCCCGCTGCCACGACCACAAATTTGATCCCGTGACGGTGCAGGACTACTATGGGCTTTTTGGGATTTTTGAGAGCACCAAGTATGCCTTTCCCGGGTCGGAGCAAAAGCAGCGCCAGCGCTCCGCGGTGCCCTTGGTGCCGTGGGAGGCCTCGCGCGGCGCGTGGGAAAAGATGCAAGCGGGCTTCGCCGCCTTGGGCCTGGCCCCGGCCGCGGTGCTGCGCTCGCTGGATGACATGGATGGCGATTTTGAAATGCAAAAGCCCGCCAGTGGGGGTAGTAATGGAGTGTTAGTGCCGCCGTGGTTTTACCGCGGAAAAGTCGCCGTCACGGGGGCGCAAAGCCCATTTCGCCATCTCTATCCCTTTGGCAATGTCGCCGCCAGCTTGCCCGGAGGCGCCGAGCCCTACGCGGTGTGGCAAACCTTTCACCCAGCGCGCCGCAGCGGCATCGTGCAGGTCAATGTGGAATTCCGCGCCGCCCGCGACCCGGCCGCCCCGGGCAGGCATCGCTTGACCTTGGGGGCACAAGGCCAGCCGCCCGCTCTGGAGGCGTTTATCTCCGCCGCCGCCCTATCTTTTTCCGAAGGAGGCGAAGCGCGGGAGATTCCCTTGCCCCAGCCGGGAGAATGGCACTGCCTGCAGCTCGTGTTAGATCTGGGCGCGCGCACCTTCGCGGGCTCGGTCGGCACCCCGGGCCAGGTGACCCGCTTTGCCCCCCGGCCCATGGGGGACCAAGCGGGCGGCGCCATCGACAGCGTGGCCCTGGATTCGACTGGGTCCGGCGACGCGCCGCGGCCGCCGCTGGACATCGACAACCTAGCAGTGCCGTCGGCACCGCTTCCGGCGGTTTCGCTCACATCGGCAGGGCCGGGGCCCGACGCGCCGTCGCTGGAGGCGCTCCGCGCCGCATGGCAGGAACTCGCGGGCCTGGACGGCGACCTCGAGGGGCAGGTCAACGGCAGCGCTCCCTCCGCCAATTGGCACCCCGGTCCCCAAAGCGCGGCCCAGATTTCCACCGCCGCGCAGAGCCCCTTTCAAAACATTTACCCCTCCGGCACCCTGGGCATCCACCTGCCCGCCACGGCGGACGGCGCCTACAATGGCTATGGCAACCGCTTGCCCCAAGCCTACGGCGCGGAAGGGGCGCCGATCCTGCACGTCAGCTTCGACTTCCGCTGCGGTGCCGATCCCACGGCCCTTGGAACCTGGCGGTTCCATCTCGGCCACACCGCCGCGACGCCCGCGGTGCAGTTGGAATGCCGCGGCGCAGACCTGTTCTGCGGCCGCGGCGATGCCCCAGTCCGCGCCGCCCCCCTCCAGGCCGGCCAATGGCACCAGGTGCAGCTCGCCTTGGACTTAAAGGCCAAAACCTTTACCGGTACGGTGACTACCCCGGAGCGCCAAACCGCCCTAGCGGGAAAATTGGCGAGCGGTTGGGACGGCATCATCGACTACCTTTTCCTCGACAGCGGCGGCCATCTCCGCGGCGCCAAGCCCGAAATCGACGCCGACAATTTCCAGATCTCCACCGAGCCCTTCGCCCCCCTGGCCGCTCCCGCGATCCAATGGGCAGGCGATTCCCGCTCCGCCCTCCATCGGGCCCGCCGGGCCGCGCTGCGCCAGCAAATCGACCAGCGCCAAGCCCTCGCCGAGCAGGCCCGCAAGGACTTGGACGCCCAGCTCGCCGTCGGTCCCGTGGCCATGGCCTACGGCGTTTCCGAGGGCACCCCGCACTCCGCCCGGATCCAACTCCGCGGGGAGCCAGACAAACCAGGAAGCGAATCCCCGCGCAGCTTCATTCGCGCGCTCGGTCAAGCCGACCTCCCCGCCACCGCGGTCGGCAGCGGGCGACGCGAGCTCGCCGATTGGATCACCCGCTCAGATAATCCCCTAACTGCCAGGGTGATGGTGAACCGGCTCTGGCAATACCATTTCGGACGCGGACTGGTGGCCACGGGGAACGACTTCGGTACCCGCAGCGAGCCGCCCGCCCACCCCGAACTGCTCGATTTCCTCGCGGCCCAGCTAGTCCAAAGCGGTTGGTCGCTCAAAGCGATGCACCGCCTCATCCTCCTCAGCGCCACCTGGCAGCAGGCCAGCCACCCGGCCGCCGCAGGCGACCCGCGCGTCGAAGCCCTCTGGGGCAGCTTCCCGCGCCGCCGCCTCGGGGCCGAGGAAATCCGCGACTCTATTCTCGCGGTCAGCGGCACCCTCGATCTTGCGCCGGGCCGGGAGCACCCCTTTCCCCCGGCTACCTCCTGGGGCTTTACCCAGCACGGACCCTTCGCTGCCGTCTACGACCACGACAAACGCAGCGTCTATCTCATGGTCCAGCGCATCAAGCGGCATCCCTTCCTATCACTTTTCGACGGAGCCGATCCCAACGCCTCCACCGCCGCCCGGCGCATCACCACCGTGCCCACCCAGGCCCTGTATTTCCTCAACGACCCCTTCGTTCACGCCAAGGCCCGGCAGTTTGCCCAGCGCCTCGCGGCCTTCAGCAGCGCGGAGCCCCAGCAAATCGAGCTGGCCACCCAGCTGGCCTTCGGGCGGGCCCCCACGCCCGAGGAACTGGCCGAAGCTGCGGCGTTTCTCGCCGCCTACCGCGCCGAACTCGGGGCCTCCGGCGAGTCCTCGGAAGCCCTGGCCGCCTATGGGCGCACTCTCTTCGGCAGCAATGAATTTCTCCACTGCGACTAACCTATGAGCCATCTCTACACCCGCCGCCACGCCCTGCGCTCGATGGTCGCCGGCTCCTCGCTCTTTCCGGGCCTGCTCAGCCAGCTGCTCGCCGATGCCCCTGCCGCGGATCCCCTAGCGGCGCGGCCTGCGGCTTTTCCGGCCAAGGCCAAGCGGGTCATCTTTCTCTTCATGAATGGCGGCGTTTCCCACGTGGACTCCTGGGACCCCAAACCGCTCCTTTTCAAAAACGCTGGGCAGTCGGTGTCCATCGATGAGTTCCAAGGGCGCAAGGGCGACTACAAAATGTTCCTCACCCGACCCCTCTGGGAGTTCCGCCCCCGCGGCCAATGCGGCACTGCGGTGAGCGACCTCTTCCCCCACACTGCTCAGTGCGTCGACGATATCTGCGTCCTCCGTTCCCTGCGCTCCGATCACACCAACCACTACGAATCCACTCTCGGAATGCACACCGGTTCGTTCAGCTTTACCCGGCCTAGCATTGGTTCTTGGGTCAGCTACGGATTGGGCAGCGAAAATAAAAACCTCCCGTCGTTCGTTGTCCTAGCGCGCGCTACTCCCTATGCGGGCAACCAGGTCTGGGCCAGCGATTTCCTTCCCGGTGCCCACCAGGGCACGCTCGTCGTCCCCGGCACCGAACCCATCGCCAACATCAACCGCCGCGCCCCGACTACCCGACTCCAGGAAATGGAACTCCAAGCCATGGCCCAGCGCGACCGCCGCCACTTGCTGACCCGCGCCGGAGATCCCCTGCTGGCCGCTCGCATGAAATCGTTCCAGACCGCTTTCGGCATGCAAATGGAAGCCCCCGAGCTTTTTGACCTGTCCCAGGAAAGCGATGCCACTCTAGCACTCTACGGCCTAACCCGCGGCTCCACCCAGGGCTTCGGCTGGCAATGCCTCGTCGGCCGACGCATGGCCGAGCGCGGCGTCCGCTTCATCGAATTGATCGACGGCGGCTCCAGCGAAAACTGGGACTCGCACGGCGACATGAACGCCCACGCCCCCCTAGCGAAAAATGTCGATCTCCCCATCGCCGGGCTCCTCGCAGATCTCAAACAGCGCGGCATGCTCGACGATACCCTCGTGGTTTGGACCACCGAGTTTGGCCGCACCCCCTTCAAAGAAGCCCCCCATCAGCCCGGCCGCGAGCACCACCACTGGGCCTTCTCCTCCTGGATGGCCGGAGGCGGCGTCAAAGGCGGCACCGTCTACGGCGCCACCGACGACCACGGCATCCGCGTCGCGCAGGACGAAGTCCACGTCCACGATTTCCACGCCACCATCCTCCACCTCCTCGGCTTCGACCACGAAAAACTCACCTACCGCCACAACGGCCGCGACTACCGCCTCACCGACGTCGCCGGCGAGGTCGTAAAAAAAATCATCGCCTAGCACCTTTAAAGGACAGCCCCGCCCCCAAGTCCCCAAGGAGTCCCTCCCGAGCCCATCAGGCCATGATTTCTTTCAAGAGGCGCGCCGACTCCACTCCGGTGAGCTTGTCGTCCAGTCCTTGATTTTTGAAGGTGAAGCGCTGGTGGTCGATGCCGAGGAGGTGGAGCATGGTGGCGTGGAGGTCGCGGACGTGGATGGGGTTGTCAGCGACGTTGTAGCCGAAGTCGTCGGTGGCGCCGACGCTGATGCCGCCGCGGATGCCTCCTCCGGCCATCCAAATGGAATAGCAGCGGGGGTGGTGGTCGCGGCCGTTGAGGTCGTTGCCCTGAGAGTAGGCGGTGCGCCCGAATTCGCCCCCCCACACCACCAGGGTGTCGTCGAGCATGCCGCGCATTTTGAGATCCTTGATCAGCGCCGCCGACGCCTGGTCGCTGGCGCGGCACTGGCGGACCATGCCATCCTTTAAGCCGCCGTGGTGGTCCCATCCGGCGTGAAAAATTTGCACGAAGCGGACGTCGCGCTCGGCGAGCTTCCGCGCCATGAGGCATTGATAGGCAAACGAACCCGGGGTGGTGACGTCGGGACCGTACAGGTCGAGCACTTCCGGGGGCTCGGACTTCAGGTTGAGCAACTCCGGCACTGAGGTCTGCATGCGATAGGCGAGCTCGAAGGAGTCGATGCGGGCCTCGATTTCCGGGTCGCCGATATGCTGGTGCTGGAGTCCGTTGAGCTGGTTGATGGCGCCAATAATTTTGCCGCGGTTCTGGTGGTCGATGCCGGAGGGATTGGAGAGGAAAAGCACCGGGTCGCCCGCGGACTGGAACTGGACGCCTTGATATCGGCTCGGAAGAAATCCGTTATGATAGTATCGGCTGAGGATCGGTTGGTCGGCCGCGCCGCTGATCATGACCACATAGGCGGGCAGGTTTTGGCTGGCATTGCCGAGCCCGTAGTGCATCCACGAGCCAAAAGCCGGGCGACCCGATAGGGCCCGGCCGGTCTGGATAAAGGTCACCGCGGGGTCGTGGTTGATGGGCTCGGTTTGCAGCGATTTGATAAAGCACAGGTCGTCCGCCACGGTGGCGGTGTGGGGCATGAGTTCGGTCAACCAGGCACCGCTGGCGCCGTGCTGGGCAAATTTGAAGGGGGAAGCGCAGGTGCGGCGCCCGTTGTCGCGGGTCATCAGCGAAACCCGCTGCGTCCCTAACACGCTGGCGGGCAGGTCCTTTCCGTGCTGATCGACCAGGGTCGGCTTGTAGTCGAAGAGATCGAGATGGCTCGGCCCGCCGGACTGGAACAAATAGATCACCCGCTTGGCCTTGGGCGTAAAGTGGGTCCCGCCCAGCGCTCCTGCGGGGGGCATGGCCGCCGCCGCCGCCGACTGATTCCCCAGGAGATTTGACAGTGCCATCAGCCCAAAGCCAGAGGCCGTTTGGGAGAGAAACCGGCGGCGGCTGGTATGGTAATGGGATGGGTCGGCGCGCATGGGCTTAATTCCGGGTGATGGTTTCGTCGAGGTTCAGCATGACGTTGGCCAAGGCCGTCCAGGCGGCGTGTTCGGCGGGGTCGAGGGCCGCGGGCCGCGGCGCCTGGCCTGCGGCGGCGAGGGCTTTGGCGGCTTCGGGCTGGCTTCGATAGAGCGCCAATTGTTCCTCGGCAAACTGGCGCATCAGGGCGCGTTCGGGTTCAGTGGGCGGGCGGGAGAGGGTCAGGCCATAGGCGAGGGCGATGCGCTGGTCGGTGTCGGCGGCTTCGCAGAGGAGGCGCTGGGCCAGGACGCGGGCGGCTTCGACGAATTGCGGGTCGTTGAGGGTGGCTAGGGCTTGCAGCGGCGTATTGGTGCGGGGGCGCTCAAAAGTGCACCCCGCGCGGTCGGGGGCGTCGAATAGGACAAAAGTGGGGTAGGGAGTAGTGCGGCGCCAGAAGGTATAGAGGCCGCGGCGGTAGAGGTCGTCGCCGGCGCTCAGGGCCCAAGGCCAGCCATTATTTTTGCCTTTGTAGTAATCGTTAGGCTGATAGGGGAACACCGGCGGGCCGCCCATTTTATCCGAGAGCAAACCGGCGATGGCCAGGGCGTTGTCGCGGATGGTTTCCGCCTGGAGGCGGACCCGGGGGGCGCGCCAGAGGAGTTTGTTGAGGGGATCGGCCTCGGCGTGGCGGCGGGCATCGGCGGAGGACTGCTGATAGGTGCGGCTCCTGAGGATGGTTTTCAGCAGTTGCTTAACGTTCCATTGCGATTCGACAAATTCTCGTGCTAGCCAATCGAGGAGATCGGGGTGGCTGGGGAAGGCGCCCTGTCGGCCGAAGTCGCCGAGGCTGCGGACCAGGCCCTCGCCGAAAAGCATTTGCCAGAAGCGGTTCACCTGCACCCGGGCGACCAGCGGTTGGTCCTGCTGCATCAGCCAGCGGGCGAGGCCGAGGCGGTTGCGGGGTTGATCGGCGGGGAATTTGGGCAGGAAAGCGGGGACGTCGCGGGCCACCTTTTCCCCCGGAGTTTGGAAATCGCCGCGCATCAGGACAAAGGCATCCTTGGGCTGGGGCATTTCCACACTAACCATCTGGAGGGGTTGGTTGGCTTCGTTGGCCAGGAAGGCGATGCGCTCGCGGGCGGCCCCTAGCTCTTCTTGAGGTTTTGCTAGGGTGGCGACCGTGGCGGCGTGGACGTGGCGCAGATAGTAGTCGCGGAGCAGGGCCGCCTGGTCGGCGGTGCGCTGGGATTGGTCCCGGTGGAGGGCCGCGAGCACCGGCGGCGGCTCCGGTGGGCTGAGGGCCCCGGCACAGGCCGCGATCTCCGATTCAGTGAGGGCGCGGTCGTGCATGCGGGCTTCGCGGATGGTGCCTGCAAGCATGAAATTGCTTCCCGCGGGCAATGCCCGGGCGCCAAAAATCACCCGCCACTGGTGGGCCGGAAAAGTGGCGACCTCGGCCTTTTTGTAGGGTTGGCCATAGGGCTTGCCATTCCGGTAGCAGCGGATGGTGCCGTCTTCGTCGTAGGCGATGGCGAGGTGGACGAAGGCCTGGTCCGCCGCCGCTTCCGGTTCCCCCCCGAGGTCCTGGGTGCGGTGAAAGGAATCGCTCCCGGCGAGCCAGCGCGCCGGTTCGCGTTCGCCAAAAACGATGGCATCGAAGTGTTGCGCCCCGCTGTCCGGATCCAGGGTTTGGATGCCCATGACCGCGCCGCCGGACTGCTGCAGGGTGCTCAGCTTAACAAAAGCCTCCAGAGTCTTGGCCTTCAGTGGGGTGGCCACTGGCTCTGACAACACGTATCCAGCCTTGCCGTCGAGGACGAGTCCTTCGGCGGTGATCGTAGCTCCGCCGTGCAGGGTGCCCTCGCGGCTTCCAACGACATCTTCGGGACCGCGGGTGAAGTTCCACTGGGCGCTCGGCGCGGGCGCGGCGGGCGGCTCAAACTGAACCGCGCTGGCTTCCCAGGCCGCTTGTGATAGGCCCGCTTGCGGGGCCGCGGCGCCGCTGAATCCAGGGTCGCGGTAGCTGGAGGTGGTGATGAGGGTTTCGACGGCGCCTTCTACTGCGGTGGCCTGGGCTCGCGCCGCCGCAAGTTCGGCGCGCATCTGCTTGGTCGGGGCCCGCATGACCGGCGGCACTGGCTTGCCGTGAAAGCCGGTGGCTCCCCCGGCGCCTACCTCTTCCAGAGAATTGAAAAAGGCGGTGAATTGGTAGAACTCGCGGTGGGAAATGGGGTCGTATTTGTGGGTGTGGCATTGGGCACAATTCAAAGTGAGGCCTAACCACACGCTGCCCAGGGTGATGGCCCGGTCGGCGGCGTAGGCGACGAGGAATTCCGCGGGGTCCGCGCCGCCCTCCTCATTAAAGCGGGTGTTGCGGTTGAAGCCGGAGGCGATCTTCTGCTCCACGCTGGCGTCGGGCAGGAGGTCTCCTGCCAGCTGCCACTCGCTGAACTGATCGAAGGGCATATTGCTGTTATAGGCGTCGACGACCCAGTCGCGCCACCGCCAGGTGGGCCGGTCAGAGTCATTGTGATAGCCATTGGTGTCGCCATAGCGGGCCAGATCTAACCAGGTCATAGCCATGCGCTCACCAAAGCGCGGACTGGCCAGCATGCGGTCCACCATGCGCCCATAAGCGTCGTCCGCGGCATCGCCCGTGAAGGCCTCGACTTCGCCCGGGGACGGCGGGACCCCGCGGACATCCAAGGAAACGCGCCGGATCAGGGTGGCGCGGTCGGCTTCCCCAGAGGGCTTCAGGCCGCGCTTTGCCAAGGCAGCAAAGACAAAGCGGTCGATCGCCTGGGCATTCCAAGTGGCATCGCTCGCGGTCGGCGGCGGCACCTTGCCGGGCGGGATGAACGACCAGTGATCTTGGTACACCGCGCCCTCGGCGATCCATCGCGCCAGCACTTGCTGTTCCTCTGCCGAGAGCGACTTGTGGGAATCGGGCGGCGGCATCTGGGTGTCGGGATCAGCCGAAGCGATGCGGTGCGCTAACTCGCTCTGCTCCGGCTTGCCGGGCACAATCGCCGCCTTCCCGCTCTGGGCCGGGGCGGTGGCCTGGTCGCGGAGATCGAGCCGCAGCTCGCCCTTGAGGGACTTGGCGTCCCCGCCGTGGCAGGCGAAACACTTGTCCGCGAGGATCGGGCGCACCTCGCGGTTGAAGTCGAGAGGCTCCGCCGCTCCGGCGCTTCCCAGGAGGAGGAGCAAGGCGCCGGAGCAGGCCGCGAAAATGGCTAGAAAAGCTGGGCGCATGTTTCGATGAGGGTTTGCGGACAGGCCCATTACTGCGGCTTGGCGGCCACGGAATAGGCGGATTGCATCGTCCAGGCTTGGCCCGCGGCGAGCGCGGTTTCCCCACCCTGGCTGATGAGTTGGATGCCGAGATTTCCCTCGGCATAGCGGTGCGAGCCCACCGCGGCCTGGCGGTCATTGACGAAGACTTCGATCATGTTTTTGTCGAGAAAGACGCGCATGTGAGCAGCCTCCCCGGCTTTGAGGTCAAAGGGAACCTTGACGTCCCCGAGGTGGAGGGTTTGGGCAGCGGGTTCGAGGGTGATGGGGAAGCCGTGTTCGCCTGCGGCATCGCAGTACACTTCTAGTCCGAAGGCCTTGGCGGTGCCCGGCTGGAAGGTCAATTGGAGTTCCAGGGCGTCGCCGGATAGCCCCACCAGCGGCTGCGGCGCATCGTTGGGGAGGATGCGGCCGGGCAGGGCCTTGGCTTCCCCGCGCAAGGTTTCCAGCTCGCGCAGCGGCTTGATGCGCAGCACGCCGTCGGCGGGCAGACTGAGTTCCCGCGGCAGCGACTGAATGCCCGTTTGGGGGTACTCCAGATTGCACCAGGCCCACATGACGCGGCGGCCATCGGCCGTGACCAAACTTTCCGGGGCAAAGTATTCCCACTTCTTCCAGTTCATCATGGCGTGGAAATCGGGCAGGAATTTTTCTCCTTTAAAATCCCCCAAATAGTATCGGCATCCTAACTGGTGACTGATGCAGAGCAGCATCCATTTGTTTCCAATCTTGAACATGTTGGCGCAGGAGACGTCCTCGTCCTTTTTCACCCCGAGGTGGTCTGGCATGTCGGGATGCATGAGGAGGCCCAGGCTGGTCCAGCTCTTTAGGTCCGGCGATTTCATGAGGTGGGGAGGGGCCCCGCCGGAGATGCCGTAGTAGGTGTCGCCATGGAGCCAGCAATCGGGATCCCACTGGCGCTCCGCGGAGGGGGCGCCGGAGGGCTCTTGGGGCAGGATGGGCACTGGTTTGGACCATTGCTCCAACTGATCGTCCTCGGCGAAGGCGATTTGATTTCGATTCGAACCCTCACCGTGATAGATGATAGCGGGGCGCCCCTGTTTGGTGATAAAGCCGGTGCCGCTGAACATCCCGTGACCGGTTTTTGGAGGAGTTAGGGTGGTGGGGTGCCACTTCCAGTGCACCATGTCGTCGCTGGAAACGTGGGCGAACGAAAAGCCGTCGCGGTGGTTGTAAATATAGTGCAGGTGATAGCGGCCTTTCCAGGTGAAGGCGCAGTTGGGATCGCCCGGCCAGCCATTGCCCGGCCCCGGGTGGGCTAGGTGATAGGTGAGCCAGTTGGCGGGCACCGCGGTCGGCCGCGCGGGAGTTTCCGCCATGAAGGGCGCCTCTTTGCCGGTCCCAGCCAAAAACGCGCCGCTCACTCCATCGAGTACCAGGTTGCCGCCCTCAATTTTCGCCCCGCCGACGAGTTCGGCGACGGCAAAGCGCCCGGTCCGGTCCGCGGGGTCGTCGAAGGACCACCAGGCCCAGGGTTGCAGGGCAGATGGCTGGTTAGGCTTGAGGGCCGCGATTTGCTCCGCCGACAAGGCCTGGGCATAGATGCGCGCGTCATCGATGGCCCCGGCGAAGTGCGCCGCGTCGGTCTGCTTGCGGTGGCGCGGGCCGATATTGCACCTCGCGGCGAGGCCAAATTCCTGGGGGGCTCCGGCCGCGGTGTGCCGCGCATAGAGGGCCCCGTTGCGGTACACCGCGACCTCCTGGCCCGCGTACACGATAGCGATTTGGACAAATGTATGGGCGTCGGCGGCTTCAGCGGCGACGCTGGCCTGATCCCGCAGCGAGCGGCGGTAAAAATCGCTCCCCGCCATCCATTTTTGGGGCGCAATCTCGCCCAGCACGATCGCGTCGAAATTGTCGCGTCCGTCGTCGAGGGTGAGCGCGCTGCCGCCGCGCTGCGCCAGGTTTGCGGGAGCGGCCCAAACGACGAGCGTCTTGTCCTTCAGGGGCGCTTCCGCCGCTGGGGGCGCCGGTTGTTCGGCCAAAGCGGACGAGGCCAAGCCCGCGGTGAAAAGGGGGAGCAGGAGGGAGTATTTCACGTGGGTTTTGCGTAGAGCTTTGCTAAAAGGTTACGCGGCGGGCGAGCTGCTATTTATCATTCAATACAGTTCGGCCACGCCGCGGTCCCGGGATCGGTCGGCCGGGAAGTCACGAAAAAAGAGCGGGCCCGCGGGAGCTGCGCCGCCAGCCGATCGGATAGCGCCGTGTTGCGATGGGCGTTCCGCGGGATCCGGCGAGCTAGGGGTTTGCCGGGGGGCCTTGATCCTTGCGCCACCCCCCCGCTGCGCTTATGGACCGGCTCCGCGGCGGCCCTCGGTTGTAGCGGTGCCCTGGCCAGGCTCGGTCGACTAGCGGCGCGCGAGGCTCCTCATTCTAATAAGCTATTTATCACATGCGCCACACCTCACCCGATCCCTCGGCTCCCCGCCGCTCGCTCCGACTGCTCGCACTCCTTTGGCTCGCGCTGGGGGCCCCGCTCGGAGTCGGCGCCGCGCCCGCCGAGGTCAGCGCTGCGGACGCCCAAACGCTGCGGGTTTTTATTTTTGCGGGCCAATCCAATATGGTCGGGTCCGACTCCCAAGCCAAGGACATCGCCCGCTTTCCCCCGTTCGCCGGCCTCGACTTGCCCCAGGACAAGGTGAAGTTTTCTTACAACATCGGGCGCGAAACCAAGCTCGCCTCGCCCGGTTGGGTCGCCTTGCAGCCCGTGGACAAGGTCGTCGGGCCGGAGCTCAGTTTTGCGCGCCAGGTGGCGCAAAGCATCGAAGCCCCCATCGCCATCATCAAGTGCGCTGCAGGCGGCACCACGCTGGGGGGCGATTGGAATCCTGACCAACCCCAGGGCTTTAAGCTCTACCCGCTCGCCTTGCAGCTGATCCAATCCTCCCTGGCCGAACTGGATCGCCAAAAGATCGCCTATCGGATTGAGGGCTTTATGTGGCACCAGGGGGAAAACGACATGTTCGACCCCGCATTCCGCCCGAACTACGGCGCTAACTTGAAAAAGTTTCTCGCTTGTTGGCGCCGCGACCTGCACGCGCCCCACTTGAGGTTTTATATTGGCGAGCTCTGCACCAAGACGATCTGGGGGATGGACAACCGGGAGAATATGTATGCCATCCGGGCCGGGCAGAAGGCGGTCACCGACGCCGACCCCCTCGCGCAATACATCGCCACCTCGCACGACGCGGTGGAGATCGGAGGCGGGGAGGGGCTGCATTACCACTACGGGACGCTCGGGCAACTGGAACAGGGCGCCAACTACGCGGAAGCCTATCTGCGCACCGTCGGCGCAGCGCCTCCGGCGGACCGCTCCCTCAAGGATTGGCCCTACCCCCCGGGCCGTGCGGTGAAGCTTTTCGTGATGGCGGGACACCGCAACATGGAGGGCGAGCGCGCCTTTGCCCAGGAACTCAAAGCGATTCCTGGCCAAGAGGCCCTCGCGCAGGACAACCCTAAAATCGCGTTTAAATATAGCCTCGGCGGCGGGTTTAAGCGCTCGCAGGGCTGGGAGTCCATGGGCCCGGCGGGTTTCTATGGCACGTTTGGCCCCGAACTCAGTTTTGCGCGGGCCCTGCAGGGCCGGGTTTCCGGCCCCATCGCCGTGGCCAAGTTTACCCACAGCGGATCGCAGATGAACGACTGGACGCCCCAGGGAACCGCGGCCCAGGACCGCAACCTGTACCAACCCTTCATCGCCTTTATCAAGGAAGCTATGGCCGAACTTCAGGCCAAAGGCCACCAGGTGGAGTTGGCGGGAATATTCTATCACGTCGGGGAAAACGATATGTCCTTTGGACCCTACCGGCAAAAAGCGGCCCAGTGGTTGCAGTCCACCGTGACCCAAAGTCGCCAGGACTTAGCCCTTCCGCACTTGAAATGGTATGTTAGCCAGCAGCCGCCGACCGACGAAAAGGGCCTCAACCGGCTCGATATCACCGGCGAACTAGCCGCCCTCTCCGCGGCCGACCCCGCCTTGGTGCACCTCAAGGCCTTTGATCTCGCCCCGCAGGAGGAAAAGCTGGTCATCACCACCGCCGGCATCGTGCAGCTGGGAGAATTCCTCGCCCGCAGCTATGGCGAACAAAGCAAGTGAGTCCCCGCGCGGCCCCGGCACCCTACCTCAAATTATGAAACTGGCCCTGCTCCCCAGCCTCTGCTTGCTCGGGCTTTCCGCGCCGCTTCCATCGGCGGAAAGCCAACCCGTCGAGATGGCGGGGTATTTATTCGCCCCCGCCGACAAAGTGCCGGAGGACTTCAACGGCGGCTTTTCCCTCTATGCCGCCGCCTGGCCGCTCCTCGCGACCTACCCGGGGCACGCCTTTCAAACCGGACTCTGCGGCACTTGGATGCACCCGGAAAATCCTGACAAAAAATGCTACACCGACATCGAGGGCGGTCTCGGCTGGTGGCGCGACACCCATTTCCCAACCACGACTCCGAAATTCATCATGGGCGGAGTGGGGCCCAACTTTTCCTTTATCGCCAATGGCCCCGGCTATGGCGCCGGCACTTGGGAAAAGCCGCGCGGCCAATACGGGGTCGCCCAGCTCAGCCCCTGGCTGCTCTTTCCGCTGGATGGCTTAAATCTCCAACAGGGCACGAGCGGCGAACTCTTTGGTTATGGCTATTTGCCGCTTCCCCTGACCAATCCTAAAACCACTACCGCAGGCCGAAACTTGCCGACTGGCAACCAATCCTGGACCCTGTTTCTTAATACCTCTAACTTCAAGGGGCCGGTGGCTTTCTTTACGCCTTTCTTTTGGAGCCAGGCCACGCTCGATCACCCGGAGTGGGCCGGGACTCTGCTCGACGCGCGCCCCGCGGGCCCCAACAAGGCGATCCAGATGGAAACTCAACACGTACCGGCGGTGCTGTCCGCGGATGCGGCCGGACGCCAGATGGCGCGGGTGGCGCCGACGCGCTTTCCGGTGGGCGCGGACGGCAGCTCCACGGTGCTGCACCGCCTAACCGCCTATAAGCGCGCCGCCCTGTGGGATGCGGTGCAAAAGTGGTTTGAAGGCGGGGCGGCCGCGGACGGCGCTATCAAAGCCGAAGCCTCCGCCGTGCACACCTTTCGCCAGGGTGGGGGATCTAATTGGAGTATCTATCCGCCCGGGACCAAGCGGGACGACAAAGCACCCTTGGCCTGGAAATCCTTCGCGACCTCTTTCACCCCCAATCCCATCACGTTTGGCTATCAATGGAGCCAAACCTGGACGCGCCGCCGCGGGACCCTCGTGACCTTGCCTGAGTACTACGTGCTCGACGCGGGCGGCCCCAAGCCGCAGTGGACCGCTATCGCGCCAGCGGAACTGCCTGCCGACTCCGCCCTGGCGCAGCACCAGTTCGCCACCGCCCCCGAGCCACCCCAGGAGCCGCGCACTACTCCCGATGATCCCGCAAGTTGCTGGAAAACCCCCGGTCCTGCCGCGGGCCCTTTCCAAGCCCACCTCGGCGACGGCAGCGCGGTCACCTATTTTTGGTATCGCTTCGCCGACCAGCCGGCCATGCTCAACGCCGACCTCACCCCCGCGGAGCGCGAGGAGGTGCAGCAGCGCGTCGAGAAATTGCACCGCACCTGGACCAAGGAACGCAATTACCTCACTCCGCCAGATCTTGGCTCCCTCGCCAGCCTCGACCCGGCGCTTATCCTAACTCCGCCGCGCGGCCTGGAAATCGGCTACGTGCCCATCGCCACCCGCCAAGAGCTCGCCCGTGCCTCCGGCCCGTAAACCCGCCTCGCGAATTGCGTTAGTCAGGGCCTGGACTGGGCGGGCAGCTTTTCTCGGCTGGACGCCGCGGCTGGACTGGCCATAAGCTGGGCGACTTCCGCTCTTATTACCCTCTGCGCTCGCTTTTTTCATGATCCCCACCGGCATTATCACCGTCAGCGACCGGGCGTCGGCCCAAGTGTATCAAGATCTGGGCGGACCGGCAGTGCGGGCGGCCGCGGCGGCGCTGGGCTGCCAAACCATCGCCGAAGCCCTCGTGCCCGATGAACTCGGGCGCATCGCCGACGCCGTGCAGTCCTTTGCCCGCCAGGGCTGCCACCTCATTTTGACCACTGGAGGCACCGGCATTGCCGCCCGCGATGTCACCCCCGAGGCGATCCGCTCGGTGGCTCGGCTGGAAATTCCTGGTTTTGGGGAATCCATGCGCATGCAGTCGCTGGCCTTGACGCCCAACGCTATCTTGTCGCGCTCGCTGGGAGCGGTCGTGGAAAATAGCCTGGTGATCGCCCTCCCCGGCAAGCCCCAGGGGGCGGTCGATTGCCTCCACTTCATCGCCGGAGCCATTCCCCACACCGTCAAAATTTTGCAGCGCGCGCCGACTAGTTGTTAGCAGGCGGGAGCGGCGGCGGCCGGTCGGAAGGAATTTTAGGCCGGTCCGGGGGCGGGGGGCGCTCGGGATTGATGAGAATGTGTATATTTGGCCATAAAACCGTGGCGGTCGGGTGTCGAAACTGTCACTCTAGTGGGCCGTGGCCCTCGCTGGCCGCCCCTTTTATGAAACTCCCCCTCGCCTGCATTCTCAGTTTGGTCGGCGGCATGGCCCAAGCGCAAGTTCAGCTGCATGAGATCATGGCCTCGAATACCCGGGCGTTTCCGGACATCACCGATTTTGAGGACTATCCGGACTGGATTGAGCTGAAGAACCAGGGAGCTGCGGCGGCGAGCTTGGATGGTTATTTTTTGAGCGACGACCCGGGCGATCCCTTCAAGTGGCCGCTGCCCGCGGGGGCGTCCATTCCGGCGCAGGGTTATCTTTTGGTGATGGCCGACGGGCACGATGCGGCTCCCGGGGAGGTTTTTCCGCGGGGCTATTGGCCGTGGAAAAATTTCACCACCGAAAAATACCACACTAATTTCAGCCTCGCGGGCACCGGGGAGACCGTCACCCTCACCAAGGCCACCGGCGTGGACACCTTTCCCCTGATCCGGGCCTCGACCCCGGCGCCGCTGGCTCCGGCCGCAGTGGCGGTGTGGAAATACCTGGACAACGGCAGCGACCAGAGCACGCAGTGGAGGGCGCGCCAGTTTGACGACGCCGCCTGGGCCTCGGGTCCGGCGGAGTTGGGCTACGCGGACGCCCCGGCAACGGCGGTTTCCTATGGGCCCTCCGCTTCCAACAAATACATCACCACCTATTTTCGCCACGCCTTTGCGGTGGCCAATCCCGCGGACTTCCACGGATTAACCCTTAAGGTGTTAGTGGACGACGGCTGCGTGCTCTACCTCAATGGGGCCGAAGTGGTGCGGCGCAATATGCCGACGGGCGAGGTGAACTTCCGCACCTTGGCGTCGGCGCCCGTGCCCGCGGCGGATGAGAACGCCTTTTTCAGCTATACTTTGCCAGTCTCGGCGCTGGTGGCGGGAGAGAATGTCCTCGCGGCGGAGGTGCACCAGGCGGTGGTGACCAGCCCTGACCTGAGCTTTGACCTGGAACTCACCGCCTCGGCGCACAGTGGAGCGGCCACTCTGGACACCGTCACCTACGGGCAGCAGGTCGCCGACGTCTCCCTGGGGCGAGATAGCGCCAACCCGGCGGTTTGGAAGCAGTTTGCCGAAGCCACCCCCGGGGCCGACAATAGCGCGGCGGAAGTGGTCGACGTGCGGGTGCCCGGCCCGGCGGTGGCGATTTCCCTCCCGGGTGGGCTATACGCCACTAACCAGACCGTGAGCTTGAGCAGCGCAGGCGGTTCGATCCGCTATACATTGAACGGGAGCAACCCGACCAGCGCGTCGCCGCTTTACGCCGCGCCGCTTTCGATCACGGCCACCGCGGTGTTGCGGGCGCGCTGTTTTGCTCCGGGGCAGGCCCCGGGACCGATCGCCACCCGGACGTATTTCCGCGGGGAAAGTCAGGGAGCTCTACCCTATGTTTCGGTGGTGGCGGATCCCGAGACCCTTTTTGGGAACAAGATAGGCATTTACGCTAATCAACACGAAAGCGTCACTGGCGGCTACGGGCTCCGGGATGTCTATAAGGGGAAGGATGCTCCGGGGAACGTTGAGTACTTTGGTCCGGGCGGGGCGGGCGGCTTTTCCGCGGGCTGCGGCATCCGCATCGGGGGAGAGAATAACTGGGTCCACCCGCAAAAGGCGCTCAACATCGCGATCCGCGGAAAATACGGCAACGACGACGTCACCTACGACCTCTTTCCCGGCAGCCAGGTGCCCATCCACACTGGCTTTACGCTGCGGGATGGCGGCGACAACTGGGATAAGGACATGTTGCGGGATTGCCTCTATCCGAAACTGGCCCACGGCTATCTTCAGGTAGATACGGCGGACTACCGGCCCAGCGTAGTTTTCATCAACGGGGCGTACTACGGGCTGCACGACATCCGCCAGCGCTGGGATGAGACCTGGTTTGCCCAACAATACCACCTCCCCGCGGACAAGATGGATCACCTTCTCTACGGCCACATCACTAGCACGGCGGTGACTTTGGGAGTAGATAAAGGCAGCAATGTGGACTGGCTCGACCTGATGGATTTCTTGAATACAGCCGACCTCACTCTAGCGGCTAATTGGACCTACGTCGAATCCAAGATCGATCTGAATAGTTTTATGGACTTTGTGATCTCCGAGTCCTACGGCAACAATATCAGCTGGTTGCACAACCGGGAGTTCTGGAAGGAAAAGAGCCCAGGGGCCAAGTGGCGCTGGTTTCTCACCGACATGGACCGGACTTTTTCCACCTCCAGTCTGACTGGGGTTTTGGCGGACATGATGAACAACGAGAACGTGCTCCGACGGCTCAAGGCCAATCTCGGCTTCAAGCAGCGCCTCGCGCAGCGCTACGCGGCCCACCTCGCAGGGACGTTTAAGCCGTCGCGGGTGCAGTCGATCCTTTCGCAAATGGATGTCGAGGTCAGCGCCGCAGTGCCCCGCCACGCGGCCCGCTGGGCGCCCAACGGCACCACGGTGTCCACGAGGAACAGCAATATCCAGCAAATCAAGGACTACGCCACGCAGCGGGCGGCCAATGCCCACGGGGAAATCGCCGCCCAGCTGGGCGTCGAGGCCGCGGTCGATTTCACCTTGGGCGTCTCCGATTCTGCCCACGGCCGGGTGCTCGTGCAGGGGGTTCCGGTGGAGGCCGCCACCTTCAAGATGTTTCCCAACATTCCCTTTAGCCTGCAGGCGCTGCCCGCCCCCGGCTATGGGTTCAGCCACTGGACGGGCAGCAGTGGAGGGGACCAGGTGGAGGTGGCCATCAGCGGCCCCAAAACCATTACCGCGCATTTTATCGCCTCAGGAGAAACCGTGCTCGGCGGGACCCTGTCTGCTGATACTAACTTGGATCTAGCTCGCTCGCCCTATACCTTGAGCAGCGACCTCATCGTTCCCGCCGGTGTCACCCTGACGATTCAAGCGGGGGTGGTGATCCAGTTTCCCGCCCAGCGCAATCTCCGCATCCAGGGGGCTCTGGAAGTGCTAGGCACCGCGGAACAGAAGGTCCGTTTTGTCGGACGGGCGGGGCAGCGCTGGGGCGCGGTCAGCCTGGAGAACCCCAGTGGGCCGTCGCAGGTGGCCCACTTGGTGATTCGGGGAGCTACCAAGGGCTATGACGCCACGCTGTATTCTTCCGCGCTGATGGGGCGCAACGCCACGCTGACGGCTGATTTTCTCGACATCGCCGAGTGCGAAGGGCCATTTTATATGTACGGGGGAAGCTGCGTGGTGCGCGACAGTATTTTTTACAATCCCTACACCGGAGACGGCCTGCACATCAAAAAGGGGAAGGCCGTGGTGCAGCGCTGCCGCTTTCCGGGGAACAATGCGCCGGACACCGACGCCATCGACTTCGACGGCGTCACCGATGGCTTGATTGAGGACTGCCGGATTTACCGCTTCCAGGGGAGCAACAGCGACGGCATCGACATCGGCGAGGGTTGCCACAATCTCCTCGTGCAGGGCAACGCGATCTACTACAACTCGGACAAAGGATTTTCTGTGGGGCAGGGTTCGGTGGTCACGCTGCGGCGGAATTTGGTGGTCGGATGCGTGCTCGGGGTCGGGATCAAGGATTCCGGTTCGC
This sequence comes from Verrucomicrobiales bacterium, assembly GCA_947460575.1. Taxonomy (GTDB): domain Bacteria; phylum Verrucomicrobiota; class Verrucomicrobiia; order Verrucomicrobiales; family V1-33; genus CAIZWU01. The sequence goes on along the minus strand of CANHIJ010000024.1, from coordinate 20,001 downwards.
TGGCTACGATTGACCAAAACACCTTTGTAGGTTGCGGCACTGGGGTCGCGGTTTATGAAAAGAATTTTGGGGTGGGCGGCGGTTCGGCCCTCCTCAGCAATAGCATTATTTCCAAGTCCTCGGGGGCTCCGGTGACCGTAGATGGCTATGCGACGCTGCGCACTTCCTATTCTCTGAGCGATGGCCTGCCCCTGGAGGGCACGGGCAATTTGGTGGGGGACCCGCGCTTCGTGGATCCGGTAGTGCTCAACTTCCAAGTCCAGGCGAGTTCTCCGGCGATCGACGCTGGTGATCCTGCGCACCCGCGAGACCCGGACAACAGTGCGGTGGACATCGGGGCCGCCTATCAATATCAGGTGGGCGATTACCCCTACGCGATTGGAGAAACCGTGGTGGTGAGTGAAGTGCTGGCCAATTCCGGGGCGGACAGCGACTGGATTGAGTTGCAAAACCGCACTGGGGCCGCAGTCGACATTGGCGGGTGGTTTCTCAGTGACAGCGCGACCGATTTGTTGCGGTACCGCATTCCGGTGGGCACGGTCATCCCCGCCGGAGGATTCCTCACCTTTTATGAAAGCACCAACTTTGGGGCTGCCAGCGTGGACCCCAACAAAGTAACGCCCTTTGCCCTGAGCGACATTGGGGAGAGCGTGTATTTGAGTTCGGCCCACCAAGATCAGTTGGGGGATTACCAAAGCAAAGAGGAATTCGGGCCGAGCACGGAGGGGGAGAGTTTGGGTTCCTATTACAAGCCGAGTTCCGATACCTATAATTTTGTGGCCATGCGCCGACCGACGCCGGGGGCGGCGAACAGCGGCCCGCGGGTGGGGCCGATTGTGATTTCGGAAATCATGTACCATCCGGCCAGCAACGGCGACGCCGAATACATTGAGCTGCTCAATGTGAGCGACCGGGCGGTCACGCTCTACGATGCGCTCAAGGGCAAGGCCTGGCGGCTCAGCGATGGGATCGACTTTGAATTCCCCGTCAGTCCGCCCCTGACCATGGCGCCGGGGCAGCGGGTGGTGCTGGTGCGGAACGCGGCCCAGTTTGGAAGCACTTTTGGCGCCCTCGTGCCGGTAAATACAAAAGTGTTAGAATGGATCACGGGTGGCCTCAGCAACAGCGGGGAAAACTTGCAGCTGGATCGCCCGGGAGCGGTGGATGCGGCCAATGTCTTGCAGTACGTGCGGCAGGACCGGGTCAACTTTTCAGACGCCGCCCCTTGGCCGAGCAGCCCCGACGGAGGAGCGCCATCCCTGACGAAACTTTCAGAAAAAGACTACGGCAACGATGCCCTCAATTGGATGGCGGCGGGGGCTTCGCCGGGCGCGGCGGCTCCCGGCGCGCGCTTTGCGACCTGGTCGGCGGCGCAGGGCGTTTCCGGTTGGGATGGCGATGGCGACGGCGATGGCATCAGCAACTTGCTGGAGTATGCCCTGGGCACCGATCCGCGGGCGCCCTCCCTGGCGCAGGCCCCGCTGCCGTTGTTCCAGGACGGGCGCTCGGCGATTTCCTACGAAGTGGATCCGCTGGTTCCCGACGTCGACTTCTTTTTGGAGACCTCGGCGAACTTGCAGGATTGGAGCTGGGTCGATGCCCCGCCGGTGGCTAGTGGGGGAGGCCGCCAACTCCGCACTTACGTGGAATCGGGCGTCAGTTCGCCGCAGCGCTTTTATCGGCTCAATGTCAAATTGAAGCCCTGACCGGGGCGCTCGGCTGGGCCTGCCGCGACCCAGGGGCGGGCCGAGGCGGGAGCTGCGGCGGGATGGGCGGTTTTTTCCGGTGGAAAACTTGGCGCGCCCGGCTGCGTATGCGTAAGCCATGTCTTTCCAACCCCTATTCTCAACGGCCGCCGCGGGGCCCCGCGCCTGGAAGGCGAGCCTCGCCGCGCTGGTGCTTACCCTAACTCCCTTGGCCTGGGGGGAAGTGGCTTTGCGGTCGGGCGACACGGTTCTGTTTTACGGCAACTCCCTGGTGGAGCGGCTCGGCGAGCACGGGGAACTGGAGGCCCTGGTGCAGTTGGCGGAGGTCGGCAAGCAGCTGCATTTTCGGAGCCTAGCTTGGACGGGGGACGAGGTGGGCCACCGCCTCCGCCCGGAAGGCTATGAGGAACACCTCCGCGCCCTGCTCCAGAAGTGGCCTGCGCAGTGTGTCGTGCTCGGCTATGGCATGAACGAATCCTTTGCCGGAGCGGCGGGGCTCGCCGATTTTAAGGCGCAATTGGGGACGCACCTCGACCAGTTAGGGCGGCTCCACCCGGGGGCCCGGTTCGTGCTCCTGGGCCCGACCGCGGTCGAAGCGGGAGGGCAGGGCCCAGAGGCGGCGGGGCGCAACCGGGATCTAGCGGCATACCGCGACGTCCTCGCGGAAGCGGCGCAGGCCCGCGGAGCGTTGTGGATCGACCTCTTTGCGGCCAGCCTAGCGGCTTATGCCCGGGAGGCCGAGCCCCTCACGGAGAATGGGCTGCACCTCAATGCGGCGGGCAACCACGCCCTGGCCCGGGTCATTGCCCAAGCATTGGTAGGCGAGGCAGCCCTGGCGCGGGTGGATGCGGCGCGGGTGCCGGAGGTGGCTCGGGCGGTGGCCGCCAAGGCCTACTATGTCGCCGAAGTGGTGCGCCCGAAAAATGCCGACCTCTACTACGGGGTGCGCAAGCGCCCGGAGGAAAATGCCGCGGAGATCCCGCGCTACTTTCAAATGATCGCGGCCGCGGAGGCGGTAGTCCACCAGATGGCGGCCGATCCGGGCCGCCGCTTTGTGGCGGCGCCTTGGCTGCCGCCCCTGCCTCCCATCGCGGGCCGGGACGACGGCGGCAACACCGGCATCATCCGACCTCCCCTAGCGCAACAGGCGGAATTCAAAGTGGCTGAGGGCTATGCGGTGAACCTGTTTGCCTCGGAGGTGGAGTTTCCCGAGCTGCGCAATCCGGTGCAGATCGCCTTCGATGCGCGCGGCCGCCTGTGGGCCGTGACCATGCCGTCGTTTCCGCACACCGTGCCTGGCCTGCCGCCCCAAGATAAAATCATCGTCCTAGAGGACGTCGATCACGACGGCAAGGCCGACCGCTGCACCACCTTTGCCGAGGGCTTGGACGCCCTCGACGGGGTGGCCTTTACCGAATTCGGAGTGTTAGTCTCGGAGCAGCCCAAGCTGTGGTTGATGCAGGACCGCGATGGCGACGGCAAGGCGGACCAGCGCCGCGAGCTTTTTCGGGGCATCGACGTGACCGATTCCCACCACGGCGGCATGATCGCCACCGACCCCATCGGGCACGTGCTCTTTTGCGACGGGGTGTTTCACCGCTCGCAGCTCGAGACGCCCTTTGGCGTCGTGCGCGGGATTGACGCCACCACCTATCGGCTAAATCCGCGCAGCGGCCGGGCGGAGACCGAGTGGCAAAGCACGACGCCCAATCCCTGGAAGATCACCTATGACCGCACCGGCAAACTATTTCAGATGTATGGGGATGGCATCGTGTTGGATGCGCTGCCCCTCACTTGGACTCCGCTGGGGATCTACCACCCCTTCGCCTACGCCCAGGCCGTCAGCTATGGCAAGGGCTCGGCCGCGGCCAGCATCTCCAGCCCTAATTTTCCTGACGAATACCAGCAGGGCATGGCTTCGGCCTCATTGCTAGGGAGCTATGCGGTTTCCCTAACTAAGTTTAATTTTGACGACGGCATGGCGCGGGGCTCGGACCGGCTGGATGTGGTTTCCTCGCCGAACGCGGCCTTCCGCCCGGCGGATCTCGCCTTTGGGCTCGACGGGGCGCTCTACATTTCTGACTTCTGCAGCGTCATCATTGGGCACGCCCAGCACGCCATGCGCGATCCCCACTGGGACCACGAGCACGGGCGCATCTGGCGGGTGGTGCACGCGGGCAAGCCGGTGGTGCGGGAATTTCCCCGCATCGAGGGGGCCTCTGTTGCTGAATTGCTAGAGTTGCTGCGGCATCCCCAGGACTTAGTGCGGCACCACGCGCGGATGGAATTGCGGCGCGGGGGGGTGGCGGTGCTGTCGGCCTTGGACCAGTGGGCGGCGGCGCTGGACCGGCGCGGGGGCGACTTTGCCCAGGCGGCGCTGGAGGCGCTCTATGTGGCCGAGGGGCTGGAGCAAACGCGCCCGGCGCTGCTGGCAGAATTGTTGCAGGGGGCGTCGGCCTTGCACCGGGCGGCGGCGGTGCAGTTGCTGCGGCTTCAGGCGGATCGCCTGCCTGACTTGGTGGATTTGCTGCGCCCGCGGGCGGCGGACGACCACCCTCGGGTGCAGATGGAAGTAATCGACGCCGTGGCGCACTTGCGGCCCCGCTATCCGGCGGTGGAACAAGTGCTAGGAGGGTTTCAGCCCGCCAGCGCCGATGTGAAGCGGATGTGGGCCGACCTGGAGTTTGGAACGCAGTCGGCCAAGGGGCGCAGCGTCCCGGTCCTGGAAGTAGCTGGGGAAACGCAGCTGCGGCACTGGCTTTGGCAGGGGGCGGAGGAAAAGCCGCGCGCCTACGACAGCGCGGCGCCCGCGGGGAAGGGCCCGGGCCCTGGGCGGTACCGCACCTTTTTGGTGGCAGAGGCCGCGCAGGCGGCGGTGCTCGCGGTGCGCCATGGCTATGTGGATATCAGCGTCAACGGCGTGCGCCTGCTTTCCTCGGATTCGATGTGGAGCAACGAGCAGCAAGTTCAACTGGGGCTGCGCCCGGGGCTCAATGTCATAGACCTCACTTTTCGCAAAATTGGGGCCGCCCCGCCCGCGGTTTATTGTTACGACTCGCTGGGGCAGTTGCTGCCGGGAGTCCGCACCGCGGCGGGGGCCGCGGAGCTGGAGGAATGCGCGGCCCGCTTGGCGCAGGAACAAGCGGCGCGGGGCGACGCCCTGCGCGTTCAGGCCGTGCCCAATCAACTGCAATTTTCCCCGCGAGAACTGCGGGTCAAAGCGGGATCCAAAGTGCGCCTGCGGTTTGAAAACCCCGATCTGATGCTGCACAATCTGCTCATCCTGCAACCGGGGGCGGTGGAGGAGGTGGGGGCTCTGGCCGATCAGATGGCGGCGCGGCCGGATGGCTTGGAGAAACAATACATCCCGGATGCAAAGCTCGTCCTGCACAGCACGCCCCTGGTGCAGCCGCAGCGCGAGGCCGAGTTGAGCTTCACCGCGCCGAGCGTCCCGGGGCGCTACCCCTACCTCTGCACCTTTCCGGGGCACTGGCGGGTCATGCGCGGGGACTTGATCGTAGAGTAGGGAAGGCAGGCGGGGCCGCGGCGCGGGGCTCCCGTTGGATGTTGCCCATACTGCCGCGGCGGGGCCATTTAAGCCTTTCGCACCGCGGCGGGGTTCTGTAGGGATAAATCGGGACCATCCGGCGGTGCGGGTGGTCCGACCTCATTCTTGCCATGTCGACTTCTCCTACTGCCTTCTCCCCTGAGCTTTCGCCTGCGGTCCCGCGGCGGCGGCGGTGGGTTTTTGCTTTGCCGCTCGGACTGCTGGTGGCGGCTCTCGGGCTGGGCGCGGCGGGCGCGGCGGAGGCCCCAGCGGCGCGGCGCAAGCCTAACGTTTTATTTTTGTTGGCCGACGACCTGCGGCCCGACGGCATCCGGGCCCTGGGAAATCCCCAGCTGAAGACGCCCCATTTGGACCAGGTGGTGGAGCGGGGCTTTGTGTTCCGCCACGCTTATACCTTCGGGGCGCACATCGGGTCGGTCTGCCTGCCCAGCCGGACTATGCTCTACACGGGCTGTCACCTGTTTCACAACTTGGGGTACGGGAATGGGAAGACCACCACCTTTCCGCAGGCCATGAAGGAGGCGGGCTACGCCACGATTCGCAGCGGCAAGTTTGGCGCTAACCCCAATGACCTCTGCAAGCCTTTCGATGTCAATCTCAACGGCTACAACTCCGAGGTCAACGCTAATAACATTATCGCCTTTATCAAGGAGCGCGCCGGCCAAGCGCCCCTCTTTTTGCACATGGCGAGCAATGAGCCCCACGATCCCCAATTCGCCACCCCAGAATACTATCCGCTCTACCGGGCGCAGGATTTGGCCCTGCCGGTGAATTTTTTGCCGCTGCATCCCTTTGACAATGGGGAGATGGTGATCCGCGATGAAGCCACGGTGCCCTGGCCGCGCACCCGGGAAAATCTCACCGCCAAATTGGCGCGCTACTACGCTTCCATCAGCTACTGGGACGCCCACGTGGGCCGCATCATCCAAGCCCTCAAGGAGGCCGGGGAGTTCGAGCGCACTATCATCATCATCGCGGGCGACAACGGGCTTTCCCTGGGAGAGCAGGGCCTCGTGGGCAAACAAAACGTCTACGAAAACGGCGGCATGCAAGTGCCCCTGGTCATCGCCGGGCCGGGCATTCCCCAGGGCCACAGCGAGGCCTTTGCCTACCTCATGGACCTCTACCCCACGGTTTGCGATTTGCTGGGAATGGCGGCGCCCCAGGGCATCGACGGCAAGAGCTTGGCCCCGGTTTTGGCGGGAAAGGCGGCGCAGGTGCGCCCCTATGCCTTTACTTGCTACACCGACGTGCAGCGCTCCATCCGCGACCAGCGCTGGAAGCTGATCCGCTATCCCAAGATCAACCGCAGCCAGTTGTTCGACTTGGCGGCGGATCCGCACGAGATGAAGGACCTCGCCGCCGCCGCTGACCAGGCCCCCAAAGTAGGCGAAATGCTCGCCCGCTTGGCCCAGGCCCAGCAGGAATACGGCGACACCTGCCCCCTGACCTCGCCGAACCCCGCCTCCGCGGCCTGGACGCCGCCGCCCGTGGCCGCGGAACCCGCCAAATAAGGCGGAGCGCTCGCTGAAGCGTCGCCGAGGCTAGGAGGCGGGCACTTTGGCGGCGCGGCTGGGGGCTTCCCAGGCCTCTGGAAGGCGAGCCGGGAGGGGCGGGTCCAGGTGGGGCTCCAGCTGGGCGTCGAAGCGCCGCGGAATAATGATGTCCAGGAGGACGTCGTTTTCGTCGTAGTCTTGGCTCAGAATTTTGCCCTGCTGGTGAATCAGGTTGATCAGCCCGAAATGAGCTTGGGGCAGGCGCAGCTTCATGCGGCGGGTGCGCTCTAGCATCATCTCGCTGAGCCGCTCCAAGAGAGCGGAGAGGCCTTCGCCGGATTTGAGGGAGACCAGCACCGGATTTTCAAAGCTCTTGGCGATCGCGAGGCGCTGGGCAGGCGGAACGAGGTCGATCTTGTTGAGGACTACGAGCATTTTTTTCTCGTCGGCGCCGAGTTCTTTGAGCACGCCCATGGTCGTTTCATAGAATTGGAGGGCGCGCTCCTGGCTGGCGTCGACGACGTGAATGAGGAAGTCGGCGAGCACGGCCTCCTCCAGGGTGGCCTTGAAGGACTCGATGAGGCGGTGGGGGAGGTTGCGGATGAAGCCCACGGTGTCGGTGAGGAGCATCTGCTGGCCGTCGGGGAGCTGGACCTTGCGGGTGGTGGGGTCGAGGGTGGCGAAGAGCTTGTCTTCGGCTAGGACGGTGGCACCGGTGATGAGGTTGAGGAGGGTGGACTTTCCGGCGTTGGTGTAGCCCACGATGGCGGCCGCGGGAATGGGGACGCGCTGGCGCTCCTTGCGCTGGGTGAGGCGCTGCTGCTTGACTTGGCTGATTTGGCGCTGGAGGGCGGTAATGCGGTCGCGCGCCAGGCGGCGGTCGGTTTCCAATTGGCTTTCGCCCTCGCCGCGAGCGGCTCCAGCGCTGCCCGAGCCGCCGCCGCCGCCCTGGCGGTCGAGGTGGCCCCACATGCGGGCGAGGCGGGGCAGGGCGTACTTTTGCCGGGCGAGTTCGACTTGGAGTTTGGCCTCCGAGGTGTGGGCGCGCATGGCAAAAATATCCAAGATGACCTCCTCGCGGTCGATCACAGTGATGCCGCCGTCTTTTTCCCAAGCGCGCTGCTGCATGGGGGCGAGTTGGTTGTCGAAGATGATGACGTCGCAGCCGCGCTCCTTGGCGAGGGCGATGAGTTCCGCGGCTTTGCCGGCGCCGGTGAGGTACTTGCGGTTGCTGTCGCGGACGAGCACCAGGACGCGCTCCACGATGGGGATGCCCAGGGTGGTGACGAGTTCCGCCAATTCCTCGAGGAGGCTGGCGGCTTCCTGTTTCTCTCGCTGGTCGAAGTAGGCTCCGATGAGGAGGGCTTTTTCGACGACCTTGGGTCTGTCCCGGATTTCAAACATGGCGGTACCCTGCACCGGAGGAGCGGGCGTGGCAATCGGCATGGCAGGATTTGGCCCGGGGAGCCGCCTGGGCCTGGCCCCGGGGGATTTCCTGGGGCCGCCCAGGCGATTTCCGCAGGCGCGGCTGACAATGCGCTTGCCGGGAAGCCGTAAAGTGGGGAGGGCAGGGGTGAACCGACCCCGATCTTATTTGTCTTTCTTCATGAGCGAAATCCCAGACTCTGCCGCTCCTGCTGCCGCCCGCGACGACCGGGCCAAGGTGCAGGAATTGAACGCCATATACCAGCGGATGAAGGAGGAGCTGGGGCGGGTGATCGTGGGGCAGCACGAAGTGGTGGAGCAGATGTTGATCGCGATCTTTTGCCGCAGCCACGCGCTGCTCGAGGGGGTGCCCGGCTTGGCCAAAACGCTGCTGGTTTCCACCTTGAGCCAGGTGCTCGACCTGGGGTTCAAGCGCATCCAGTTCACCCCTGACTTGATGCCTGCGGACATCACCGGCACCGACATTTTGGAGGAAGACCAGGCCACCGGGAAGCGCTCTTTCCGCTTTGTGCACGGCCCGCTATTTTCAAACATGGTGCTGGCAGATGAAATAAATCGGACTCCCCCCAAGACTCAAGCAGCTTTGTTAGAAGCGATGCAGGAGCACCACGTTACGGTGGGCGAGGTGACCTATCCGCTGCCGGAGCCCTTCTTTGTGTTGGCGACGCAAAATCCCATTGAACAAGAGGGCACCTTTCCCTTGCCCGAGGCCCAGCTGGACCGCTTCATGTTCAATATTCAAGTCGGCTATCCCAGCGCGGCCGAGGAAGAACAGATCATCCGGCAGGTCACCGGCGCGGCCAAACCCGCGGTGCGCAAGCTCTTGGACGCCGCGGCGGTGCAGGAGTTGCAGCAAGTGGTGCGCCGGGTGCCTGTGGCCGACCACGTGGTCAGCTACGCCGCTAGCCTGGTGCGGGCTTCGCGGCCGCGCGAGGCGGAGGCCCCCGATTTTGTAAGGGAAATGGTGGGTTGGGGGGCAGGCCCCCGGGCGGGCATTTACCTCATCACGGCCGCCAAGGCCCGGGCGATTCTGCAAGGCCGCTATCACGCCACCACCGCCGACGTCCAATACTGCGCCCTCCCCGTGCTGCGCCACCGCATCGTGACCACCTTCAACGCCGAGGCCGCGGGGGTGAAGAGCGACCAGATTGTCCGTATGTTGTTAGACCACTTCAAGCCCAAGGCCGAACTTGACCTCTAGGGCCGCGGGCGGGCCGGTGCCGCCGGGCCCCGCCGCGGCGGTTTCACCTTTTCATCGCACCCTATGGCTGATCCTCTCCCCTCCCAGGACTACATGCGCCTCCTGCCCGGCGGGGCTGCCGGGATGGTGGCGCGCCTGGAATTCTTGGCCCGGGCCAAAAAGCAGGGGCCGATCAGCGGGCGGCACACGAGCCCTAACAAGGGTTTTTCGGTGGTCTTTGCGGAGCACCGCCAATACATGCCGGGCGACGATCTGAAAAACCTCGACTGGCGGGTCTTCGCTAAGGCCGACAAGTACTATATCAAGCAGTACGTTGAGGAGACCAATTTGCGGGCTACGGTGGTGTTAGACTGCTCCGGCTCCATGAAGTACTGCGGGACGCTCGCTTCTTCCGTGGAGGGCCAGATGGTTTCAAAATTCGCGTACGGCCAGTACCTCGCCGCCGGACTCAGCTACCTGATGGTCAAGCAGCAGGACGCCGTGGGCCTAGTGACTTTTGACGACCGGGTGCGGGATTTCATCAAGCCGGCGAGTCGGCCCAGCCAGGTGCGATTGCTGTTAGAATCGCTCCACCGAGCGAAGTTAGGGAAAGACACGCGGCTGGGAGGCGTGCTCCACGAAGTGGCGGAGCGGATCCCGCAGCGGGGTTTGGTGGTGATCATCAGCGATTGCTTTGATGCCCCCGAGGACATCGTGAAGGCCTTTCACCATTTTAAATACCGCAACCACGAGTTGGTGCTGATCCACCTCATGGCCGAGGAGGAACTGACCTTCCCCTTTGCGGGAAGCCAGGAGTTCCAGGACTTGGAGGGGGGGGCGGCTCGCCTCAAGGTGGACCCGCGCGCGGTGCGCAGCGCCTATTTGGAGCGGGTGCGGCAGCACGTGGCGCAGTTGGAGGCGGCCTGCGGGCAACTTAATGCGGACTATGTGCCGGTGAGCACCCGGCAACCCTACCACGAAGCCCTAGCGGAATTTTTGGGCCGCCGCCGCCGGAAATGAACTCTGCACGTCCCTTTTTGACCTATCTCGAAGCGGCCCGATGCGCGGCGCCGTCCTCGGTCGAAGCGCGGCTTGGGCTTGGCGCGCCGTCCCCTTTGGCCCCCTTTTTTCCATGACCTTTCTCAATTCTGCGCTATTAGCGGGCCTGGCGGCGGTGGCGATACCCATTATTTTGCACTTGTTGAATCGGCGCACGGCCAAGGTTTTGGAGTGGGGGGCGATGCGCTTTTTGATGGAGTCGGTGGAGTCGCGCAAGCGGCGCATACAGTTGGAGGAAGCGCTGTTGCTGGCCGCGCGCTGTTTGTTGGCGGGGCTCCTAGCCTTGGCGGTGGCGCGGCCCTTGGTGGGGGCGAGTTCGGCGGTGCCCTGGGTGGTGGTGTTGCCCTGTTTTTTGATCGGGGTGGTGAGTTTGACCACCGCGCTGGTGCTGCGAGAGGACCGGCGGTGGTTCTGGGGCCTGATGGGGCTGGCGGGGCTGCTGGGACTAATCAGCGCGGGGGCGGTGTTGTGGGAGCGACAGCTTCATTTGAAGCGCTGGGGCACGGGTGGCGGCAAAGATATTGCCTTGGTGATCGACACCTCGGCCTCGCTGCAATTGCGCCGCGCCGAGGGGGAGGGCACCGCCTTTGCGGAGCTCCTCGCCGAGGCGCAGCAACTCGTAGAGCGGGCTCCCGCGGGCAGCGCATTTAGCTTGATTCAAGCGGGTCCCGTGCCGCTGGCGCGCTTGCCGGAGCCCGTGGTGAATCGACTGGATGTGGCCGAGGCCTTGCGGGCGCTGCAGCCTGGCCGCGGGCGCATGGCGGCCTTCGACGCCTTGGCGGCGGCGGCCCTATCGCTTTCCCAGGGAACCAACCAAGCGAAGGAGATTGTGGTTCTCACGGACGGCCAAAATGTGGGTTGGGAAATCGACAACCCAGCGCGCTGGGATGCCCTGGTGGCGGGCTTGGAAACCCTGCCGTCCAAGCCTCGGGTAGTGCTGCGGCGCTTAGCCCTGCCGACTCGCGTGCGCAACGCCGCCATCGCCTCGATCCGCTATTCGCGCGAAGTTGTCGGGGTCGATCGGCCGGTTTCCATTGAGGTCGCGGTGGAAAATACGGGGACCGAAGCCATCACCCCTGGTGGGCTCGACCTCCTCGTAGAAGGCGAGACGCTGCCGGACGCCAGCTTGGGGCAACTGCCTCCCGGAGCCCGCCAGACGGTGCGCTTTGTGCACCAATTCAAAAAGTCGGGTAGCGCGGTGGTGGAGGCTCGCCTGCAAGGGGCTGACGACCTAGAGTTAGACAATGCCGCGGCGAGCGTTTGCCAAGTGATTGAGCGCCTGGGAGTGCTGATCGTGGATGGCAATGCCTCTGGTCCCTTCCTGGAGCGAGCGGCCTCCTTTGCCGCGCTGGCCCTGGCGCCGACTTCTGCCCTCGCGGCTGGCGAGGGCCGCGCTCCCGCCAAAGAAAAAGCCCTGGTGGCCCTGGATCCGGAAGTCCTGCCGCTGAGCCGTTTGGCTTCGGTGGAATCCCTGGAGCCCTATGGAGTCGTGATCCTCTGCGATGTGCCTAAATTGGCGGACTCCAGCGCGCGCCGCCTCGCCGCTTGGGTGCAGGCTGGGGGAGGGTTGTTAGTGGCGCCGGGGCGCGGGGCCTTGCCAGAATTTTACAACCAGTGGCGCGACGCGGCGGGGCAGCCCTTTTTGCCAGTGCGGATGGGGGCGGAGCGGATCAGCGAGGAGCCGCTGGCGGTGGATCTAGCTAGTTTTGCGCACCCGGCCTTGGCCTTGGTGGCGGACCCGCGGCAGAGCGACCTTGCGGGAGCGTTGTTTACGCGGTCTTGGCGCCTGGAGAGCCTCGGGGAGGGCGGGGGTTTTACCGCCGCGCGCCTGGCCAATGGGGACCCCCTGCTAGTGGGCCGCCGCTTTGGTTTTGGCACTGTGCTGATGAGCTGCGTGAACCTGGACGCGCAGGGTTCGAATCTTCCCTCGCGCCAGGCCTTTGTACCGCTCGTCCACCAACTGGTTTACCACCTAGCTAATCCCGACGGGCAGCCCCTCAACCGGGCTCCGGCCCGGCAGCTCAGTTTTTCGCTTTCCTCGGGCCGGGAGGAAGGCGGGCTGCGCGGGGAATATTTTAAAGGGCGCCAGCTGTCCGATCCGGTGCTGGTGCGGATCGACCGGCAGTTAGACTTTCAGTGGGGCGACCAGTCGCCGGGCCCGGGGGTGCCGCCGGACTTTGCGGCGCGGTGGACGGGGATGCTGCGGCCGAAGTATTCGGAGGAATATCTTTTCGACGGCTGGGGCGACGACGCCCTCTCGCTCTTTGTCGATGGGAAGGCGATTTTCGAGCGCGGCGGGGAGGGTCGGATCAAGCTAGAGGCGGGGCGCTCCTATCCGATTCGGCTGGAGTTCTCCGACCGCAGCGGCGGGGCCTCGCTGCAGCTCTCGTGGCGCAGCGCGAGCCAGGGGCGGGAGGTGATTCCGGCGGAGGCCTTGAGTCCATTTGCCCCGGATGCGGGGGAACTGCCGGCGGGGCGCTGGGAGGTGGCCGGTCCCGATGGGCGGGCGCGCCAAGCGGATTTGCTTTTCACGCGCGGCGGGATGGTGGCGCGCTTGGGCGGAGACTTGGGGCCTGGACTCTACCACTTGGCGGTGCCTTCGGGAAGCGCCGCGCCGTTTCGCCGCCTCCTCGCGGAGGACGGGACGATCCCTTTCACGGTGGAGGACGACGTCGCGGAAAGCCGCCTCAAGCCGCTCGGGGAGGCGGAATTGGCGGTGTTGCGCCGCCGCCTTCAGCTGGTGGAGCCGACGAGCGCGGCGGATGCCCTAGCCGCTCTCAGCGGGCAGCAATTTGGCGAGGAATTGTGGAAGTACCTCGCGGTGGGAGCCCTTTTTCTCCTCTTGGCGGAAATCGCCCTAAGCCGCTGGATCGCGCTCAATCGGCGCAGCGGGGAAACCCCCGCAGTGAGTTTTGCGCACCGCTTCGAGCCCTCGGCCCAATTTAAAGCCCAGCTGCAGCAGGTCCAGGAGCGGGGCTGAGATCGCCGATCACAATTGCAAAATATTCCCTCTCCAAAACCCATTTTCTTTTTCGTGAATTTCTGTCCCGCGGCCTTGGGCCTTTATCTATTTTATCGCCCATGAACCTGGCCCTGACTTTGCGATCTGACTTGCTGAGCCGCGACATCCACCCGGCGGCGCTGTGGGGGCTGGCGGGAGCGCTCTTTCTCGCCTGGGGCTGGGCGCACTGGCGCGGAGCGCGCTGGTTGCGGACGCGGGGCCAAAGGCGCTTGGGGGCCGCAGGCCGAGTCGTGCTGGGGGCGCTGAGCGCGTGGGCGCTTTGGCAGGCGGTGGGACGGCATTTGCTGCTGGAGACCACCTGGCCCCTAGCGCTGCACGGCCTACTGGCGGGCGGGGCCGCGGAGGCCGTGCTCGGGCTCTATCAACTAGAAAAGCGCCTGGTTTCCCCTCGGGTGGGGCGCTGTCTGAGCGGCCTGCGCCTGCTCGGCGCGGCGGCCGTCCTGACAATTTTGGTGCAGCCGGTTTTCTCGCGCCAGGAAACCCGCACCGTAGACCGTCACGTGGTAGTGCTGCTGGACGAGTCCGAATCCATGCAGCAGGCGGACCGCGCGATGCCAGTGACGGAGCGGTTAGGGCTGGCGGATTTTCTGGGGCTCGGTGGGCTGGCGCCGCGGCCGCTGCTGGGCGGGCAAATCGGGGCGGTGGCCTCCTTGGCAGCTCGCCTGGAGGCGGCGGCGGAGTCGGTGCGCCCTGCCGACGGGGTCAATGAAGCGGCCGCCAAGGAATTGATCGCGGCTCAAGCGGAGCCCCTCCAGAAAATTCTAACTGAAACAGTGGAGTGGAGCCGCGCGGCCGCGGCCTCGCTGGATGAGGGCCAGGAGGCGGCGAAGCAGCTGCCCGAGGATTTGAAGCGGATCCTGCGCGGGGTACGGCGCGACGCGGTGGATTTTCTGCAGCAAGCTTGGCAGCAGGGCCGGGAGGCGGTGTCGGGGGGAGAGGGGCGCAAGTTGCGGGCGGCCCTGCGCGATGCGGCGGGTGCCGCCAGCCGAGCCGCCGCGGCCGCCGGTCCGCTAGTGGTCCACCTCGACGAGCAATATTACGCCGCGCTTCCATCCGAAGTGCGCCAGCAGATCAGCACCGCGGCGGCGCGCTCCCGGCGCGACCTAGCGGTGGAGGCCTTGCAGCGCCAAGTCGGCGGCCAGGCCTCGATTTTGGCCCAACTGCAGGAGAAATACACCGTGCGCTTCCGTCAGTTCGGGCAGGATTCGGTGGAGACTGCTAGCTTGCCGCAGGCCGCCCCGCTGGGGAGCGCGCTGCGGGCACGGAGCGATCTCACGGGGGCCCTTGCGCAGGTGCAGCAGGCCTACCCGGCGGAGAGCTTAGCAGGTATCGTGTTGTTGTCGGATGCGCGGCACAATGGGCCACTGCCGCCCGACGTGGTCGCGCGCAGCCTTGGCAGCCAGGGCTCGCCAGTGGTGCCGGTGCTGGTGGGCAGCGCGGCGGGAGCTCGCGATGCCGCCATCGTGCAGGTGAGCCATCCCCAGAGCCTTTTTTTGGGGGACCGGCTGAGGGTCAAGGTGGACCTCAAGCTCGACCGGCTGCGTGGCCAGGAGGTCAAGGTCAGCCTGCGTCGGGGCGAGCAAGTCGTGAAGGAGGAAGTCCTCAAGGTGCCCGACGAGGCTTGGCGCACTTCGCTGCGGCTCGACGACCTGCCCGAGGCTAAGGGCATCTACGAATGGAGCGTTAGAATCGACCCGGTGGAGGGCGAGCAATTTCCCCAAAACAACGAATGGCGCTTTGAGGCCGCGGTGAGCGACGACCGCACCAACGTGCTCTTGATCGACGATCACCCGCGCTGGGAATTTCGCTATTTGCGCAATCTTTTTGATAGCCGGGACAAGTCCGTGCAGCTCCAGTATGTACTGCTGCATCCAGATCAGGTGGCGGGGGCGGAGGCGCTGCCCGCGCTGGCGGCGGCGGCGGGGCGCCCCTTTGGGCAATCGGAGGCCACGCGGCTTCCGGCGAGTGCGGAGGAATGGAGGAAGTTTGATGTCATCATTTTGGGGGATGTGCCGCCGGAGTTGGTGACGGAGGAGACTTGGGGGATCATTCGGGAGTGCGTGGGCCAGCGCGGGGCCATGTTGGTCCTGGTGGCGGGCCCGAATTATTTGCCGCACGCCTTTGCCCACGAAGCGGCGCGCGACTTGATCCCGGTGAAGTACGCGGGCGGCCCGGGCCCCTTCGGAGGGGCGGAGGCAGCCTATCGCCTGGTGCTGACCGCCGAGGGCAAGCAAAGCCCGGTATTTTCGCAATCGCTGAGCGGGCTGGAGAATTCTCGAATTTGGGAGCAGATGCCCCTGCTGCGGTGGCGGCACGGGCACGAGGGCGCCAAGGAGGGCAGCCGGGTGTTGGCGTGGGCAGAGCCGGTCGCGGTGGACGGGCAGGGGAACGCGCTGCCGCTCGCAGCGAAGGCTAGGGGGACGGCGGACCCGGCGGGGGAACTGCAGCGGCGCAAGGCGCTGGAATCAAAAAACGCGCTCGTCGTGGCTTCCCAGGTAGACTTGGGCAAGGTTGTCATGCTGAGCTTTGATCAGACTTGGCGGTTTCGCTATGGGGTGGGGGATACCTATCACCACCGTTTTTGGGGGCAGCTGCTGCGCTGGGGCGCTGGGGAGAGTCTGCCCTCGGGCACTCCGGCGGTGCGGCTGGGGACCGACTTGCTGCGCTATCTGCCGGGCCAGCCGGTGGCGGTGCGGGCGCGGCTCATGGACGAGCAGTTTCGGCCGCTCAGCAGCGCGCGGGTGCGGGCCACGGTGCGGCGCGACGGCCAGGAAGTGGCCTCGCGGGAACTGACTTTTCGGCGCGATTCCCAGGGCCTCTATGAGGGGCAGATCGAGGGACTCACTGAGCCTGGGATCTACGCGGTGGAATTGTCTGGACCGGAAGTCGAACGCCTCGGGGCCAAGGACGGGGTGCGCAGCGTTTCTCAAAAAATAACCGTTAGTAATGCGGCTAATCCCGTGGAGTTGGGCGACCTCACGGTGGATCCGGAAATGGCCGCCAAACTGGCTTCGCTGAGCGGCGGGGTGGTGACTGGGCTGGGGGATGCCGCCGCCCTGCTGTCGCGCTTTGGCCCGGGCACGCGCGTGGTGGTCGAGCAGAAGGAGACGAGCCTGTGGGACAACTGGATTATCCTAGCGGTAGCCCTGGGGGCCCTCAGCGCGGAGTGGGTATTGCGGCGCCGCCACGCCCTCGCTTGAGGGCGGTCGGGCGAGGTCTCGGGGTCGGCCGCGCGCGGCGAGGGCGGCGAGGGCGGCGAAGCTGAGGAGGGCGGGGCCGGTGGGCTCGGGGACTTGCCCTGCGAGGATGGAAGCGCCGCGGTCTTCGTAGGCATAGCCGAGCAGGGCGGCGGGAAAGCCGAGGCCGCTGCCGCCCGCGGTGCGGATTTGGGCCCAGCCGTAGAGGTTTAGGCCAGTGGATTCGTTGAGGAAGCGAAAGCCGACATAGCTGAGGCCGGTGATTTGGAAATTGGTGCCGAGGGCCTGGTCGGGTTGGAATATATTAGAAGGGCCGATGGTTTCTCCGCCGAGGAGGGCTAGGGCCGTGGGTCCGGAGGCTAGGGTTCCCTGGCCGGAGGGCGCCGAGGGGGCGAAAAAGCCCAGTCCATCGCCGCGGTTGTAGGGATTGAAATCCCAGCCCGGCGGGGGGCTCGCGGTGCTGGTTTGGCCGGTGACGACGTTGAGGTAGAGGCCGTCCAGGGTATTGGGGATCGCTAGGGGGGCGGCCGAGAGGTCGAGGTGAACTACGGCGGCGGCGGCATCTCCGGCCCGGCCCAGGGCCAGCAGGGCGCATGAGAGCAAAAGGGGGGGGAATCGCAGCATTGGAATGGGGATTACTTCAGCGGCAATTGGGGGCGCCGTCAAACAAAATGGGGCGGCGGTGCGTCCGGCGGACCCGCGGGGCTATTTCTTCGCTTTCCTTCGCGGGGGGTCGCTCCATGATCAAGGAATGCCCGCCCTTCCTACCATTGATTTGGTCAGTCAGTCCCTTGGCCTCGCCCCCGAACACGTCGTCTGCTATGGCCGCGACAAGGCCAAGATTGCGCTGGAAGCCCTGCCGCCTGGAGGCCCGCGCGGCAAGCTGATCCTGGTCTCGGCGATCACGCCTACGCCCGCTGGCGAGGGAAAAACCACGGTCTCCATTGGGTTGGCCCAAGGGCTGCGGCGCACCGGGCGCTCGGTGGCGCTGGCGCTGCGGCAGCCATCGATGGGGCCGGTTTTTGGACGCAAGGGGGGGGCCACGGGCGGCGGGAAAAGTTCCCTGACTCCCGCGGAATCGATCAACCTGCACTTCAACGGCGACTTCCACGCCATCACCGCGGCCCACAACCTCTTGGCCTCGGCGATCGACAACCAACTCTACCTCGGCACCACCCGCTTGGCTCCAGGCGGGGTCACCTGGAAGCGCGTCCTCGACATGAATGACCGGGCGCTGCGCCGCGTCGAGGTGGGTTCCAAGGGCTTGGAGCGCGCCAGCGGCTTCGACATCACCGCGGCCTCTGAGGTGATGGCGGTTTTCTGCCTAGCGGAAAGTCGGGCCGACCTGCGGGCCCGCCTGAACCGCATGGTGGTGGGGTTCACCGCGGAGGGCGATCCGGTCAGCGCGGCGGAATTTCGCGTCACCGGGGCCATGATGGCGATCCTGCGCGATGCCCTCGCGCCCAACTTAGTGCAGTCCGTGGAAGGGGTCCCGGCCTTTGTGCACGGAGGCCCGTTTGCCAATATCGCCCATGGCTGCAATTCGGTTCTAGCTACACGGATGGCGCTGGGTTACGCCGATTTTGCAGTGACCGAAGCCGGTTTTGCCTTCGACCTCGGGGGAGAGAAATTCATCCACCTCAAGTGCCGCCAGTCGGGCTTAGCGCCCGCGGTGATCGTGCTTGTGGCCACGGTGCGGGCCCTCAAAATGCACGGGGGCACCGCCCTGAGCGACCTCACCCGCCCGGATGTGGCGGCGGTGGAGCGCGGCCTGGACAACCTCGCGGCGCACGCCGCCAGCGCCGCCCAGTTCCGGCGCCCAGTAGTGGTGGCGATCAATCAGTTTGGCACCGACCATGCGGACGAGTTAGCTGCGGTGCACCAGTTTTGTCAGGGGCACGGGCTGCGCTGCGCCACGGCCAACGTTTTTGGAGCGGGCGGGGAAGGGGCGGTTTCCCTAGCTGATCTCGTGGCTGAGGCGGCGGCCGAGCCGGTGGAGGATCTGCCCTTCCTCTATGCCCCGGAGGACGCGGTAGAGTCCAAGCTGCACGCCATTGCGACCCGCATCTATGGGGCCGACGGGGTGGTGCTGACGCCCGCGGCGCAGGAGCGGCTCGCCCTGTTGACCCGCCACGGCTTTGACAAGCTTCCCCTCTGCATGGCCAAGACGCAGAATTCCCTCAGCGACCAGGCGTCCCTATTGGGGAGGCCCCGGGGCTTTACGGTCACAGTGCGCGACTTTGAGCTGGCGGCGGGCGCGGGCTTCCTGGTCGCGCTGACCGGCACCATGATGCGCATGCCGGCGCTGCCCAAAGTGCCTGCGGCGGAGCGCATTGAGGTGCAGGACGACGGCACGATCACCGGGCTGATGGCCTGATTCCTTAGAGGGCGGCGCCTACTTCAGGAAGACGAGGAAGTGCCCGGCGAGCGGGATTTGCCGAGTGATTTGGTAGGCGGGAAACTGGCGGGCGGCGGCGGCGGTGGCGTCTGATTCGCCATTGGAGTTAGGGTAAATAGCGATGAGGCGGGGGCCGCGCCCGGAGAGGCAGAGGTCGGGGCGCAGTTGCTGGGGGTGCATGGAGGCGGTGTCGATGCTCCAGCGGTCCTCGTAGTTGCTGAAGACAAAGGTGGTCGGCCCGCCGTCCTGGGCGTGCAGGAATGCGGAGAGGGGCGCGGGCATGTCGCGGAGGGACTGGAGGCGCAGGCCTTGGGAGGAGACCGAGGAATGGCGAGACCAGATGGCCACGAGGCGGGCGTGGTTGAGGAGGACCCCCGTGACTAACAATCCTCCTAAAGCCAGGCCGAGGCCGCGGCGGCGGGCGGAGGGCAGGCAGGCGGCGATTTGCCAGGCGAGGACGGGAAACCAGAGGAAGCCCAATAGTTTGACATGGCGGGCGAGGACGCCGACGGGAGCGCGGAGGGCTTCTAGGGCCAGAAAAATGGCGGCATTGATCAGCCAATATAACACCACGGAGCGCGCAAAATCGCGCCGCGGCCCAGGGGCGCTGCGCCAGGCGCAGGTCATGGAAGCGATCACGGCGGCGGCGAGCAGGCTATAGCTGAGGAGGCGGAGGCCGCCGCGGGCATAGGCGGCGGGGGAATTGAGCAGGTCGCCGAGATTGCCGATCACTAAGGAGGGCGCGGCTAGCGGGGCGAGGAAGACCAAGGGGTTGAGCCGGAGTCCGGCGCGGTGGGATTCCGCGATGGCGGCGGAGGCGGGCGTCGCGGTAACCCGAAGGTAGCCGAAGTAGGCGATCAACCCGGCGACCAGGATGCCTCCAATAACGGCTAAGAGGCGTGGGCCGTCGCGGCGCTGGGGCAGGGTGG
>CANHIJ010000023.1 GCA_947460575.1 Verrucomicrobiales bacterium | reverse complement strand
CGCTCCCCCGCCGCCCCGGCCGACGTCAATCAGCACGCAGCATCACCCCGGAAAACCACCCCATCAGGGGTCAGTTTTAGTTGTCGTCGCACACACATTGCCGCTGGGCGTGTCTCCCATTCACGAGCCAGTTCGGGCATGTGACGACGAAAGGGACTCACCCAATGGGTAAGTCTCTTCGGGCGCAAAAAACGGCTCATTCCCCGCCGTTCTCCCGAAAAAGGCCCCATGGTTGAGTTTCAACTCCCACTTTTAGGCTGAAAGGCCATTCGGCTTGGGGCGGGCTTGCCGCTGGCTTGGGCGGCGGCGGGCGGGGGGACTATTTGAGGGCGGCGTAGACGCGGTGGACGTCGCCGTGGTCGTCGAGAGCGGAGAGGAAGGCCCCGACTTCCTGGTGTTGGGCTTCGGTGAGATCGGGGAAGGATTTGGCGAGGTAGCGGAGTTCGCTGGCCTGGAGTTTCCAGCCGAGGGCGGCGAGGGCTTTGGAGACGGCGGCGAGTTCTTTGGGGTCGGTGAGGAAGGTGGCGCCGACGTGGTTTTGGGGGATTTCTTCGGGGTCGAGGTCTTCGACGTTTTGGGCGCCGGATTCGATGGCGTCGTCTTCGGCGGGGCGGGAAGCCTCGGGGTGGACGGCTTCGACGACGCCGAGGTGTTCGAAGAAGAAGGCGACGCTGCCTGGGGTGCCGAGGGCGCCGGCTTTGAAGAGGGTGCGGATTTCGGGGCCGGTGCGGTTTCGGTTATCGGTGAGGGCTTCGACCATCACGGGGATTTTGTGGGGGGTGAAGCCTTCGTAGATGACGGATTCGAGTTGGGTTTTTTCGGCGCCTTGACCGGAGCCGGTTTTGATGGCGCGCTCGATGGTGTCGCGGGTGACGGAATTTTTGCGGGCCTTTTCGAGCGCGGCGTAGAGGCGGGCGTTCATGGTGGGGTCGACGCCGCCCTGCTGGACGGCGACTTGGATTTCGCGGACGAGTTTGCCGACGACCTGACCCTTTTTATTGGAGGTGAGTTCCCGCCATTTTTGTTTCCATTGAGCGCCCATGAGAAGTGTGGATGAGAAGATTGAAGAGTAGCGCGGAGTGTGCTGGGGCGTGGCGGCGGGGGCAACCGGAACTTGTGCGGGGCGGGGGCGGGGATGAAAGTTCCCTTGCGCCGGGAGGCATCCGGCGGATGGGAAGTGGGTCGGCCTCCGCAGGGGGGGCGGGGGAGGCATCCGATGCGCACTTTTTTGCTATGAAGATACTGGTCACTGGAAAAGGAGGACGGGAACACGCGCTGCTGACGGCCCTGGCGGAGTCGCCTGCGCGGCCGCGGCTCTTTTGTTGGCCGGGGAGCGATGCGATCTTTGAGATTGCGGAGCGCACCCGGGCGCG
This sequence comes from Verrucomicrobiales bacterium, assembly GCA_947460575.1. Classification (GTDB taxonomy): domain Bacteria; phylum Verrucomicrobiota; class Verrucomicrobiia; order Verrucomicrobiales; family V1-33; genus CAIZWU01. The sequence goes on along the minus strand of CANHIJ010000023.1, from coordinate 41,740 downwards.
GGACTTGCCGAGTTTGATTGGCTACATGCTGGAGGAGGAGATCGACCTCTGCGTGGCCGGGGAGGAGAGTTTATTGGTGCAGGACCAGGGCTTGGCCAACTTGTGCGAGGCCGCGGGGATTCCGTGTTGGGGGCCGTTCAAGGAGTCGGCGCAGCTGGAGGCGAGCAAGGAGTTCGCCAAGCAATTTTTGGTGCGCCACGGAATCCCGACGGCGGGGTACGTGGCGGTGGAGACGATCGCGGAGGCGCGGGCGGCGGTGACGGCGGTGCCGGTGGTGCTGAAATTTGATGGCCTGGCGGCGGGCAAGGGGGTGGCGGTGTGCGGGACCCTGGCGGAGGCGGAGGCCTTTATGGAAGCGGTGTTAGAAAAGCGGCAATTTGGCCCGGGGCGGATGGTGGTGGAAGAGTGTTTGGAGGGGCCGGAGCTTTCGGTTTTTTGTTCGCTGGTGGACGACCAGTACCAGATTTTGACCCCGGCGCGGGACTACAAGCGGGCGCGGGACGGCGACGAGGGCCCGAACACGGGGGGGATGGGAGCGGTGGCCTCTCCGGAGCTGGTGTCGGCGGAGGTGATGGCGGAAGTGGAACGCCGCATTGTGCAGCCGACCGTGGCGGGGCTGCAGCGGGACGGATTGCGGTATCGGGGGTTTTTGTATTTTGGGCTCATGCTAACGGCGGAGGGCCCCAAGGTGATCGAGTACAACTGTCGGTTTGGCGATCCCGAGTGCGAGGCCGTGATGCCGCTCTTTGGGGGGGATTTGGCGCGGTATTTGGAGCGGGCGGCGCAGGGGGACTTGCAGCCGGAGTTGCTGGAGCCGCGGCCGGGCTGGAGCGTCTGCGTGATCTTGGCCAGCGCGGGCTATCCGGAGACGAGCCGCAGCGGGGATGTCATCCGGGGCTTGGCGGCAGTCGACGGGGTGCGGGTGTACCACTGCGGGACGCGGCGCAACGCGGCCGGGGAATTCGAAAGCGCGGGCGGCCGGGTACTGGCGGTAGTGGCGCAGGCGGCGACCTTGGCGGAGGCGCGCGAGAAGGTCTACGCGGAGGCGGCCAAGGTCGACTTCCCAGGCAGCCAACGGCGCGGCGACATCGCCACCCTGCATTTTTCTTAAACGATGGAAACCGCCGGTAAACAACTGCTCGGGGCCCGCGAGATCGACACCAAGATCCACCGCTTGGCCTATCAGATTTTGGAGCGGCACCCCAAGGAGAAGTTCGTCCTGGTGGGAATCCACCGGCGGGGAGTGCCGCTGGCGCAGCGCCTCGCCAAGGTGTTGGAAGAGGAGCGGCCCGGAGTGGAGACGGGGATGCTGGACATCACCTTGTACCGGGACGATCCGCAGCGGGCCACCTTTTCGCCCGACTTTGGCAAGACCCAGTTGCCCAACGATTTACAGGGAAAGTTAGTGATACTGGTAGACGACGTCCTGTACACTGGGCGAACCATCCGGGCGGCGATCGATGCGCTTTTTGAGTACGGGCGGCCCTCGCGCATTGAGTTGGCGGTGCTGGTGGATCGCGGGGGGCGGGAGTTGCCGATCCAGCCAGACTACTGTGGGCTGGACCAGCCGCTCGGAAGGGAGTCATACCTGCGGGTGCGCCTGCGCGAGCAGGATGGCCAGGATGGGCTATTTTTGGTGGATAACAAATACGACGCCTCATGAAAGGACGCAAAGACCTGCTCGACATCGAGTCCCTCAGCGTGGAGGAAATCCGCTTTCTGTTGGACACCGCGAAGCCGTTTAAGGACTTGATCCGGCAGTCGGTGAAGAAGATGCCGCCGCTGCGGGGGCGCCAGGTGTTGACCCTGTTTTATGAGCCGAGCACGCGGACGCGGTCGTCGTTTGAGATTGCGGCCAAGCGGCTGAGCGCGGAAGTGACTAACTTTACGGTGGCGACGTCGTCGGTGGTGAAGGGGGAGAGCATCGTGGACACCATCGACACGCTGCAGGCGATGCAGGTCGACTACATCATCGTGCGGCACGCGGCGGCGGGGGTTCCCAATTTGATTGCGCGGCACACCCGGGCCAGCGTGATCAATGCTGGGGACGGGCACCACGCGCACCCCACGCAGGGTTTGTTAGATGCCTTTACGATGAAGGAGGTGGTGGGGTCCTTGGGAGGGCGGCGGGTGGCGATCATTGGGGACATCCAGCACAGCCGGGTGGCGCGGAGCACGAGCATGATATTGCGCAAATTGGGGGCGGAGGTGGGGGTATTTGGGCCTGGTCCGCTGATTCCGCACGAGCGGCACCGGGACATGCGAAGCTTTCGGAGTTTTGCGGAAGTGTTTGCGTGGCAGCCGGAGTTTATTTATTTGCTGCGCATCCAGATGGAGCGGCAGAAGGAGCAATTTTTCCCGAGTTTGCACGAGTACCATCGGTTTTATGGGGTGACCGACGAGCGCTTGGGGATCATTCGGGACCGAGGGATTTATGTGATGCATCCGGGGCCGGTGAATCGCGGGGTGGAATTGGTGGACGGGGTGATGAGCTATGAGCGGAGTTTGATCAACCAGCAGGTGGAGAATGGGATTGCGGCGCGGATGGCGGTTTTGTATTGGCTGCAGCCGGAGACGGGGCTGCGGGCAGAGTAGGGCCGGAGGCTGGAAAAACCGGCTTGCTGGGGAGGGGGGAGCGGGGCAGTTTCGGGGATATATGCTGGACATTCGATTGATACGGGAACAGGCGGAGATGGTGCGGGCGCGCTTGCGCCAACGCGGGGGCGAGGCCTGGACGCTGGTGGACGAAGTTTTGAGTTTAGATGAGGCGCGGCGCCTGGCAGAGACGGAGAAGCAGTCGCTGCAGAGCGAGCGCAATCGGGTCAGCAAGGAGATTGGGATGGCGCGCAAGCAGGGGGGGGAGACCTCGGGGATTGAGGCCGAGATGCGGGCCATGGGGGACCGGGTGGATGTGCTAGGGCGGGAGAGCGCGGAGTTGGACGCGCGGCAGGAGGCGCTGCTGCTGAGCTTGCCAAACCTGCCGCACGAGGGCTGTCCGGTGGGGGCGGGGGCGGAGGAGAATCCAGAAGTGCGGGCCTGGGGGCAGCCGGTGGTGTTGGATTTTGTGCCCCAGGACCACGTGGCCCTGGGGAAGGAACTCAAGATGCTAGACTTCGAGGCGGGAGTGAAGATCTCGGGGAGTGCCTTTGTGGTGTACCGGGGCGCGGGAGCGCGGCTGGAGCGGGCCCTGATTAATTTTTTGCTAGATTTGCACACCACGCAGCACGGTTATACGGAGATCGCGCCGCCGCTGTTGGTGCGGCCGGAGGCGCTGGTGGGGACGGGGCAGTTGCCCAAATTTGAGGACCAGCTCTACGCCTGCGAGCGGGATGGGCTGTATTTGTTGCCCACTGCGGAGGTGCCGGTGACGAACTTGCACCGGGAGGAGATCGTGGATCCGGGGGATTTGCCGATTTGCTATGCGGCCTACACGCCGTGCTTTCGCCGGGAGGCGGGGAGCGCTGGCCTGGGCACCCGGGGACTGATCCGGATGCACCAGTTTGACAAGGTGGAGTTGGTGAAGATTTGTTTGCCGCAGGACAGCGCGGCGGAGTTAGAAAAGTTGACCGCGGATGCGGAGAAAGTACTGCAGCTCCTGGGTCTGCACTACCGGGTGATCGAGCTGTGCACGGGCGACATCGGCTTCGGGGCCAGCAAGACCTACGACATCGAGGTGTGGGCGCCGGGGCAGGGAAGCTATTTGGAGGTCAGCAGCTGCTCGTGTTTTGGCGACTATCAATCGCGTCGCATGAAATTGCGCTACCGGGATGCGGCGACCAAGAAGAATCTTTTTCCGCACACCTTGAATGGTTCGGGGACGGCGCTGGCGCGGCTTTTTGTGGCCCTGGTGGAGACGCACCAGCAAGCCGACGGGAGCATCGCGCTGCCAACGGCGCTCCAACCGTATTTTGGCGCCGCGGAAATCCGGGTTTCCTAGGGCCAGCTCGGGAAAGCGCTTGTGGACTGGGGGGGCGGGATGATTGGGTTGGGAGTGAGCGAGCTATTGATCAGGAAAGCAGGACAGACCTTGAGTGGAGTGGACGACTGGGGGCAGCACGCCCCGCCCGCGGAGGGGGCGGCGAGCTGGCAGGCGGGGCAGGCGGAGTATGAGTTGGCCCGGGCGTTTTTTCCCGAGGGGGGAGCGGCGCAGGTGCCGCCGGAGTTGGCGGCGCTGCTGGCCTCGTCGGCGGCACTGGGGGGAGTCAACCTACAGCAGGGGATTCCGGGCTATCAGGTGAAGCTGGATGGGCAGCCAGGGGGGTCGCTGCGCTGCGATTTATTGGCGCTAGGCCGGGGCCGGGAAGGCCGGAGCGCGGTGGTGGTGGAGGCCTGGAGCGATGGGGGATTTGGGCCGCTGGTGGTGGATCAGATCAAGCGGAGTCGGCCGGGGTCGCAGTGGGTGAAGCGGATGGACCGCTTGGGGGAGGCGCTCCTGGGGCGGCGGGCGGCCGAGCTGGGAGGGCTGCGGGGCGGCTTGCTGCAGCGGGTGGGGGCGGCGCTGCGGGCGGCGGAGGGAGAGAAGGCGGCGGTGGCCGTAGTGGTTTTTTATGAATTTCGGGCCAAGGGCGGGCGGGGCCAGCAGCGCGGGGGCAACTTGGCGGACTTGGACGCCTTGAGCGGAGCCCTGGGGGGCGGGGCGCTCAAGGAGGGAGTTTTGGCGGGGCCGTTTCGGGTGCCGGGGGGGCACGATATCCCGGCCTCGGTGCCGCTCTTTTTGGGCAAAGCGCTGCGCCTGCTGCCGGGCTGAACGGGGGTCAGGAGAGGCCCCCGAGGGGGAGCCAGGGGTGAAATTCGGGGGGCAGGGGGGCCTCCCAGGCGAGCCGCTGGCCGGTGGCGGGGTGGGTGAGAGCGAGGCGCCAGGCGTGGAGCATGAGGCGGGGGGCGGCGCTTTGCTTGGTGCGGCGGGCGTAGGTGGAGTCGCCGAGGAGGGGGTGGCCGAGGTGCTTGAGGTGGACCCGAATTTGGTGGGTGCGGCCGGTGTGGAGGGTGCACTTAACGAGGGCGTCGCCCGTTAGGGCGGCGAGGACTTCGTAGTCGGTGTGGGCCCATTTTCCGGCGGGGGCGGGGAGGACGGCCATTTTGAGGCGGTCGTGGGGGTCGCGGCCGAGGTGGGTTTGGATCGTGCCAGAGGGGGGCTGGGGGGTGCCGTGGGTGACCGCGAGGTAAATTTTGGTGACTTCGCGGCCGGCGAACTGGGCGCTGAGGTGTTGGTGGGCGGCGTCGTTGCGGGCGACCACGAGGCAGCCGCTGGTTTCCTTGTCGAGGCGGTGGACGATGCCGGGGCGGGCGACGCCGCCGATGCTGCTGAGGGAGCCGAAGCGGTGGAGGAGGGCGTTGACCACGGTGCCGTCTTCGTTGCCGTGGGCGGGATGGACCACCATGCCGCTGGCTTTATTGAGGACGGCGAGGTGCTCGTCTTCGTAGAGGAGGGTCAGGGGAAGGTCTTGGGCTTGGGCTTCGGCGGGTTTGTCGGGGGGGATCTCCAAGGTGACGGCGTCGCCGGGGCAGGTGTCGTAGCTGGGCTTGGCAGGGCGGCCGTTGACGGCGGCGGCCCCTTCTTTGATGAGGGCTTGGAGGCGGGCGCGGGAGAGTTCCGGGAGGCAGGCGCAGAGGAAGCGGTCGAGGCGCAGGCCCGCTTGGTCGGGGGCGACGGTGAAGGATTCGGGCACAGCGGCAACCTGGAGCGGGAAGGGGGGTCGAGACAAGCGGAAGGCGCGGCCTGGAGGGGCCACGCCTTCGCGGAGAGGGGGAGGGGAGGCCCGTTGGCCTGGGAGGGTTTAGCGCTTGAGTTCGAGGGCGCGGAATTGGACGATCATGGGCGGTCCGGCGTGGAGCTGGAGGCCAAGGACGCCGGATTTGGCGCCTTCCTTAGATTCGTCTTTGACGTCGACGGTGAGGCGGCCGTTGATGAAGTGTTGGAGGTGGCCGCCTTTGGCGACGATGCGGTAGTCGTTCCAATCGCCCTGTTTAATGGCGGCTTGGATGTCGGCAGATTTGCCGGTTTCTCCGGTGACGGTGAGGGTGGGCTTTTGGGGGTCGGCGCTGGAGGCGATGGTGACTTGTTGGCCGCGTTGGGCGAGGATGCCGCGGCCGCGTTCTTCGTAGAGGATGCCGGAGTAGGTGGTGCCGGTTTCGAAGTCGGCTTGGTAGCCGCCGAGGACGAAGGCGGCGGGGTCGGCGACTTGGCTGCGGTATTGGACGCCGCTGTTGCCTTGTTTGGCGGCGTCGGTGCCGTTGATTTTGTATTGGAAAGTGAGTTCGAAGTCGGCGACGTCGCCGCCTTTCCAGAGGAGGAAGGTATTGCCCTTGGTGGGGTTGGCGGCGGTGGTTTGGCCGGTGATAGCGCCGTCTTGGACGCTCCAGAGGGAGGAGATACCTTCCCAGCCGGTGAGGTCCTTGCCGTTGAAGAGCTGGATCGTTTCGGCGGCAGAGAGGAGGGCGGGGCAGAGGAGCAGGGCGGAGAGGAGGAGTCGCTTCATGGAGGAGAGTGAGGTGTCGGATGGACCTTGGCACTACGAAGCCGCCGCGGGTTTCTTGCAAGGTCAAAGCGGGGCGCTTGCTGGGTGGGCCCAGGCGTGCTGCAGTGGGAACATATGGCGAAAATCCTGGCGGCGATGTCTGGAGGGGTGGACAGCAGCGTGGCCGCGGCCGTGCTGGTGGAGCAGGGGCACGAAGTGGTGGCGGCCTACATGAAGAATTGGATCAACGAGGAAAACATTGTGGGGGACTGCCCGTGGCAGCAAGACATCGAGGACGCGCGGAGAGTTTCGGAGCAGTTGGGGATTGAGTTTCGGGTAGTCAATTTGATGGACGACTACCGGGAGCGGGTGGTGAAGTATTTGCTGGAAGGCTATCAAGCGGGGGTGACACCCAATCCCGACGTGATGTGCAATCGGGAGATTAAGTTTGGGGTCTTTTTGGACTACGCCCTGGAGCAGGGGTTTAGCGCTGTGGCCACCGGGCACTACGCCCAGGTCAGCCCCGGGGAAAGCGGGGGGAGCCGCCTGTGGCGGGGACGGGATCCCAACAAGGATCAGACCTATTTCTTGGCGCTTTTGCAGCAGCACCAGGCCCAGCGGGCCCTCTTTCCGATCGGAGGCCTCCTCAAGCCGGAAGTCCGGGAGCGGGCCGCGGCGCTGGGGCTGGCTACGGCGACAAAGAAGGACAGCCAGGGGATTTGCTTCATCGGCCAGGTGAAGATGAGCGATTTCTTGAGGGCCTTTGTGGAGGACGCGCCGGGGCCAGTGGTGACCCTGGCGGGCGCCAAGCTGGGAATGCACCGGGGCCTCCATCTTTACACCCTCGGCCAGCGGAAGGGCCTGGGGATTGCGTCGCCAGTGTTCCAGGAACCGTATGTCGTGGTCGAAAAACGCTCGGCGACCCGAGAGCTGGTCCTGGCCTTCGATCACCCGGATACGCCCCGCTTGTATGCCTCGCGGGCCGTCGTCGGCAGTTTGTCAGGGGTGCAGGCGGCGCCGTTCCCCACCGGGCCCCTGCAGGTGCAGCCGCGCTACCGCTGTGCCGGGCAGGAGGCGCAGGTCAGCCCGTGCGGCGAGGGAAAGGTCGCCGTGGATTTCAAACTGCCGCAGCGGGCCCTGTCGCCGGGCCAGATTTGTGCCTTTTACGCAGGTGATGAGTTGTTAGGGGGTGGGATCTTTGAATCGATCGACTACGGCCAGTGAGTTCCATCCGGCTGGACCCCTGGGAAGGCGAAAAAGCGGCGACCCTGAGGATGGTCGGGCGCGCTGGGCGAGGCTAAAGCCTTTGTCTAAAAGCCTTTGCCCCCCGTGGCACGGGGGTTGCTTGGTGCGGGAGAAGACCGCTCAATGCCCCTTTTCGACATGCCCGCCATACCCGATCTTCAACTTGGATTCGTTCCGTCCCTAGAGGCGATGCCGCTAGTGGAGGCGATGAGCGGCCCTGGGGGCTGGCAAATGCGGCCGCGGCCCGGGTGCGGCAATATCATTAGGGGGCTTCTGACGAATGAGCTGCAAGGGGGGCTGGTGCCATTGGAGTTATTTGTCACAGAGTTGCTCATGCAGCCTGGCCAAGTGGATGGGTGGGCCGCGGTGCTGGCGATTCAGGCGATGCCCGTGGAATTGGCCCTGGGCGCTCCGGCGCGGAAGCGGATCTACCCGGGGAAATCCCACAACGCGGCCGCCCCGAGTGCGCGGCTGACCGTGGCGGTCGAAGCGAAGCGGTCTCTAGCGAAATTTCAATTTAGGGCGTGGCTGTCTGGATTTCCGGCCGAATCCGGGGTCAAACCCATGTTTCGGATGCTGCCTTTGGATTTGATGCTGAAAGGATTGGAGGAAACCGCGATCGACGGGATGATCGCGCCGACGCCCTGGGGAATGCAGGCTGAAGCGCTAGGCGTGGGGAAGCTAGACGCGGGTTTTGCGGTGGGGCTCCATGGGCAGCGAGTGGTCCTGGTATGCCGGAGGGAGATATCAACGAGGTGCGCGGAGATGTTTCGGAAGTTGCCCTCAAGGCTGGCGCGGGCGCGGGCGCGCCTCCAAAATGACCCCGCGGTTTTTCGGGCCGCGGTGGAACGGATGCCAATGGCGGGCGGGCCGGGCCTGGCGCTTTTTGAAAAAGCCGCCAAACGGCATCCCTGGCCCGCGGAATCTGAGGATTTTATTCCGCATCAGGATTGGCTCATGGCCGAAATGCAAAACTTGGCAGGAATAATGCGGATTCCCTTGAGCGATCCCGACATCGCCAAGCTAGCCGCGGGCGTGGTTTTTGCCGAGCCCGCGGGCCAAGCTGTATAACTGCTAGTCACCAGGGGTCCGCTGGACCAGTTCCCCGCCTCGATTCCCCAGCAGCCCGAGGAAGACTTCGGCCGCCCACGACGGGGGATTGTGGGCGGGCCAAAAAGCGGAAATGAAGCGCTCTAGCCGCGGCCCACGATAGGCCAGGGAGCGAAGCTGTCCCAGGGAAAGCGCGGCCGCGGCATCGCTCTCCGGCAGAATAGCCACCCCGAGGCCCCGGCGCGCCATTTCGAGGGCGGATTGCGTGCTGGGAAGGTGCCAAACCTGGCCCGCGACGTGAGGGAGACCGGCGAGGAGGCGGGTGGCCACCGCCTGCGCGGCAGGGGCATCTGCGGTGAGGAGGCGGTGCGGCTTCAGGTCGGGGGCGCTAATTTCCGCCAGCCGACAGAGCGGAAAAAAGGGGGCCGCATAAAGCGATAGGGTTTCGGAATACAGGCGGCGCTGGACAAAATCAGCGGGTCCATTTCCGGCGCTGAAGATCAGATCAATCGACGAAGCGCGGGCCGACGCGGCGGCTGGGACGTCGGCATCCGAAAGAATGTCGACGAGCACGGCCGGGAAGGATTCATAAAAATCCGCCAGCGCCGCGGGGAACAGGCTGCCGCACAAGGGCTCGGGCACAACCATGCGGAGTTGTTGGGTGCGGGCTTCCATGAGGCCTACCTCGCGGCGCAGGCCCTCCATCTGGCGCAGGGTTTCCCGGGCCATGGGCAGCAGCAGCAGGCCCGCGCGGGTCACCGTCACCTGCGGCCCGCGGCGGCGGAAAAGCACGCAGCCGAGTTCTTCCTCTAAGCCCTTGATGGCGTGGCTGACGGCCGAGGGACAAAGGTTGAGCCGACCCGCCGCCGCGGCAAAGCTTTCCTCAGCCGCGCAAATCACAAAAAGTTGCAGCCTTCGGGAGTCGAGGGCGGGCGCTACCGGGGGATGGGAAAGGGGGCTAATAACGGCGGGCATGAAGAGGGGGGTCCAGCACGGGGATTCACGCAACTCAGCATCTGCCGTGCCATTGATCCATTATCCTATCCACTTGTTTTCCAACGGTTCTCGGCACCGGATTTGACCATAACTGCGATGTTGAAAATAATTCAACATGAGCGGCACCGCGCGGGGCGTGGATGGCACGGGCGATGCTAAATCCCTGACAGCTCCCGGAAATCTCACTGATCCGGCGGCGCGACTAGGAATAAGAACTCAAATAGACCACACCAAAACTCCATGAAAAAAACCAACCTTATCACCCGGCTTCTCGCGGTGGCTACCCTGGCGACCGCCGCGACGGCGGGAGCGGCAGGTCCGCCGACCGCGACGGTCAATACCACCGGTCTTGCGGTGACCGACGACACCGTGACGGTAGGCCAACTGCACTCGGCAACGGGCACCATGGCCATCAGCGAGACCGGATCCATCCAGGCCGAGCAGCTCGCCATTGATCAGATCAATGCGGCTGGCGGCGTGTTGGGACGGCAGATCAAGGTCATTAAGGAAGACGGCGCTAGCGATTGGCCTACCTTTGCCGAGAAAGCCAAAAAGCTTTTGGTCAGCGACAAGGTCGGCACGGTTTTCGGCTGCTGGACATCCGCTTCCCGCAAGGCGGTGCTGCCAGTGTTCGAAAAAGAAAACGGGATGCTCTATTATCCCACTTTTTATGAAGGGCTCGAGCAGTCCAAAAACGTCATTTACACCGGACAGGAAGCGACCCAACAAATCCTGGCCGGAATCGACTGGATTGCCAAGGAGAAGAAAGCCAAGACTTTCTACCTCGTGGGTTCCGACTACATCTGGCCGCGCACTTCCATGAAAATTGCACGCAAGCACATTGAGAACGTGCTTAAGGGCAAGGTGGTCGGTGAGGAATTTTATGCCTTGGGCAGCACGTCCTTTGGATCCCTGATCAACAAAATCAAGCTGAAGAAACCAGATGTGATTTATGCGGCGGTGGTGGGCGGTTCCAATGTGTCTTTCTACAAGCAGCTCGCCGCCGCGGGCATCAGCGGGGCCAAACAAACCCTCCTCACCATCTCGGTGACGGAAGACGAAGTCCTGGGCATCGGCGGGGAAAACCTCACGGGTTTCTACTCGAGCATGAAGTACTTCCAGAGCCTGAAGAACCCGAACAACGGAGACTTTGTGGCGGCCTTTAAGGCCAAATACGGCGCCTCCAGCGTGATCGGCGACGTCACCCAGGCGGGGTACCTGGGCCCATGGCTTTGGAAAGCCGCGGTCGAAAAGGCGGGCAGCTTCGACATCGACAAGATTGCCGCGGCCTCCCCTGGTATTGAGCTGAAAACAGCTCCGGAAGGCTACGTCAAGCTGCACCCGAATCACCACTTGTGGAGCAAGCTCCGCATTGGCCAATGGCAGAAGGATGGCCAGGCGAAGGTGCTTTACGAGTCCGAGTTGATTGAGCCCAATCCGTTTCCCAAGGGCTATCAGTGATCGCTCATTAAGCTGTGGCGGGGCGGCCCGGGGCCGCCTCGCCCATTTATTTCGTAAAAAATTTGGCGCATCTCCCTTAAATTAATTTAGCAAACACATGTTCAGTCAATACACCACCGAGGAGCTTTATAACATCTTTTTGATGCAGTGCTTCTCCGGCCTCAGTCTGTTTAGCGTGCTCTTGCTGATGGGTTTGGGCCTGGCCCTGATTTTTGGGCAAATGGGCGTCATCAATATGGCGCACGGCGAGTTCATGGCCCTGGGAGCCTACACGGTGTATTTTTGCTCCAGCATGACGGAACAATATGCGCCGTCTTTGGGGCCCTATTATTTTGTTTTCGCGATTGGAATCGCCTTCGCGATTTGCGCCTTGGTGGGGGCGCTGGTGGAATTCCTTATGATTCGACACCTCTATCACCGGCCGCTGGATACCTTGCTGGCGACGTGGGGCTTGAGCCTGATCATGCAGCAAACCTACCGCTCCCTTTTTGGCGCCCGCGAGGTGACGCCGACGCTGCCGGATTGGTTGATGGGATCCTTCAATATCAAAGAGGGCCTGGACATTCCGATCAATGGGGTCTTCGTGCTTTGTCTGGCCTTGGCGGTGACGCTGGTGCTGATGGTGTTTATGTATAAGTCTAAATTTGGGCTGCGCCTGCGGGCGACGGTGCAGAACCGGAAAATGTCAGGAGCGGTGGGAATCAATACTGGAAAAGTGGACCGGCTGGCCTTCTCGCTGGGTTGCGGGATCGCCGGCATCGCCGGAGCGGCCTTCACCACGATTGGATCCACGGGGCCGGACAGTGGCAGCCGCTATATTGTGGACGCCTTTTTGGTGGTCGTATTTGGCGGAGCGGCCAATCTTTTGGGCTCGGTGGCCTCGGCCTTCGGCATCGCCCAGGCGCAATCTATTCTCGAGTTTTTCCTCGACGGGACCAAAGGCAAAGTCGCCACTCTGTTGGTCATCGTCATCGCTCTCATGTTCCGCCCCCAGGGATTATTTCCCAGCAAGGTGCGCGGCCACTAATTTTTAAAATCGAATCGAAACTCATTTGCTATGACACTTTTGCGGACACTTTTTAAGACCAAGGGGGAAGCCATTTCCTTTGCGGCATTCGCGTTTTTAATTCTGCTGGTTCTGCCTTTGGCCTTGCCGGTCTTCCGGCTCAATTTGGTCGGAAAGTACCTTTCCTATGGATTTGTCGCCGTGGGGCTAGTGCTGCTATGGGGGCGCTGTGGCATTCTCAGCCTAGGGCAGGGGGTTTTCTTTGGACTCGGCGGGTACTGCATGGCGATGTTTCTCAAATTGGAGGCTTCGGATCCGGTCACCACGGCGATTCAATCCACCCCCGGCATTCCGGACTTTATGGACTGGAACCAGGTTACGGCGCTGCCCGGATTTTGGGAGCCCTTCAAGAGCCTGTGGTTTACCGCTGGGGCGGTGTTTGTGGTTCCCGGCATGATCGCCTTTTTGATTGGTTGGGCGATGTTTCGGCGCCGGGTCGGCGGAGTCTATTTTGCGATCATCACCCAAGCGATGGCGCTGATTCTGTCATTGGGGATCGATGGCAATCAGGGTTACACGGGGGGGCGGAATGGGATCACCGACCTGCGCACCCTGTGGGGTTGGGACATTCGGTCGGAGGATGCCCAATTTAAACTCTACTTTTGCTGCTGCCTGTTGCTTCTTGCGGTCTGCCTATTGGGCAAATACGTTATCAATACGCGATTTGGCCGGGTGCTGATGGCGGTGCGCGATCAGGAGGAGCGGGTGCGGTTTTCGGGATACGACGTGGCCATGATTCGCACTTTTGTCTTCACGGTAGCAGCGATGATGGCCGGCCTGGGCGGTGCCCTTTTTGTGCTCCAGGTGGGTTTTATGTCGCCCTCCCTGATTGGAATTGTGCCTTCGATTGAATTAGTGATTTTCGCCGCGGTGGGAGGGCGCCTCTCCGTAGTGGGCGCAGTGCTTGGCTGTTTGCTGGTCAACGCCGGCAAATCGGCCTTCTCCGAAGCCTACCCTGACCTCTGGCTCTATTTGATGGGCGGAACCTTCATTGCGGTGGTGATGTTTTTCCCGGATGGCCTAGCTGGATTATTTGGAAAGCCGTCGGGGGCGGGGGCCAAGTTGACGAAGTTTCTCAGCAAATTCCGCCCCTCCCTGATGGGGGCAGCGGTCACCCCAACCCAAATTACCCCCCTTAACAAATGAGCAATTCGCCGCGAAACCATGTCCTAGCGATTGAAGACCTCGGCGTTTCCTTTGATGGATTCAAGGCCGTAGACGGGTTCAACTTTTACCTCGACGCCAACACGGTGCATGTCATTATCGGCCCTAACGGTGCCGGAAAGACCACGGTGCTGGACTTAATATGCGGCAAAACGAGGGCCACTAGCGGCAGTGTTAAATTCAAAGGCAAGGAGATGCGCGGGCAGCGCGAATACCGCATCGTGCGCGCCGGGATGGGGCGGAAGTTCCAAAACCCCTCCATCTATGAAAACTTGACGGTGCTAGAAAACCTGGAGATTTCCCATCCCTCCGGGCGCGGCATCCTGGGCTGCCTGCTTTTCCGGAGAACGCCCGCCATCGAAAGGCAAATGACCGACATCGCGGCGGAAATAGGCTTGTCCGACAAACTAGATGTAGAAGCGGGAATTCTCAGCCACGGTCAAAAGCAGTGGTTAGAAATTGGGATGCTCCTGATGCAGAATCCGGAGATCATCATGTTGGATGAACCGGTGGCCGGGATGAGCGTGCGGGAGCGCACCGAGACCGCAGGTCTGATCCGCCGCATCAGCCAAAATCGGTCGGTCATCGTGATCGAGCACGACATGGAATTCGTCAGGGAGATTGCGGACCGGGTCACGGTCATGCACCTGGGCCAGATTTTAGCTGAGGGATCGATGGAGAAGGTCTCTGCGGATCCCAAGGTCATCGAAGTCTACATTGGTCACTAATTTTTAAATACATATGCTTTCTGTGCAAAACTTATCGGTTTCCTATGGCCAAAGCAACGTCATTCCGGACATGTCTTTTTCCGCGGCGGCGGGGGAGATTCTCGGGATTGTGGGGCGCAATGGGATGGGCAAGAGTACCCTCTTCCGGGCCTTGATCGGCATGCTTCCGAGTCGGGGAGGGCGCATCCTATTGAAGGACCGCGAGATCACCCGAGATGCCCCGCACCAGCGCGTCGGGCACGGGGTAGCCTTTGTGCCGCAGGGGCGGATGATCTTTCCCTATCTTACCGTTTACGAGAATCTGATTTCAGGCGTGCGCGGCAAAGTTAGTGAGGAGGCAGTCAATGAAATTTACGCGCTGTTTCCGGTGCTGCGAGACATGAAAAAGCGCAAGGGGGGCAACCTTTCTGGCGGTCAGCAGCAGCAGTTGGCAATCGGGCGGGCTCTGATGACGAATCCCTCGGTGCTGCTCTTAGATGAACCCACCGAAGGGATCCAACCCTCCATCATCAAGGATATCTCGCGCAGCTTGCGGGAGATCCGCGACATGAAAAATCTGACCATCGTGGTCAGTGAACAGGTGCTCAGCTTTGTGCTCGACACCTGTGACAGCATCAAAGTGATCGACCGCGGGCGCCTCATCCGGGAGGACCGGCGCGCCGATGTCGATGCCGAGCAGATCAAGGCCATGCTGGCTGTCTAACATTTTGTCCAACCAAAACTGAACTAGTAAACATAAACCATGAAAACCCTAATCAAAGTAGATCTCGACGCGGCTCCGCACTCGCAGGATTATTTGCACAACCGGTGGCATCCGGACTTGCCGATGGTGGCCTACGTCAAGCCCGGCGATGAATTTCGCGTGGAGTGCATCGATTGGACGGGCGGCCAGATCAAGAACGACGACAATGCGTCCGACGTGCGGGACGTAGATTTGACGCAGGTGCACTACCTCAGCGGCCCCATTGGGGTGGAGGGCGCGGAGCCGGGGGATTTGTTGGTAGTAGACATCCTCGACATCGGCACGCTGAAGGAGTCCGACTGGGGCTTTACGGGGATCTTTGCGCGGGAAAACGGCGGGGGATTTCTCGTGGATCACTATCCCGATGCGCGCAAGGCGTGCTGGGATTTTCACGGGATTTACACCACGTCGCGGCACATTCCCAACGTGGAGTTTGCCGGCATCATGCACCCGGGTTTGATCGGCTGTCTGCCTTCGCGGGAGATGCTCAACATTTGGAATTCCCGCGAGAAGGAGTTGTTTGACACGGAACCGGACCGGACCCCTCCGCTGGCGGCCTTGCCGAACACCAAGAGTGCCCACATGGGCCGGATGACGGGGGCAGCGCGCGATGCGGCGGCGGCGGAAGGGGCGCGCACGGTGCCTCCGCGGGAGCACGGCGGCAATTGTGACATCAAGAACCTGACCCGCGGATCCAAGGTTTACTTCCCGGTCTACGTCAAGGACGGCGGGCTTTCCATGGGGGATATCCACTTCAGTCAGGGCGACGGAGAAATCACCTTTTGTGGGGCGATTGAAATGGCAGGATTCCTCGACATCCGAGTGAGTTTGATCAAGAACGGGATGGAGAAATATGCGATTCGGAATCCCATTTTCATGCCAAGCCCGCTATCGCCTAACTACACGAAACATATCATCTTCGAGGGCATCTCGGTGGACGAGAAGGGCAAGCAGTTTTACTTGGATCCGCACGTCGCCTATCGGATGGCTTGTTTGAATGCGATCGAGTACATGAAGAAATTCGGGTATACCGGCGAGCAGGCCTATGCGATTTTGGGCACGGCGCCGGTGGAGGGGCGGATCAGTGGGATTGTCGACATTCCCAATGCTTGCGCCACGCTGTGGCTGCCGACCGAGATCTTCGACTTTGACATCACGCCGAATGCCTCAGGGCCCACGATCCATGTGGCCAAGGGACCTGACCTGGCTTTTGCGAAATAAACCCTGCGGGGAAATCATGAGGTCCAAGCCCGGCGGTGCTTCGGGGGCGGGCCTCATGATTTCCCCCCGGCCCCTTTCCCTCCAAAAACCGCTATGCCTTATTACGATTACTCTTGTGTGAACTGCGGCGATTTCCGCCTCCTCCGGCCGATGAAGCAGCGGAATCGCCGGGCGGCTTGTCCGGAGTGCGCTGGGGTGGCCAGTCGAATGATTCTGGCGCCCAACCTCGCGGTGATGCACCCGAATGCCCGCAAGGCAGCTACGATCAATGAAAAAAGCCGCCACGAACCACGCGTGAGCACGGGCCATTCCTGTGGGAGCGGCTGCGGGTGCGGCACCCCGGTGCGCAAAAAGCGGATGAAGCAAACCAAGCTGGGCACGCTGCAAACGGGGAAGGCCACGGCCCGTCCCTGGATGTTGGGCCACTAGGGGGTTTCAGGTCGGGGGTGGGAACGGATTCCGTCTTGCATCACTAGGGTCGCCGCTGAGGGTAGTTGATTGATGTTCCCGATCCTGGCCTTTACTGAGTCGACCCAGCAGATGGTGGCCACGTTTATCGTGGTCCTGATGTTTGTGGCCTTTTTGCGGGAGCGGATGGCGCCGGAGATCGTGGCCTTGGGGGGGATGGCGGCGATGGTGTTGGCGGGGATTTTGCCGGTGGAGAGCGCGATGAAGGCCTTTTCGAATGAGGCGGTGTTGATGATTGGGTCGATGTTGGTGATCTGCATGGCGCTGGAGCGCTCCGGTTTGGTGGCGGCGGCGGGGGCGTTTTACGAGCGGGTGTCGGGGCGCAGCCAGCAGCGGGGCCTGTGGACCCTGATGTTGGTGTGCGGGGTGATCTCGGCCTTTTTGAATAACACTTCGATTGTGATTATTTTCTTGCCGGTGGTTATGGCGGTGTGTCGTCGGCAGGGGGTGGCGGCTTCGCGGATGTTAATCCCGCTGTCGTTTGCCACGGTGGCGGGGGGCATGATGTCGCTGATTGGGACGTCGACGAACATGGTGGTGGTGGGGCAGGCGCGGGGGTACGGGCTGTCTTTTAGCATGTTTGAGATCAGCGGGTTGGGGCTGGCGGTGTTTGGGGTGAGCCTGATTTACCTGGGGGTACTGGCGCCGCGCCTGCTGCCGGACCGGGTGGCGCTGTCGCAGATTTTGGAGGAGACTAAGGCCAAGGAATACCTGACGCGGGCCTTTGTGCGCGGGGAGTCGCCGCTGGTGGGGAAATGGTACCGGGAGACGCCGCTGGCGAAACTGCGGGGGATCCGGCTGATCGATGTGATCCGGGGAGGGGTCATGGTGGACACGCCGTTTCCCGAGCTGCGGCTGGAGGCCGGTGACCAGTTGGTGCTCAAGGGGCAGCTGGAGGACGTGATGACGATGCGCCAGACGGAGGGGCTGGAGATGGTGCCGCGGGAGTCCTTGGGCTTGGAAGGGGTCAAGGTGGAGGCGGCGATGATGATGGAGGTGGTGTTGGGCCCGGGGTCGACAATTTTGCACAAGAGCCTCAAGCAGCTTAATTTTCGGCAGCGCTATGGGGTGATTATCGTGGCGGTGCACCGCATGGGGGTGAATCTGCGGGAGCGCTTTGAGGACATGCGCTTCATGATGGGGGATACCCTGCTGCTGGAGGGCCCTCCGGAGCAGATGGGGCAGTTGCTCAAGGAGCGGGGCTTTATCAACCTGACGAGGCCGAAGGACACCCGGCCGCGCCTAGAGAAGCGGGGGATCGCCCTGGCCATCCTGATTGCGGTTTGCGTGCTGGGGGCCCTGGCGGAAACCCACCGGGAGGGAGGCGGAAGCCTGCTGGGCAGCTGGGGGCTGCCGGAGCTGAATTTTGGTTTGATCGCGCTGACGGGGGCCCTGCTGTGCGTCGTGACGCGCTGCGTGGACACCTCGGAGATTTACGAGGCCATGGAGTGGCGGATTTTGCTGCTGATTATTGGGACCGTGGGGATTGGGGCGGGGATGGAAAAGTGCGGCCTGGCGGGGCATTTGGCGCGTATCATTGTCGGCGCCTTCAGTCCCTATGGGGACCTGGCGGTGCTCTCCGGCGTGTACCTCATCGCGGTGATTTTGACGGAATTTCTGAGCAACGCCGCCGTGGCCGCCATCATTACCCCCATCGCGATGCAGACGGCCTTGAGTTTGCACGTGGATCCCAAGCCCTTTGTGGTGGCGGCGATGTTTGGGTCGACTTTGGCCTTTTCGACTCCGATCGGATATCAGACAAATCTGCTGGTCTACAACGCAGGGGGATATAAGTTCTCGGACTTCTGCCGCATTGGCATTCCCCTGACCCTGCTGCTCTGGCTGCTCTGCACTTTTTTGATTCCGGTCATCTGGCCCCTGACCCACCTTCCCTGACTTTTCATTTTCCGAATGCATTATCTCACCGACGCCTGGCATATTCTGACCAACATCAACGAGCATTTGGAGCAGTGGGTGGGGATGTACGGCACCCACATTCACGTGGTGTTGGCCCTGGTGATATTTTGCGAGACCGGGCTGGTGGTGATGCCCTTTTTGCCGGGGGATTCGCTGCTTTTCGCGGCGGGAGCCCTGACCGCGGGATCGGGGGAAACGCTCAGCTTGGGACTGCTCTGGGTGATCCTGCCGCTGGCGGCGATTTTGGGGGACAACCTGAACTACTGGATTGGCCGGGCCCTGGGCCCCAAGGTTTTTCGCCGACCAAACTCGGCCATTTTCCGGCCGGAGACCCTGCGCAAGACGCAGGCGTTCTATGGGCGGCATGGGCGCAAGACCATCCTGCTGGCGCGCTTTATCCCTCTGATGCGCACCTTTGCGCCTTTTGTCGCCGGGGTCGGGCGGATGGACTACGGGCGCTTTTTATTGTACAGCGTTTTAGGCGCTTTCTTGTGGGTGATCACCTGCACCACCGCGGGGCACTTCTTTGGCCAAATTCCCGTGGTGAAGGCCAATTTTGAACTGATTGTGGCGGGTATCGTGGTGGTCAGCATCCTGATGCCGCTGATTGGGTGGTGGCGGGCGCGGCGGGGGGATGGCTGAGGCGTTTTGAGGCGCGCATTTAGCGGCCCCTTGGGGCGCTGATGGAGAGCGCCAACGGCGCGGCCTGGCTAGCCCAGGGCAACGCCCCGGGACTCCGGCCAAAAATCGAACCCAGCCCTGAGGGGGCGGCCCAATCGGTGGGGCCACCGTACCCTCTTTTCCAGACGTGATCGCAAAAAGTATCTTGATATTTGATATAGACCCGATTTTGTTTTGTAACTCATTGGCCCTCAATGCCAAAATCCTAAATAATAAGCCGATTTTGGGCTTTTTGCGGGCACGTCTTTCCAGCAAAGCACCGCTCGGCAGCCTGGTGGTGTCTCCTTATCCTAAAACCGGGAGTTAAAACGTGACCATGGGGCCTTTTTGGGGATAAGGACAGGGGATGAGACGTTTGCTTTTGGCTCTGGAGTTTCAGCCATTGGGTGAGTCCTTTTCGCGGTCAAAAGCCTCCGGCGCATCGTGGGCGGTGGACCCGTCCGGCGGGCGGGGGCAGCCCACAGCGCGCCAATGTCATGGAAAAGTGCGCGATGGGGCCCGCCGATTAGGCCGCCCCTTCAGGGCTCGGGGCCCTTTTCGACCCGAGTCCCAGGGTGTTGCTCTGGGCTGGCCTAGGCCGCGCCGTTGGCGCTCCGAAGCGGCGCCCTATGGGGCGCACCAAAATAGCACCGCGCCGCCCAGACGTCACCGCAAAAAGTCCCCCAAGGGCCATTCCAGCATGCGGAACTCACTGATCATCCATACTCGCAATGTGGCAAAATGGCCTTCTGGCGGTCACGTCAGCCCCAGCCCCGGGCCACACCCTAGGTCTCTGCGCCCCAGCGGGGCAAAATGCGATAGCCCAGGGCAACGCCCTAGGTCCGGTGTCCGAAAAAATTCCAAGCCCTGTAGGGGCGCTCTAACTACGGCTCAGATGGCGTCCCCCGGTCTGTGCAGCGACAATTAAAAATGACCCCTGATGGGGTGGTTTTCCGGGGTGATGCGGCGTGCTGATTGACGTCGGCCGGGGTGGCGTGTGCGGCTTCGGGTTGTGGTCAACAGAACCCAAGTCACCGGACCCGCGTTCCGAGGGCCGATAGGGGGGCCCGCGGGGAAGCCCCCAAAAGGCCCCCGCGCGTGGAGAAAGCCTCCCGCACTAGGGCTCCGCCCCCCCGAATCCGCTAGGGAACTCGCGATTTTAGGTTTAGTCGTGGCGCTGAAACCGGCCGTCGCTGGAGAGGCGGGGGCTGCCGTCGTCGTCGGAGAGGGCGGGGAGGAACTTGCGCTCGACCAGAAAGGCGTCGGCCTCGTTGAGGGTGAGTTCGTAGAGGCGGGGATTGACGTTGAAATTAAAGAAGCCGTGCCCTTGGGTTTCAAAGGGGCGGACGCGGCAGACGTTGCCGCGCCACCACATTTTGCGGCGGAAGCGCTGGCTGTTTTCGAAGGGGACGACGCGGTCGCCCGTGCCGTGGAAAATGATCATGGGGGGGAGGCGGCGCCGGGGGTGCCGCATGAGGTCGGCGCGGCGCGCCATTTTGCGGTCGGGGAATTTGGCGTGGCCGAAGCCCTTTTTCGAGAGGTCGAGGATGGGGCTGAAGAGAATGAGAGCGTCGGGGATGCAGGAAAGGCTGAGGTCGTCGGCGGGGTCGTCGAAGTCCTTGAGCATGGCCGCAGAGAGGGCCCCGTGGGCCCCGGAGGCGGCGCCGCAGGCCACCAGGCGGTCGGGGCGCAGGCCGAGGTCCTCAGCGTGCCCGCGGGTCCAGCGGATCGCGCTGCGCATGTCGGCCATGGCGTCGGCGGGAGTGGCGGCCGGGAAGCGGGAGGTGACCCGGTAGTCGAAGAGGATGGGCTGCATGCCGCGGTTGGCAAAATACAGGCAGTGTGGGGCAAATTGACTCACCAAGCCAGCGTCCCAGGTGCTGCTGTAGAAGAATAGGATCGCCGGTCTCCCCTCGGCAGGGGCGGGGGTGGGGACGGGAAAGACGTAGGCTTCCATGTCGACCCCGTCCGACTGCTTGTAGGCGTAGCAGGAGGTATCGGCGAGCAGCGTCCGGTTCCGGTCCATCATGGAGAGCGGATCGACAGCGCGTCGCATCGCAGGGCGGGAAGGCATGGGAAACAAGGGGGGGAGAGCCGGGAAAGTAGGGTGGATTTGGTAGTCGGGACCAGCCCGCCTGGCAACCGATTTTCCGCGCCGCAGCAAGGGAAACGAGGTTTCCCAGGGATGGGGGAAGGGCCAGGGCGGCGGCGGCGCGGGGTTCGGCTTCGCGGCGCGGCGGCCTGGGTCGGCGCCAAGGGAGGATCCCCTTGGGGCGGAGGAGGGTGGGGGGCGAGGAGGTGCGGGGGCGCTGGAATTTCCAGAATAGGGTAGCAGGAAAAGCCCGGGGGAAAATGTGCTTAAGGCAGTTTAGATTTACTGAAAAACGAAAATCTTAGATTAGCGTCCTTCTAATAAATCAAAAAAGCAATTTTATAGAAATTATAGAATTTTTCGCGCCATTTTGTCGCAGGACGGGGGCGAATGCGGGGGCGCTTTAGGGGGAGGGGCGCGGGGGGAGGCTGGCGAGGAGGTCGCGGATGGCGGCGGGGAAGAGGCGGTGTTCGGCGGCTTGGATGCGGCGGCGGAGGTCGTCGACAGTATCGGAGGGGAGCCTGGGGACGCGGGTCTGGGCGAGGATGGGTCCGGTATCGATGCCGTCGTCGATGAGGTGGACGGTGCAGCCGACTTCGGAGGCGTTGGCGGCGAAGGCTTGGGCCCAGGCTTCGCGGCCTGGGAAGGCGGGGAGGAGGGAGGGGTGGATGTTGACGATGCGCCCGGCGAAGTCGTTGAGGAGCGGGGCTTTGAGGCGGCGCATGAAGCCGGCGCAGACGATGAGGTCGCAGCGGGCGGCCTGGAAGCGGTCGCGGACGGCATTTTGGGCGTCCTGGCTGAAGCGGTTGGGGTGGGGTCCGGGGTCGATCCAGGCGGCCTCGATGCCTTTTTCTTGGGCGCGCTGCAAGATGCGGGCTTGGGGGTTGTCGGAGAGGACGAGGGCGACTTGGGCGGGGAGGGAGCCGTCGGCGATGGCGTCGAGGAGGACGGCGAAGTTCGAGCCTTCGCCGGAGCCGAGGATGCCGAGCCGGGGGAGGGGCGGGGCGGCGGGGAGGGCGAGTTTGGCGAGGGAGGCGGTGGTGGAGCGGCCGGGGAGAGCTGGGAGGAGGTGGATTTCGGCGCCGATGGAGTCGAGGGCTTGGCGCTCTGCGGGGTCGAGGGTGCTGAGGAGGTAGTCGCCGCCCTTGGCGAAGCGGTGGGGGCGGATGTGGCGGATGAGGGAGGTGGTGCGGGGTTCGTCGAAGAGCACGACGGCGTCGACGGATTGGAGGGCGAGGAGGACTTCGGCGCGGTCGTCCTGGGAGTGGACGGGGCGGTGCGGGCCCTTGAGGAGGCGGACGGAGGCGTCGGAGTTGAGGGCGATGATGAGGGCGTCGCCGAGGGCGCGGGCCTGGGCGAGGTAGCGGACGTGCCCGGCGTGGAGGATGTCGAAGCAGCCGCTGGTGAAGACGAGGCGTTTTCCGGAAGCGTGGAGCTGATCGCGCCAAGCGGCGGCTTGGGAAGCCGAGAGAGTCGGGCCGGACATGGGGACGGGGTGAGGGGGAGCCGGGCGGCGGGGCGCTGGCTTCTGGGGGCGGCGGGGCGCTATGGGGTGGCTGGGGGAGCTTCGGCGGGGGCTGGCACGGCAGGAGCGGGCACGGCGGGGGGCGGGAGCAGCGCGTCTTCCTTTGTGGGAGGGGAGGAGGGGCTCAGGGTGGCGTCGGCGGGAGGAGCGGGTTGTTCGTCGAGGAGGCCTGGGGCGGAAATGGATGGCTCGCCGAGGGCGGCGGCGGAAGGGGGGGCCTGGTTGGGGAGGCCGGGGGAGCCGGGGGCGGGGGTGGGCTCGGGGACAAAATCGACCAGGGTTGGGGGGGCGATTTTGAGTTGCTTGAGGCGCTGTTCGGCGATGTTGAAGACGCGATCGCTGCCGTGTTTGACGAGGATTTCCTGGTAGAGTTTCTGGGCTTCGTCGATTTTATTGTCTTGCCAAGAGAGGTCGGCGACGCGGAGGAGGGCTAAGGCGGCGTAGGGGGATTTGACGGTGGCGGCGACTTCTTGGAATTTGGCGATGGCGTCTTGGGTGGCGCCCTGCTGGAGCTGGACTTCCGCGAGGCGGAACTTGGCGAGGTCGGCGAGGGGGTGAAGGGGGTAGGTGGCGATGAGCTTGTTGAGGGCTTCGGCGGCTTCTGAGCCCTTGCCGTCTTGGGCGAGGAGGAGGGCGGACTTGAGGAGGGCGTTGGCGGCGGCGGTTTGGCCGGCGTGCTGGGAGGCCACGGCGCGCAGTTCGCCTACGGTGGCGGCGCGGGTGAAGGCCAGGGCGGCGCTGCGGTGTTTGGACTCCTTGTAGAGTTTGGTGCCGAAATAGGCGCTGGTGCCGACTACGGCGAGTACGCCGACGAGGATCAGCTGCTTGCGGTAGCGGATCAGGGCGTCCTCTAGGGGGCTGTGCTCGTGTTCGAGGACGGCGACGGGGACGGGGTTGGAGAGAGAGGAGTCTTGGGCCATGATCGGCAGGGTGGGGGGTGAAAGAGAGGGGAGAGGGGAAAGAGGGGGGGGGTCAGGAGCCGACTTGGGCGCGGGCTTCGTCCGCGAGGGGGGTAGAGAGGTAGCGCTCGCCCGTGGAGCAGGCGATGGTCACGATCAACTTGCCGTGGTTTTCGGGGCGCTGGGCCACCAGGAGGGCGGCGTGGACATTAGCTCCGGTGCTGATGCCGACCAGGATGCCTTCTTCCTTAGCGATGCGGCGGGCCATCAGGATGGCGTCGTCGTTGGAGACCTTGATGACTTCGTCGACGAGCTTGAGGTCGAGGTTGTTGGGGACGAAACCGGCGCCCGTGCCCTGGATTTTGTGGGGGGCGGGGACGACGGGTTCGCCGGCTAGGGTTTGGGAAATCACGGGGCTGGCTTCGGGCTCCACGGCGATGCTGAGGAGGCTAGGCTTTTTGGCCTTGAGGGTGCGGCTGCAGCCGGTGAGGGTGCCGCCAGTGCCGACGGCGCTGATGAGGATGTCGATGGCGCCGCTGCTGTCGTCCCAGATTTCCTCGGCGGTGGTGGATTGGTGAATCGAAGGGTTGGCGGGGTTATTAAATTGCTGGGGCATGTAGGCGCCTGGGGTGGCGGCGACGATTTCGGTGGCCTTTTCGATGGCGCCCTTCATGCCCTTGGGGCCGGGGGTGAGGACCAATTCAGCGCCCAGCATGGCTAAGAGGGTGCGGCGCTCCAGGGACATGGTCTCCGGCATCGTGAGGATAAGCTTGTAGCCTTTGGCGGCGGCCACGAAAGCCAGGGCGATGCCGGTGTTGCCGCTGGTGGGCTCCACGATCACGGTGTCCTTGGTGATGAGACCGCGGGCTTCTCCGTCGGCGATCATGTTCATTCCGATGCGGTCCTTAACGCTGCCGAGGGGGTTGAAGAACTCGCACTTCAAAGCCACGGTGGCTCCGGCGTCCTTGGTGATCTGGTTGAGGCGCACCAAGGGGGTGCGGCCGACGGTTTCGACGATGTTGTTGTAAAGGCGTCCCATGGCGGTCGTGGAGTGAATGAGGAAAGAAGCGGGGCGGAGAGAGTGCCCGGTCCCGCGCCGGGGTGCAACAATATTTTGAGCATTACTTTTGACAACAGAAAGAACAGGGCTTCAATGCGCGCCACGCAGGAGGGGCGGAACCAAGCCCGCGCCGCTCCCATCCGGATCTCATCCCATTAGCCTTTTTTCACCATGGACGTTCTATCCAAAGAAGACCTCAAGCGCCTCCTCAAGAAAACCCCCGAGTGGGAAATTGACGGCAAACGAATCACCCGCTCGATTGAATTCGACGGCTTTACCGAAGCCGTCGATTTCCTCAACGAGGTCGCCGAAGTCGCTGAAGACGAAGGCCACCACCCCGACGTCGACATCCGCTACGGCAAGGTGGTCCTGATGCTGACTACCCACGATGCTGGCGGCGTCACCGAAGCCGACGTCGAAGTCGCCAAACGACTCGACAACCTGATCGACTAGGTGGCCCTATGGCCCCCCGCGCTGGCCCGGCATGGCCAGCGGTCCGAGCCCAAGGGAAATTCCCCTTGGGATCGACTGCTCGCTGCTTGGCGCCGAATGGGGTTGAGCTCGGGTCGTCGTTGCCTTACGATACCCCCCGGCTTGGACCCGGACTACCTCCCCGCCGCAGTGCACCCCATGAGCGATACCCCCTCCCCCCAAGAATTTTCTCCGGAAGACGCCGCCGCCTCCGATGTATTGGAACCTGAAGCCGCGCCCGATCCCCTCGGGCAGGCCCTAGTTGAGGCGGCGCAGTGGAAAGACGCGGCCCTCCGGGCCGCGGCGGAACTGGACAACTTCCGCAAGCGCAGCGCCCGCGAGGTCTCCGAGACCGTCAAGTACGCCAACGCCAACCTCTTGGAGAGCTTGCTCCCCGTGCTGGACAATTTTGACTACGGCATGGCGGCCGCCAAGGCGGAGGCAGAGGGCTCCAACCTCTACGTCGGCTTGAGCATGGTGCTGCGCCAGGTGCAGGATTTTCTCAAAGACCACGGGGTCGAGGAAATCTCCGCGGTGGGTGCGCCCTTTGATCCCAACACCCACGAGGCGGTCTCGCTGCAGCCCAGCGAAAGCGTGGCTGATGGCGTCGTGCTCTCGCAAACCCGCAAGGGCTACAAACTGCGCGACCGCTTGCTGCGGCCCGCCTCGGTCATCGTCTCCAGTGGACCCGCGGCAGTCTAATCGGCGCCGCGCCCCCTTTTCCCCTCCCTCATGGCTAGCAAACGCGACTACTACGACATTCTCGGCATCCCCAAGGGATCTAGTGCAGACGAAATCAAAAAGGCCTACCGCCAACTCGCTCTGAAGTATCATCCGGACCGCAACCCGGACGACAAAGTGGCCGAGGAGAAATTTAAGGAGTTGGGCGAGGCCTACGACGTCCTCGGGGACGCCGACAAAAAGGCCGCGTACGACCGGCATGGCCACGCGGCCTTTTCGGCCGGAGCCGGGGCGGGTCGCGGCGGGTCTCACGATCCCTTCGACATTTTCCGCGAGGTCTTCAGCGGTGGGGGCAATGGGGGCGGCAGCGTGTTTGATGAATTTTTCGGCGGAGGCGGGGGCCGCTCGGGCCGCTCCGCCAAGGCGCGGGGTGCCGATCTGCGCTACGATTTGGAGATCACCCTGGAGGAGGCGGCGCAAGGGGTGGAGAAGCAGGTGGAGTTGGAGCGGGCGGTGGCCTGCGAAACCTGCGCCAGCAGCGGGGCCGCCAAGGGCGGGTCGGCTAAAAATTGTCCCACCTGCGGGGGCGTAGGCCAAGTCATCGCCAGCCGCGGGTTTTTCCAGGTGCAGCAGGCTTGCCCAGAGTGCTCGGGCACGGGCCAGATTATTTCCCATCCCTGTCCCGACTGCCGCGGCCAGGGGCGCAGCGAAAAGACCACCCGGATCAAACTGCGCATCCCCGCCGGGATCAGCGAGGGCAGCCGCCTGCGCTCGTCGGGCAATGGCGACGCCGGCTTCCGCGGGGCCCCCGCGGGAGACCTCTATGTCATCATTCACATCCGGAAACACGAAGTCTTTGAGCGCGAGGACAACGACCTCTTTTGCGAGATTCCGGTGAGTTATGCCAAGGCCACGTTGGGCGGCGACCTGGTGGTGCCGACCATGGAAGGCAAGGCGTCCCTCAAAGTGCCCGCGGGCACGCAGTCGGGCACGGTTTTCCGCCTGCGGGGCAAGGGCATGCCAGTGCTCAACCGGGGGATGAAGGGCGACCTCCTGGTGACGATCCAAGTGGAGGTGCCCACTAACCTCAACGCCGAGCAGAAAGAGAAACTCAAATCCTTCGCCGATTCCTGCGGCGATCAAAACAACCCCATGTCGGAGTCCTTCTTCGAGAAAGCCAAACGCTTTTTTAGTTGAAGCCAGCGGCCCGGTGGGGGCAAAATAGGGATTTGATAGGGGTTTTGGCTGTTGGAAAAGGCGGTAGGTACTTGGAATTACGGCTTGTAAATGGGCTGTTTATGAGGTTCTAAATGCGGGTGTCGCTGCCCCATTTCTGGGGGGCGGCTCCCCCCCAGCTGCATGAATGCCATAGGTTTTTTCGTAGGGCGCTTCGCCTGGCAAATCGGCCTCCGCATGGAGCGCGCCCGCTGGAATTCGGTGACCCGCGAGACCCAGCAGCTCGCGGAAACGCAGGACATTCTCGGCCGCCTCGCGTGGCCAGGGGTAGACTCGATTGAGCGGCTCTCCGGGGAGTACTGGCAAATTACGGACTTGCACCGGCAACAGTTAGCACTGCGCAGCCAAAGCGACCAATTGACCGCGGAAAACGAGGTGGCGCAGGACCGGCTCTATGTGATCGAAGACGCCATGGAGGACGGGGTGGATGCGCTGCGCAAGCGCAAGTCCGAGATCATGGCCCAGGCGGTGGGCTTGATGGACCAGGTGGACGACATCAAGGCGCGGGACGGCGAGACGCGGCGCCGTTTTACCTCCCTCAAGGGGAAGCTCGAAGTGCTCAAGAAGCAGCCGGACGGGCAGTTCGCCGACGAGGTTGAGCGCACGCGCCATTCTTTGGCGCACCTCAAAGAAGAGCACAACCAAGACCTAGCCGCGATTGATGCCCTGGAGGCCGCGGTCCAAGAGTTGGAATTGGCGGTGCAGGGGATCGATGCGGAGATCGCGGGGCTGCGCGAGCAGCACAAACTGCAGACCACCGACCTGGTGCAGGAAGTGGGGAAGCGCTCCAAGTTGATCGCCGAAATTTCGGCCCGGGTCGGGTCTCTGGAGTCCCAGAAAAACGAATTTTCCTTTCAAATTGGGCAGTACCTCTCCAATCAGCTGGAGAGCCCGGACCCCGCGGTGCGCCAGCTGCTGGTGCGCTTCCGGCCCCTTACGAGCCGCATCCGGTACTTGCGGCGCAGCATTCAGTACAACCAGCGCTTGGCCCGCCGCGCCAGCCGCTAGGCGCGGAACAGGGCGCCCATTTTCTTTCCCAAGAGCAGGCCGACTCCCAAGAGAGTGATGCTCAAGAAGACCATGGCCCACACCCCCAGGGCGGAAGCGAGGGCCTCGCCGTTGCCGAGGGCGCCGTTCAAGTTGTAGATGGCCTTGGTAATGGGGAAGTGCTCCCCTTTTTGAGCCAGGATCAAGCTGTCGGATACCTCTAGCATGCCAAAGGAGAAGGCTAGGAGGGCCCCGGCGATGAGGTTGGCGGCGATCAGGGGCAGGGTGATGCGGCAGAGGCTGCGCCAGGGCGTGCAGCCCAGGTTTTGCGCCGCTTCTTCAAGGCTGACGCTGGTTTGCTGCAAGCCGGCGCTGGCGCTGCGCACCACATAGGGAAGGCGGCGGATGGCGTAGGCGATCACGATGATCCAGCAGGGATCCTCCTGGGGGCCGATCAACCAATCGAAGGGCTGGCCCTCCCTGGTCATCGCCAAATAGCCAAAGGCCAAGACCAGGCCGGGGACGGCAATCGGCAACATCGCCAGGGAATCTAGCAGGTGCCGCCCGGGCAGCCGAGTGCGCACCACGATCCAGGCAATCGCCAGGCCGAGGACGACATCGATGGCAGTGGCCAGTCCGGCGTATTTTAAGCTGTTGAGAATGGAGGGGACCGTGAGGCCGTGGCTGAGGGCGTCGCGGTAGTGCTGGAGGGTAAAGCCGGAGGGCAGCGCGGCGTCGTTCCAGTCTGCGGCCAGGGAAGTCAGAGTGACGCCGAGGTGGGGCAGCACCGCTAGGAGGGTGATGGCGGCGAACCCGCCCGTGGCCAACCAGCCTTGGATTCCCCGGAGGCGGGGCGTTTGCGCCGCCATGCTGGCGCGGCCGCCGCCCGCGAAATCGGAGCGGCCGAAGAGGAACTTGCTGAGGAGAAAGAGGAGCAAGCTGGCTACTAGCATGATGGCCACCAGGGCGTAGGGCAGGGGATTGCCTCCGATTTCCTTGATGCCGTCGAAGATCTGCACTGAGGTGACGCGGGGGAAGTCAAACATGAGGGGCACCCCCAATTCGGTGAAGCCCCAGATAAAGACCAGGGAGGCCCCCGCGAAAATCCCCGGCATGGCGAGGGGTAGGGTGATTCTCCAAAAGCGGCGCCAGGGAGGGCAGCCGAGGTTTTCGGCAGCCTCGTCGAGGGCAGGGTCGAGGTTGGCTAGGGATGCGGCGATGTTGAGATAGAGGATCGGGTAGAGATGGAGGGCGTTCATCAGAACCACGCCGAGGAGGCGGCCGTGGCCTAACCAGTCTGGGGGGTAGCCGTGGGCGATGGCCCCGGGGGCGAGGAGGGCGTTGAGGGCGCCGTGTTGGCCGAGGATTTGTTTGACCCCGATGGTGCCGACGAAGGGGGGAAGGATAAGGGGGACGAGGACGAGGGCGCTGAGGAGGGCTTTGCCGGGAAAGGTGAAGCGCGCGCTCAGCAGGGCCAAGGGGAGGGCTAGGATGAGGGCGCCGAGGGTGCTGCCCGCCGCCATTTTGAGGGCGTTGCCCAGGCCTTCGCGGTAAAGGGGGTTGCCGAAAATGTGCCCCACATATTCCAGGGTGAAGCCGCCCCCCGGGCGGGTGAAGGCCTCCCGGACCGTGTGGTAGATCGGATAGACAAAAAAGCAGCCCATCACCAGGAAGATGAAAAGGAGGAAGCCGTAGGTGGGGAGGCGTTTCATGGGGGGGGCGCGGGCAGTTTAGAGGCCGCGCTGTGCGAGGGCGGTGGCGCGCTGGTATTGCTGGCGGAATTGCTGGGCCAGGGAGCGACTCAGTTCGGCGGCTACCAGGCCGTTGCGCTGATTGAGCTTTTCTGTTAGAGTTCCGCTGACGTTCGGGTAGCTGACGTGGGAGAGGTCGGCGAAGGCGGCGGTGGCCTGGGGGGGGAATTGGTGGGCAATCAGGGCCGCCCAGGCGGCGCGCAGTTCGTCGTGGGTGTCGAGGCACATGGCGCGGATGGCGAGGCGGATGGCGTTAAAGCTGCCCGCGGTGAGGGTGGGGTCGTAGGTGAGGGCCTGGTCCGCGGCGTAGGGCAAAATCTCCGGGTCGCTGGCGAAGCGCAGATTTTCTGGGGTGAAGTAGTCGCGGCGCACCGGGAGGCGGCGCAGCGCGGTGCGGGTGGGTCCGCCGGGGGCGGCGACTTGAAAGGCCCAGAGGCGCTGGCCGACCGGGCTGAGGACGAATTCAATGAAGCGGGTCGCTAGGGAGGGGTTGGGGGCGCCGCGGAAAAGGGCGATGGGATCTACGCTGGGAGTAGTGCCCCCCGCGGGGAGGACAAAGCCGAGGCGGCTGCGGCCATTGGCCTGTTCTAGCCGCTCGATGAAATGGCGCGCGTAGAAGTCCACGCACATTCCGGCAGCGGCCTCGCCCTCGCAGACATCTAAAGGGATTTTGGTCGAGCTGTCGGTCCAGTAGCGGGCATTGGCTCCAATGCGCTGGATGGTGCCCATGCCCTGCAGCCAGCCCGCTTCCAGGGCCTTGCGGCGGTCCGCCGCGGGGGCCGCCCGGGCGCTCTCCTGCATGGCCTGCTGCAGGATGGACTCCATCATTTTCACTACGGTGCCGCTTTTGCCAGGGTCAGCCAGGGCGATTTGATTTTGATAGCGCGGATGAGTCAGGGAGGTCCATTGCTCCGGCAGGTCCGGGTAGCCGCGGCGCTGGTGGAAATCGAGATTGAAACAAATGCCAAAAGAGGACAGGCAGGCCCCCACCCAGGTGAAATCAGGGTCGGTGTAGGTTTCTCCGGCCCACCGGGCGGGGATCGCGGACTCCCCAAACCAATCGGGATGGGCCGCTTTAACCCCCAGGATCCCCCAGCCTTGGGCGGCGTCCCCGGGCACGATGAATCCCTTCTTTTTCATGTCGGAAAAATCGGGAGTGCCGCCGCCGAAGCAGAGGTCGATGCCGATGCCCACCGGCGAAGCCAGCCAGATGGACTTGAGTTGGGGGGCGGCCTTGGGGTCGGTGAAAGTGACCCCGAACGCGTCTTGCCAGGGTTCGGGGCGCGCCTGTTTCCAGTAGTGCTCCAGGGCGGCGCGGTAGGCGCTGCTGACCACTTTGGAAATTTCGCTGGTGCCTCCGGGGACGCGCCAGTCGATCACCACCTGGCGGTGGTGCTGGGTTTTCATCCAGCGCTGAAAGGCCCCCTCAAACTCGGCGCGAATGGACTCCACGTGGGGGGTGATGATTACCAGGCGATCCTCCGGGGCAAAGTCGCGGGTGCGGGCGCTGGTTTTCGGCTGCAACAGCACTGGTGCTGCTAGGGTGGCGGCCAGGGCGAGAAAAATGGCAAAGTAGCGTCCCATGGGGCGGAGGTCGGGAAATGGAGTGGCCCAGCGGCGGGGTGGGGCTCAGGCGCGCAGGATCATGACGTCGTCGGGCGAGACTGTTAGGGACACCTCCGAGGCATCGGCGGGGCGCGGATTCGCGGGATTGAGTTCGGAGACGTGAAAAGTGGTTCCCGCGGCGTCTTGGACCGCGTATTGGGCCAACTCGCCGAGGTAGATGGAGTCGACTAGGCGGCCTCTTATGGTGTTAGGAAGATAAGGGGACTCGCCGAAGCGGAGGGCCTCGGGGCGGAGGCAGAGCCGCACGGGTTCGCCGGGCTGGGGGTGCCAGGTGGGATCGGTGAGGCGTCCGGTGAAGTGGCCGTGGGCGGTGCGGGCGGTGGCCTGGCGGCCGGGTCCGGCGGCGGCGATGCAATCGCCTGGCAGGAAATTGGCTTCGCCGATGAACGAGGCCACGGAGGCGGTGCGGGGAGCGCGGAAGACCTCGCGGGGGGTACCGACTTGGCTGATGGCGCCTTGTTCCATCACCGCTATGCGATCGGCGAGGTGGAGGGCTTCTTTTTGGTCGTGGGTCACGTAGACCGCGGTGACGCCGAATTGCTTGCAGATGCGGCGGATTTCGGAGCGCATTTCGAGGCGGAGCTTGGCGTCGAGGTTGGAGAGGGGTTCGTCGAGGAGGAGGGCGTCGGGGCGCACCGCGAGGGAGCGGGCTAGGGCGACGCGCTGCTGTTGGCCTCCGGAGAGTTGGTTGATTTTGCGGTCGGCGAGGTGGCCCATGCGGACCATTTGAAGGCTTTCTTGGACGCGGGTTTCGATTTGGGCGCGGGGGAGTCGGCGCTCTTCCAAGCCGAAGGCGACGTTTTGGCCCACGTCGAGGTGGGGCCAGAGGGCGTAGCTTTGGAACATCATGGCCGTGTTGCGCTTGTGAGGCGGCAGGCGGGTGACGTCGCGCTGGTCGAAGAGGAGTTGGCCTTGGTCGGGGGTGGAGAAGCCGGCGATGTGGCGCAGCAGGGTGGTTTTTCCGCAGCCGCTTGGCCCGAGCAAAAAGAACATTTCGCCGGACTCAATGGTTAGATTGACGTCGTCGAGGGCGAGGGTGCTCCCGAAGTGTTTGGTGAGGTGGCGGATTTGAATGGAGACCATGAGAGCGCAGGGCGGTCTGGCCGAAGGGGCGGCCGCCCGCAGCGATAAGGCGGGCCTGGGGCGGGGTCAAGCCTCGGGGTGCCGCCGCGTCGAGGTGCTAGGCTAATTGGCCGGGTAGCGTCCCTTGCGGGGGCCGGTGAGCCAAGCCCAGGCGGATTCCACCATGGCGCGGGGATCGCGGTAGCGGGCCTCCCAGCCCAGCACGGCCTTGGCCTTGGCGGGATTGCCGACCAGTTCGGGAGGGTCGCCCTCGCGGCGCGGGCCGAGCACTAACGGAACCTTCTGGCCGGTGACGGATTCGGCGAGCTGGATGATTTCGCGGACGCTGACGCCGGTGCCGGTGCCGAGGTTGAGGTGGGTGGAGGGCTGGCCGCGGCGCAGGTACTCTAGGGCGAGGACGTGGGCTTCGGCGAGATCCTGCACGTGGATGTAGTCGCGAATGCAGGTGCCGTCGGGGGTTGGATAGTCGGTTCCGAAGACGGTGACGTGCGGGGCTTCTCCGGTGATGGCCATGAGGGTGCGCGGGATGAGGTGGCTTTCCGGGGTGTGGTCTTCCCCGATGCATCCGTCGGCGGAGCAGCCGCTGGCATTGAAATAGCGCAGGATGACGTGGTGGATCCCGAAGGCCTGGTCGCAGTCGCGCAGGACTTGTTCTAACATCAACTTGCTGTGGCCGTAGGGATTGATGGGAAGCTGGGGGTGGGCCTCGTCCATGGGGACGTACTGGGGATTGCCAAAAGTGGCGCAGGTGGAGGAGAAAATGAAGTGCTGGGTGCCGTGCTGGCGCATCGCCTCGAGGAGAACCAGGGGGGCGGCCAGGTTGTTGGCGTAGTATTTGAGGGGCTCGCCCATGGACTCGCCGACCATGGCATAGGCCGCGAAATGGAGCACCGCACTGATTTGATAGCGGGCGAAGAGGTCGGCGATGACTGCGGGGTCTGCCATGTGGCCGACGACGAGCTCGACGTTGTCGGAGACGAGGGCGTCGCGGTGGCCGTACTCCAGGGAGTCGAGCACGACGATGCGCTCGGCGGTGGTAGCGGCGAGGTGGCGCACGGTGTGGGAGCCGATATAACCGGCGCCGCCGGTGACGAGGATAGCAGAGGGGAGGGGCATGTGGGGAGGGTGAGAGGGGTTGGGCGATTAGAGGCGGGGGGCGGGGCCGGGCTGGAGGCGCTGGAAGTGGGCTTGGACCCGGCCGAGAAAGCGGTTCCACTTCGGCCCGGGACGGCCGCGGTCCAGGAGGAAGTGTGGGCAATTTTTATTGGGGGGGGTGGCGCCGCGGCGGGGCCAGTGGTAGTGGGGCACCACGTTGCGGAGGGGAATGCGGTGGCAATACATCAGATAGGCGGTGAGCTTGGCGGTGCGCTCGATGGTAGCGGCGAGGTTGTTGCCGCGGTTTTCGCACATTTCGATGCCGATGGAGTAATTGTTGCCGGGGCCGTTGAAGTCGGCGTGTTCGCCCTGTTCGGTGGTGGGGAGGTGTTGGATCGCGAGGTTGTCCTGGACGGTGAAGTGCCAGGTGAGGAAGCCGATGCGGTTGCCGCCGGGGCGCTGTTTGGCGCGGAGGGCGCCGGCGCGGAGGGCCCGGGCGTGCGCGAAGGCATCGCCGCTGGGGTTTTGCGTGGAATGGATCGTGATGAAGCGGGGCTGCATCGGCCGGTAGAGGCGGCGGCCGTATTTGCCTTTGGGAATGAGGCGGGGGATGACTTTGACCTCTTGGCGAAGCAACTGGAGCGGAGTGATAGAGGGCCCCGGGGGGGCGGAAGGGCTGGGCGGATCGGCGAAGGGCCCCTCCGGACTTGCGCAGCAGGCGATGAGAAAGGTGATCGCCAAAACGATCAGCGAGGAGAGGCGGCGCATCTTGTGGCCATAGCGTTCCCGGCGCGGGCCGTCAAGGAGCGCGCTCCAGGCTCAGTTCGCCCGCCAAGGGGGAGAAGGTTCCGCGGCGAGTATCGAGTACATAGGCGCGCACCGTGCCGGGTCCGGGCGGCGGACTGACCACCGCAAAGGGCAGGGGGTTGGGGCTAGGCTCCCAGACCCAGCCGATGCGGGCGTGTTCCCCACGCAGTCCGCGCGACGCCGCTAACTTTCTGGATGACTTGTCGAGGGTCCGGCCGCTCACCGGGGTCCACCAGATTTCGGCGCCGCCCTTTGGCTGGAGGGAAAGCACCACGGCGTCGGCGGGGCCCGGGCGGCGGTGGTCGATGGCATAGCCGGTGATGCGGAGTGGTGGGCCGAGCTGGATTTCTAACAACTTACCTTCCACGGCGGGGTCTTGGCGCACCGCCGCCTGGGCCACCAGGGGGCTGCGCACCAGGGGGGGATGCAGGTAGCCCAAGGCGTCGAGGCGCTGCAGCCGGGGAAACAACTGGTTCATGGCGGTATCGTTGGCGCGCAGGCCGAAGGGTTCGGGGGCCACTTGAGACATTATTAGAGTGCCGTGGAGCAGGCGCATGGTATAGGCGTCCTTGTGGAGTTGTTTGATCCCGGTGGCGGTCCCAGAGGCCCATCCCCAGAGCAGGAGGGCGCTGCCGCCCCCGGCCAAAGCGCGGCGCGTCCGCCCGGGGGGCAATAGCAGGCTTAAGACCAAAGCCCCGGCCCAGGCCCAGAGGGAAAAAGCGAGGTAGCGCGAGGCGAAGGGGTGGGAGAGCGCGTTGCCAGTGCGGGCCAGGGCCACCAGGGCCACCACCAGCAGGGACCATCCCGCCAGGCCCAGCCACATCCACGCGGGGCTGGCCCCGCCGCGCCGCCACAAGTCCCGGCCGTGCCGCAGCCCCAGGTAACCTAGCCAAGCCAGGACCAAGAGGGCCATGGGGGGGCTCAGGCGATCGAGCCAGCGGCCGCGCTCGGCCTGGTTGGGCTGCAGCCAGCCCTCGGCCAGGCCCGCTCCCAGGGCGTTGAGAAAATAACGGGCAATCTCGCCGCTGCGATGCATTAATTTTTGCGTTAGGGGAATGCCTTCGCTGAAGTGGTAGCCGTGAAAGTAAACGGCTAGGTTGGCGGCCAGGGCCAGGAGCATTCCCGCCAGGGCTGCGGCCACCGGGCCCCATCCGCGGCGCCGCCCCCAGCCCAACACCCCCCAGGCCACCAGGCCCCAGGTCAGCCAGCCGTTGGCGAAGGACCACGAGCCGAGCGTGGCCAGCAGGATTCCGCAGAGGGTTTGGCGCGCTAGGCTCCAGCGCGTCAGGAAGACGGCCGCCGTGCCTACGGCCGCCCCCACCGGCAGGAAATAGCAAATTTGCACCCCGAAGTTCCAATTCATCACCTGGTGCGGCGAAAGTATCAGCAGGGCCATGATCGCTCCGGCCCCGTCGCCGGATCGCCCGGGGAGACTGCGGCGGGCCATCCACCAGGCGATCACCGCGATGCCTCCGGCGAGAAGCACGCAGGCCGCGGCTTCTATTTGTACGTTCCAGCCGGTGGCCTTGCCCAGGGCCAGAAAGCAGAGGCGCGGCAGCACATAGCGGCTGTCGTTGAATTGCCGCGCCAACAAATCCCAGCTCAGCCCGGCTTCGGCCTCCTCGACGAGCAAGTCCGATTCCATGCCCCAGTGGTCGGCGTGGGGGAAATTGGGGGTCCAGGTCCAGGACAGCCACAGCGTAAGGGTCAGAGGCAGGAGGACCCCGAGCCAGGCAAAACCAGAGCGGCGGGAGGGAGGCGGGGCAGGGGACATCAAAAGAAAGGCACGGCCCCAGGGCGAGGAACCGCCTATCTTTAGCGACCGGTCTCCCCTTGTCAAACCCCAGGCAGGGACGGGCGCCTGCAAACTCCCTTGCGCCCACGGCGCATCCGGGTGCAGTCTCGCAGGCCGCCGGGGCCCGGGTTTCCTTCAAGACCCGACCGCCCCCCGGCCGCCCACTGCCAACCTTTATATAACAACAACTATGGCCGATATCACCACCAGCGCTGCCGACCGCAAAGAAAAAGAATACTTCACAGACGTCCCGCAGACCTCCCCGGGCTTTTTCCTCAAGGGCTCCCACCAGTACGACTGGGGCCTGAAGAATCGCCTCAGCAAGGTCTTCAACCCCAAGGATGGGCGCACCGTGATGTTGGCCTTTGACCACGGCTATTTCCAGGGCCCCACCACCGGCCTGGAGCGCGTCGACCAGACCATTCTGCCTCTTGAGCCCTACGCCGACTGCTTGATGCTGACCCGCGGCATTCAGCGCAGCATCGTTCCGGCCTCGACCCAGAAGGCCATCGCCTTGCGCGCCTCGGGGGGCACTTCCATGGTCAGCCCGATGGAGGAGTGGGAGGGCGAATTTGAGGGCAAGAAAGTCCGCTTTGGCCGCCCCGGCTTCGAGCCGCTTTCCAACGAAAGCACCGCCCTCAGCATCGAGGAGGCGATCCGCCTCAACGCCAGCATCCTCGCGGTGCAAGTTTTCATCGGCAGCGCCTACGAGCGGCAGACCCTGAAAAACCTCACCGATCTCGTGGACGGGGCTAGCCGCTATGGGATTGGCGTGATGGGGGTCGTCGCGGTGGGCCGCGCCATGGCGCGCAACTCGCAGTACTTCCGCCTCGCCACCCGCATCATGGCCGAACTCGGCGCCAACGTGGTCAAGTGCTACTACACCGAAGAAGGCTTCGAGAGCATCACCAGCTGTTGCCCCGTGCCGATCGTCATCGCGGGTGGCAAAAAACTCCCTGAATTGGAAGCGCTGCAGATGTGCTACCATGCCATCCAGCAGGGTGCCAATGGGGTGGACATGGGCCGCAATATCTTCCAGAGCGACGCCCCCATCAGCATGATGAAAGCGGTGCGCGGGGTGGTCCACGAAAACCTCACCCCCGAACAGGGCTTCCAGATGTACCAAGACCTCAAGGCTGACGCCGCCCAAGCCTAAAGCTCCCCCCGGCCCCTCCGCGCCGGAATCGCCTCCCCAGAGGCAAATCATCTGCGGGTGGTCGGAATTTCCGGCCACCCGCTTTTTGTGGCTGATGCCGATCAAGCCTCGGTGTGGCTAGGCCTCCAACCGGTGCGGCTGTGGTCACCTGCGGCGCCCAGCCTACGTTTTGAAAAGGGTCATAAATCGACCTGCCGCTAGGGCTGGACGGGAGCGCGGCCCATGGGCCGAGGTGGCGACGGCGGGGAGAGTTAGGCCAGCGGACCCTGCCACACAAAGGTCTCCACCACTTCCAGGTCGGGGTGCAGGCTGCGCCGCACCGGGCAACCCTGTGCCGCCCCTATCAAACGGGCTTGCTCGGGGTGGTCTGCGGCCACCGGCACGGCGATTTCCATTTCCAGTTGGGCGATCCGGCGCGGCGGCGCCGCCGTCATGTGCTTGCGCACCCGCACGGTGAGCCCGACCAGGTCGATCCCGTGGCGCTCCCCCACCAAGGCCATGGTCGTGGCCACGCAGGTCGCCAGCGCCGTCCCGACCAAATCCGTGGGCGAAAAGCGCTCGCCCCGCCCCTGGTTGTCCACCGGGGCATCCGTTTCCAGGATCGACTGCGACGGACCATGCACCGCCGCGCAGTGCAGCCCACCTTCATAACGGATTATTGCTTCAACCATAGTGAGCCACGCCTAAGCCCCGCCAGTTCCCCCTGCAAGCGTTCGCCGCCGCCGGCACCGCGGCCAAGGCCCTGGACGGCGAGACTTCGTCGAGCGTGTCCTCACTGGTGTTCTTACTCCGCCGTGAGTTATTTTGTAACTGACTGATTATAAGCGAAGTGGCTCCACCGGGAATCGAACCCAGATTTAGAGTTTAGGAAACCCTCGTTCTATCCGTTGAACTATGGAGCCGTTTGATTTTCAATGAGTTGCGAAAATTTAAATCGCCATAACCGGTTAGGTGATACCGAAACTTATCCCGCGTCCCCAGCCGTCCGTTGCCGGTCGGTTGCGGTGAAGGTGACCATTTCACACCCATCTGCAACATGAATCAGCCACTGGCTTCGACGCCAACGGCGCTCCTCACCCCAATTTCAAATCACTGGACGAGGGGGCAGGACTCGGCGGGGGATGTAAAGCTGCTGTCTTCGACTTCGATGGCTGGAATACTTGTCTGTTCAAAATTCTCATTTTCAACGACTTGCGGTGATTTTCAGGGTTCTTCGCTGATTCCTGTGGCTTGGAAAAGTCAAGGGGCGGCGGGTAGCGGGAGCTTGTCGGCCGTGAAGTAGAGCATGGCAATGAGGTTCTGCACCGAGCGGAAGCCCCGGGCTTGGCGCTTCACGGCGGAGCACGCGCTGTTAAGCCCCTCCAGAAAGGCATGAGTGGTGCGGGACTGCCAGTGGGCGAGAATGGCCTCCAGATGGTTCTCGATCATCGCTGCTGCTTTGAGCCTTTTCCCGAAAATTAGCGTCGGGTTTTTTCGGGCCACCATTTTCCCCCACCGGGACCACGCGGGCATTTTGTGAAGGGCAGTGGTTTCGTCCGGCAGTCGGTAGATAGCCTGAAGGACCAGCGGCATCTGATAGGCCCGCGCCGTCGCCAAGGGTTTGCCTTTGAGCCTAAAAACGGGAGTTTAAACTCGATCTCCCGGTCTTTTTCGTGGTAAGTCCGGGGAAAGAGCCGTTTTTCTTCGACTCAGGAGGCTCACCCGTTGGGTGAGTCCCTTTCGCCGTCAAAAGTCCCCACCAAGTCTTGGCCGGTGGACAGGTCCGGCGGGCGGGGGCGCCCCACAACGCGGAAATGTCCTGAAAAAGGGCGCGATGGGGCTCGCCGATTAGGCCGCCCCTTCAGGGCTCGGTGCTCTTTTTGGCTCGATTCCCAGGGCGTTGCCCTGGGCTGGCGCAGGCCGCGCCGTTGGCGCTCAGAATCGGCGCCCTACGGGGCGCGCCATGATAGGACCGCGCCGCCCAGACGTCACCGCAAAAAGTCTCCCAAAGGCCATTTCAGCATTCGGAACCCACTGATCATCAATACTCGCAATGTGGTAAAAGGAATTTTTTGCGGTCGCGTCAGCCCAAGCACCGGGCCAAGGCCTGGTTTTCTGCGCCCCAACGGGGCACCCTAAGTTAGCCCAGGGCAACGCCCTGGGTGTTCTCAGCGCAAAAAGGAATTGGAGCCCTGTAGGGGCGCCCTAAGGGCGAATCAGACAGTTCGGCAGGGGTGCCCGCGCGGCCGCCCCCAAAAAGGCCACACGCCAAGCGAAAGCCTCCCGCGCCAGCGCTTCGCGCCCACCGAATAGGATAGTCGACTCACGTTTTTAGGGTCAGCGGTAGGTTCCGTGAAAGCCTGAGACCTAAGGGCTTATCCGTCAGGCACAGGCGGCGCGGCAGCGCATCCAGTGGCGGCGCTCCCGCCAGGCCAGCGGGGCCATCAGGCCGAGGACTCCCAGCAGGGTGTTGGCTTCCGGGATGGGGACCAATTCGCCGCTGGAATTGAAAACGGCGGGTCCGGCGAGGAGCGTGGTGCCGGAGTCGCTGAAGAAGGAGAAGTCCGAGACATCAAGGGATCCCCCCAAAAGGCCGCTGGAGATGATGAGCCGATCCGTGCCGCCGCCAGTGTGTTTGGTGCCGGACCAGTTCCAAATCTGCACTGGCAGATGGGAGTCAGCCGACAGCGAGGCCAAAGTGAGCACCCCACTGGTGGAGCCAAAATCAATCACCCGGATGCCAGCCCCACTGGTGAGCGTCAGGGCCCCCAGGGTTTCGGTGACGGCTCCGGAGAGTCGCAGGATGCTATCGGTGGCCGCGCCCAGGGAGAGGGACGCCGCATTGCTGATCCGATCGGCGGCCGATCCGCTGAGCAAGAGCGTGCCCCCGTTGATATTGACCGCGCTGGTGGCGGTCAGGGCCCCGGATGCTCCGGACAGTTCGAGGGTGCCAGCGCTGATCGTTGTCCCGCCCGTGTAGCTGTTGGCACCAGAGAGCGTCTGGGTGCTGGCGCCGTCCTTGCTCAGGCCGCCGGATCCGCTGATCACGCCGTCGAAGGTCGTGGTGCCCGTGCTAGTGCCCATGGTCAGCGAGGTGCCCGTGGCCAGCGAAACTCCCGAGCTGGCGGCTCCGGTGAGAGAGGCGATCTGCTGGCTAGCCGCTAGTTGCAATACCGAGCTGCCGGTGCCGGTATCGTCCATGATCACGGCGCTGCGGATGGTGGTGGGCATGGCGCCCACCACGTTGGCCGACAGGACGGCCGCGTTGCGGAGGTAGGTCGGGCCATTGTAAGTGTTGGTGCTATTGAGCGCGACCACTGCGCCGTCGACCACGAGGTCGGAGTTGGCACCGGCACCGCTGATGCCCCCGGTGATGCTGAAGGAACCGCCGGCGAAGGTGAGCACCGTGCCGTTTTTGGAGAGGTTGCCGGAAAGCTCCAACGTTCCCCCGCCCGTGTTGCTGATGGTGCCCGTGCCGCCCGTCACCGTGATGTCGCGGTCGATGGTGGCCGCAGCGCCGGTGTAGGTCAGGCCTGTGCCAGCGCCCAAGTTGACTCCCGAGGTCCCGGCGACGGCGGCGTTGGTGGAGAGGGAAACGATCCCCCCGGAAACGGTCAACGCGCCGCTAAAGCTGTTGCTGCCCGACAAGACCAGCGTGCCCGTGCCCGCCTTGGTCAGGCCGCCCGCGCCAGAGATGGTTCCCGAGGACGTGCCCTCATTGACCGTGACGGCCAGTCCGGCACCCACCGCGACATCCCCGCCGTTGTAGGATTGGATCGTGGTGCCGGCGGCGTTCACGTTGACCGTGCCGCCGGAAACGGTGGTGATGGCGGTATTCGTGCCGGTGACGTTGACCGTCGCCGTGCCGGTGACTGCCGCCACCGTGCTGTTGGCTCCGGACAAGTCGGTCGTGCCGCCGCTGAAGTCACCGCCCGCCAGGGTGCCGGCGTTGAGGATGGTGCCGCCGTTGTTGGTCACCGTATTGGTGATGTTGTAGTTGGCCAGATCAAGGAAGGTGTTGGCCCCGATCGTCAGCGCGCCCGTGCCGAAAGCGTTGACGTGACCCGCGGTGAGCGTGCCGCCGCTGATCGTGGTGCCGCCGGTGTAGCTGTTGTTGCCCGCGAGCGTGACGGTGCCGACCCCGGTCTTGAGCAGGCTGTTGGCATTGCCTCCGGTATCGGAGACGATGGAACTCAGCGTGAACGATTCCCCTGTTCCTGGAGAAAGCGTCATGACCTGAGCTCCGCCGGAAGGAGCGCTCTGCTCCAGGCGGCCGACCACGATGGATCCCGCCTCGGCCTCGAAGCCCCAGTCCCGGATG
>CANHIJ010000022.1 GCA_947460575.1 Verrucomicrobiales bacterium | reverse complement strand
AGCACACATGCTGATGGTTCTTCCTTGGTTGCGCTCGAAAACGAGCCTGGTGAGTTGGGTTCTGTTGACCACAACCCGAAGCAGCACACGCCGCCCCGGCCGACGTCAATCAGCACGCCGAATCACCCCGGAAAACCACCCCACCAGAGGTCAGTTTTAATTGTCGTCAGGGGTCACTTATAGTTGTCGTCGCACACCTCCCTCAACCCGGCCTCCCCGGCCACCGTATCGCCTCCCCCGGCCGCACCTTCGCCGCGCCCCCTCGCCCTCCTCTGATCTCCCGCCGATCTCCGGCACCGACCTGGCCCACCGCCATCCCTCATCCGGCAATCCCCCTGCGTCCAAATCGCCAAAAGTGTAACCAGTTGTAACCACATTCCCACTCTTTTTGCCTCCATCAGGGAGGCCAATTGCACCCCAGGGTTTTTCCTCCAATCCCTTGATTCTTAGTAGTTTACCATGGAGCCGGTGGACGGATTTGAACCGACGACCTTCGCATTACGAATGCACTGCTCTACCCCTGAGCTACACCGGCAAGTGTGGGAGGATTCGCCCGGATGGCGGCGGCTGTCAAGGCTTCGCTTTTTCATCCCTTCTGCCGCGCCCCCTGAAAAACCCGCCTAGCAGAAAACCACCTACTCTCTCAGTCCGAGCCCGGGAGGGGGACCCGCTTCCCGCGCGCGGCAGCGAATCCCCCCGGCGGCACTGGTCCCCAAGCCGGGGCGGGCCGCGGCCCGAGCCGCATGCCGCGCCCTCAAAATCCTCCTCAAGCCGGGGCCGCCGCGGGCACCGCAACCACTGGCACCGGGGCCGGAGCCGCGGCGATGGGCTGCACTTTGTAAAAAAGTGGCTCGTAGTCCGCCCAGTGGGCCAAGAGGTGGCTCGCCTTGGCGCTGCCCGTGGCCTCGGTGTGCCGCGCGATCAGCGCTTTGAGCTGGCTGATGTCCGCCGCTTGGGTCAAGCGCACCCGCTCCGTGAGCTCGGCGTTGTGCAGCTTGTCGAAGTGGCCCGCCTCATCCAGCACGTACGCCACCCCTCCCGACATCCCCGCGCCAAAGTTTTTCCCCGTAGGTCCGAGGATCACCACCGTGCCGTTGGTCATGTATTCGCAACCGTGGTCGCCCATACCCTCTACCACCGCGGTGCCGCCCGAGTTGCGCACGCAAAAGCGCTCGCCGGCCCGCCCATTAGCAAAGAGCGTACCGCCGGTGGATCCGTACATCACGGTGTTCCCCAAGATGGAGTTCTCCGAGGCCGCGAACTTCACCCCCGGGCGGGGCCGAATCACAATCTCGCCCGCGGTCATGCCCTTGCCCACGTAGTCGTTGGCCTCGCCCGTGAGGATCAGCTTGATGCCTCCGCAGAGGAAAGTCCCCAGCGATTGCCCCGCGCTGCCCTCCAGCTCCACCGTGATCGTGCCCTCGGCCAAGCCGGTGTCGCCCCAGTGATAGGCGATCTCCCCGCTCAGCTTGGTGCCGATGTTGCGGTCGGTATTTTTGACCTTGAAGGAAAGCTTTACGGGGACCTGATCCGTGATGGCATCCTTGGCTTCCTGGATGATTTTGTCGTCCAAGGGGTGCGGGTGGATCCCGTCGTTGCGCCCCTTCAAACAGGTGCGGGCCACGTCTTCGCCCAGCTCCGCGGCCACATTTTTGAGCACCCGGCTGAGGTCGATGGTGTTCGCCTTGGGGTGCCCCTCGATGTGCCGCTGCCGGATGTACTCCACCTTGCCGATCAAGTCGTTGAGCTTGCGAATCCCCAAGCTGGCCATGATTTCGCGCACCTCTTGGGCCACCGAATTGAAAAAGTTCACCAC
Organism: Verrucomicrobiales bacterium; assembly: GCA_947460575.1. Taxonomy (GTDB): domain Bacteria; phylum Verrucomicrobiota; class Verrucomicrobiia; order Verrucomicrobiales; family V1-33; genus CAIZWU01. The sequence goes on along the minus strand of CANHIJ010000022.1, from coordinate 41,565 downwards.
GTACTCCTTCTTCCCCTTAAACTTGTCGCGGTATTTCGGATCCTGGGTGGCGATGCCCACCGGACAGGTGTTGAGGTGGCACTTGCGCACGTAGACGCAGCCCATCGCGATCAGCGCGATGGTGCCAAAGTTGAACTCCTCCGCGCCCAGGATAGCGGCGTGGATAATGTCCATCCCGCTGCGCAGGCCCCCGTCTGTGCGCAGGGTCACGCGGTCGCGCAAGCCATTGAGCATCAAAACTTGTTGGGTCTCCGCGAGCCCGATTTCCCAAGGCAGCCCGGCGTGCTTGATGGAGGATATCGGAGAGGCCCCGGTGCCTCCCTCGTGGCCGGAGATCAGGATGATGTCGGCGTTGGCCTTAGCAACCCCCGCGGCAATGGTCCCGACTCCAGACTCGGCGACCAACTTGACGCAGATCCGGGCGCGCGGATTGACCTGTTTGAGGTCGTGGATCAACTGCGCCAAGTCCTCAATCGAGTAGATGTCGTGGTGCGGCGGCGGGCTGATCAGCTGCACGCCCGGCTGGGTGCGGCGCAACTTGGCGATGATACCCTGGACTTTCATCCCCGGCAGTTGGCCCCCCTCCCCAGGCTTGGCCCCCTGGGCCATCTTGATTTCCAGCTCTTCCGCGCTCGCCAGGTACTCGGCAGTCACCCCAAAGCGCCCACTGGCAATCTGCTTGATCTTGGAATTGGCCCACTCCCCATTTTCATAGCGCTTAAAGCGCGCCGGGTCCTCCCCGCCTTCCCCAGAGTTCGACTTGCCCCCAATCTCGTTCATGGCCACCGCGAGGAGCTCGTGGGCCTCAGGGCTGAGCGCTCCCAGCGACATCGCCGCGGTCGTAAAGCGCGACCGAATATCCTCAATCGGCTCCACTTCCTCCAGGGGAATCGGCCCCTGTTTGCCCGGGGTCAATTCGAAGAGGTCGTGCAGGGAAACGGGCCGATTCCGGGTGTAGTGCTCCACGTAGGCGGCGTAGTCCTCGGCCTTGCCCGACTTGACGAAGGTGTGGAAGTTTTTGATGAAGCCGGCGTCGATGGCGTGGCGCTCCCCCTCGCGGCGGTAGCGGAAATAGCCGGGATCGCCCAAGTCGTCCGGGCCCTGCGGCACGGCGTCGCCATAGCCCCCGTAGTGGCGGGTCAGCGATTCCACTGCCACTTCCACAAAGCCAATCCCTTCGATCTGGCTCGGGGTGCCCGTAAAACAGGCCTTGATCAAGCTGCTGCCGATCCCGACCGCCTCGAAAATCTGCGCTCCCTGGTACGAGGACAACACGCTGATGCCCATTTTGGACATGATTTTCAAAACCCCCTTCTCCAGCGCGCTCCGGTAGTGCTTCATCGCCTTCAAGAAGTCGGTCTGCGCCAACTCCTTGTGGCTCTCCACCATCTCCCGGACTGTCTCGTAGGCCAGGTACGGGCAAACAGCCTGCGCCCCGTAGCCAAAAACCGAGGCCACCTGGTGGGTGTCGCGCACTTCGCCCGAGTCCACCACCAGGCTGAGCAGGATCCGCTTCCGGATCCGATTTAAGTGGTGGTGCACCGCCCCAGTCGCCATCAAGGCAGGGATCGGCACCCGGGTTTCATCGATCGCGCGGTCGCTCAGCACCAAGATGCGCACCCCCTCGAGGGCGGCTTGCTCCGCCTCCGCGCAGAGGCGCTTGATCGCGGGCTCCAAGCCCTGCGGGCCCTCGGCGGCCGCCCAGGTGGTGTCCAAGCGGCGGGAAGGGAATCCCGGCACCGCCTGAATGGCCGCCAGCTCCTCGGGCCAAAGCAGGGGACTATCCAGGTGGATGACCTTGGCGTGCTCCGGAGTCTCCTTGAGGATGTTGCGGTAGTAGCCCAGGGAGACCGACAGGGACATCACCAGGCGCTCGCGGATCGGGTCGATCGGCGGATTGGTGACCTGCGCGAAGAGCTGCTTAAAATACGTGTAGAGCAGGCGCGGCTTGGTGCTCAGCACCGCCAGCGGGGTGTCGTCCCCCATGGAGTGCGTGGCCTCAATCCCGTCCCGCAGCATCGGCACCAAGGCCATGTCCAGCTCCTCCTTGGTGTAGCCAAAGGCGGCCTGTTTTTGCGAAAGCCCCAAAATGTCGATTTCGCCCTCCATCGCCCTCGGGACTGAGTCCAGCAGGGAGGAGAGGGAAATGCGGTTGGCCGCCAGCCATTCCCCGTAGGGCTGCCTCGTGGCCAAGGCCTGTTTGATTTCGTCGTTGAAGCGCAGGGTGCCCGCCTCGGTGTTAATGCTCAACATCTCGCCCGGCCCGAGGCGCCCCTTGCGCAAAATCGCGTGGTCGTCCAGCTCCACGACCCCCACTTCCGAGCCCAGCGTGAAAATCCCGTCCTCCGTCAGCTTGAAGCGCGAGGGCCGCAAGCCATTGCGGTCCAGGCAGGCCGCCACGGTCCGCCCATCGGTGAACACCAGCGAAGCCGGCCCGTCCCAAGGCTCGCTAAAACACTGGTTGTACTCGTAAAAAGCCTTCTGCTCTGGGGTCGTGAAGGGGTCGATCCCATAGGCGGGCGGCACCAGCAGGGCCATCGCCTCCTCCGGCGAGCGGCCCGACATGACCAGCAATTCCAAGGCCGAATCCAAACTGGCGGAGTCCGACTGCGTCGGGTCCAGCATCGGCTGCAAATGGCGCACCCGGTCGCCCCAGATCTCGCTCGAGAAGTCGCTCTCCCGGCTGGAGAGCCAATTGCGATTCCCCCGCACGGTATTGATTTCGCCGTTGTGGCACAGCATCCGGAAGGGATGGCAGAGCGACCAGGTAGGAAAGGTGTTGGTGGAAAAGCGCTGGTGGTAGAGGCAGAGCGCGGTCTCGTAGTCCGGGTCGTTCAGGTCGCTGTAAAATTTGCTCAGGACGGTCGGCAGGGCCAGGGCCTTGTAGACGATGGTGCGGTGCGAAAACGACGGCACGTAAAAGTTTTGCACCTTTTCCGAGCGCAGGTGGATCCCAATCTGGCGGCGGCCGATGTAGAGGGTGCGCTCGAATTCGTCGTCGCTCATGCCCGCGCCGCGCTCAATGAAGAGGTGGCAAATTGACGGCCGACAATCCCGGGCCTTTTGGCCCAATTCCTTTTCGTTGACCGGAACCTTGCGCCAGCCGATCACGGTCAGCCCGAGGTTTTGCAGGATGAGCTTGGTGGCCAGCTTGGCGCTGTGCTTTTGCTCGTCCTCCTCCCGCGGCAGAAAGAAAACCCCCACCCCGAGGTCGCCGTCGTTTTTCAGGTCGTAATCAAATTCCTCCCGCAGCACCCGGCGGAACAGCTTGTGCGGAATTTGGGTCAAAATGCCCGCCCCATCCCCCGTTTTCATGTCCGCCTCCGCCGCCCCGCGGTGAATCACGTTGCAGCACGACGTAATCCCGTAGCGCAAAATGCGGTGGCTCTTTATCCCGTGGATGTTAGCCACAAATCCGACGCCGCAGGCATCTCTTTCCAGCTCAGGAAGGTGGAGGGATCCTTCGTTGGGGATGGGCACAGGATAGTGGTGATTCATTTCGTTGGAAGGGAGGTTCGACAAAAAGAGAATGCCGCAGATCGGCGGATTTCCGGGGAAGACGATCCTTGGCGCAAAAGGCGTGCCAATCAAGGGATTGTTGACGCCGCTCGCCCGCCCCCCGCCCACGGTCGCGCGCAAGGTAGCCCAAACCCTCAGCGCCCCAGGCGCCGCTCCAGCGCCCCACGCACACTGTGCGCAAAGCGCTCCACGTAGCCCATGGCGTATTCCACCACATCAAGCGCGTCGTTCACAATCAGCGGCGTCAAGTCCATGGCAAACGCCACCGCGTCCGCCCCGTCCGTGCGGTGGGCATCAAACAGCGTCGCATTGGCCCGCCGCCGCCCCATGATGGCCAAGTCGTAGCGCTTCCCCCCCGCGATCTGGCTGTCGAAAATCCCATTGAGCGAACCCGCCAAGACGTCGTGCCCCGTCAAGTCGTGCACCGTCTTTTCGGAGTCGTTCATCCAATCCAAATCCCGCCACACCTCGCAGCCGTGCAGCGCGCGGGGCCGCACCTCGGGCGGTAGGCTGCGGATGGCATCGATCACCGCCACCATGACCCCCAAATGGGTCTCGTGTTTGTCCGCAGGCTGGTGCGTGTAGACTACTTCCGGGCGGCAGCCCTGCAGGATCTGGACGAGGTCGCCGCGCAGCGCCGCGCCGCCCGGGGCTTTCACCGCCGCGCTGGAGTGGTCGAGCTGGGCCATAAATCCGTAGCGCCCCACCCGGGCCGCCAGTTCCTGCTCCTCGCGCCGCACTTGCTGCATGGCCTCGTCGCTGTAGGCCGCGTAGGCGCCCACCCGAGAACTGCCCGCCCCATTGGTGCAGGTCACTCCGCCAAACCATTGATCCTCCGCGTGAAAGCAGGCTGCAATCCCGTGCAGGGCCATGAATTCCAAGTCGTCCTGGTGGGCCCCAATCCCCAGGTGAGTGACCCGCCGCAGCGCTCCCGGCAAGGGCATCCCATCCGGCACCAATATCCCAGCCCCCACTTGAGAAAAGTTCATCATAAAATTCGCTTAAGAGCTCACCTTTTCACACCTCCCCCGCCTGCGCAAGCCGCGGCAAGCTGGCTGCCGCACAGGCCTGTCCCACGCGGCGGCTCTTCTCGTCGGGCAACTGCACCCGAATCCTCCCCGCCAACTCCGGAAACTCCTCCGCCAACACCGCCTGCGCCGTCTCCAAAAGCAGCCCCCCTCCCTTCCCGGTCGTCACCCGACCCAAAATAAGCAGCTGCCGGAAATCGTAAAATTCTGCGTATTGCGCCACCGCATACCCCAAATACACCCCAATGCTGCGGTAAATCGCCGCCGCCCGCGGGTCTTCCTGCCCCATCAAAAACTGCACCAGCCGCAACCGCTCCGGCAAGGGCATCTCCTCCGGCACCGGAATCCCCGCCGCCGGAATCAATTTATTCACCGCCTGCTGCGAAAAATACAGCGCCCCCACCCCCTGGTCTCCCGACCACTCGTCCGCCCCCGCCGCCGGATTCATGTCCACCGGCGCAAAGGCCAACTCGCTCAGCCACCCCGTCATCCGGCCCTCCGGATTCAAGTAGCCCGCCGCTTCGCTCGACCCCAAGGCCACTCCCAACACCGCGTTTTCCCCCAAAGACAGCGCTCCCGCCAGCGCGGTCACGTCCCCATCATTGGCCACTTCCACCGGCACCCCCCACTCCCGACCCAAACGCGCAAACATCCCCCGCGCCTCCTCCATCCGCTCCGGCGCAATATTGCGCAGCAAACTCGCCACCATGAAGCGGTTATTGACAATCACCCCCGCAGAGCTGCCTCCGATGGCGTCCACCCGCGGCAAGTGGGCCGCCGCCGCCCGCAGGCCGGCGTTGAGGTGGTCGTAGTGGTAAGTCGGATCCGTCTGCGGCCGCGGGTCCCAAGCAAATTCGTCGCTGTAAACGACCTTCCCGTCCTGCACCGCCGCCACTTTGTAGTCGCTGGCGCCCAAATCAAACCCCAGCCGACACCCGTCCAAATGCCCCCCCACCTGGGCTCCGCCCTCCCGCTCCGCCGGGACCGCCTCCAGCGCGCAGGCCTCCACCTGAAACGGGCGCCCATAGGCCTTCTCCATCATCTCAGCATCAAAGGCCCGCGCCCCGCCCGGCCCATACGTCTCCGCCAGCGCCGCGGCCAACTCCGAGGATCCCCCCACCACCAGCCGCCAGCCCCCCCGCGCCCACAGCAAAAATTTCACCAAGCGCTCCACATAGCGCCACGTCTCCGGCTCCAGCCCTGGCCGCACCGCCGTCTCCCACCGCGAAACCCGCCCCGACTCCCCTTCCAGCGCCAGCCACAGCGGCACCCCCACGCCCACCCCCGCCCGATACGCCCGATTCCACAGCACTATCGGCTGGAACTCAGGATCCAACTCCGGCACCCACCGCGGCTTTAACTCAATTTTACTCATTCTCGCAACGCTAAACTCGGGCATTGGATTCCTCTACCTTATATCCTGTGGATTTGCATCCTTTTCAAAATATCTGCGCGCCACTCCCTCCCCTCGCCTCCTGTCAACGCAGGTTTTGCCATAACACCAAAACCCCCGTCGCCAGCACCATCGCCGCAAACCCCTGGCGCAAGCGGACCACCGGCAGCCGCCCCGCCCACCGCGTGCCCACCACCACCCCCAGCGCCGCCACGCCCGCAAACAGCAGGGCCAGCGGCCAGCGCGGCGGCGCCTCCCCACAGTGGCTCCAAAATCCCGCCGCCGCATTAAACGCTATCACCGCCAGCGATGTCCCCGTGGCCACTCGCAGCGGCAAGCGGGCAAACTTCACCAGCGACGGCATCAGCAAAAATCCCCCTCCGACTCCGATAAAACCCGTGAGCACCCCCACCCCGAAACCCGCCGCTAGGCACCGCCAAGGCCGACATTCCGGCGCCATCGCTACCGTCCCCTCCCCCTCCCGCAACAGCCTCACCGCCACCAGCACCATCAGCCCCGCAAACCCCACCATCAGCACTTCCCCCGAAACCAACGGCGTCAGCCGCGCCCCCCCAGCCGCCCCCGCCATCCCAGACAGCGCAAATAGCACCGCCGCCCGCCCATGAAACTCCCCCGCCCGAAAGCGCTCCCCCGCCCCCACCAAGGCCGCCACTCCCACCACAAATAAACTCACCCCCACCGCCTCCCGCGGCGCCAGCCCCCCTAAATACACCAACACCGGCAACGTAATAATGCTCCCCCCCGCCCCCGTCAGGCCCAGCGAAAGCCCCACCACCACAGCGCCCAAAAAAGTAAGAAAACTCATAAAATCAGCTTTTTTGCGGCCACCTCTTTTTGGCTTGCCCCCCCCAAAAAGTCATCTCCGGCGCCGCTCCTCCCGCAGCGCTTCCACCTCCCGCAGCAGCCGACTCACCAACTGCAGCCCAGCCTCATTCATCCCACAACTCTCCCGCAAATATCCCAGCTGCCGCAGCTGCCGCAGCGACTCGTCGTCAAAAACCACCTCCACTCCCTCCACTCCCGCCGCCGCCGCCACCAGGCCCATCTCCCAGTACCGCAGTACCCCCGCCAATTCCTCCCCCGCCAACTCCGCCACCACTTCTAGAGAATAAAAGGCCCCCGCCGCGCTCGCGGCGGGGCGCTCATCCGGCGGAGTCACTTCAATGTTCATGGCGCAATCAATTTAATGTTAAGAACTCGCCCGCGGTTGAAAGCGGGAAACCTCGCGCAGTTTCTCCCACAGCACCCGCTCTTCCGGGCTCACCGAGCGGGGAAACTGCACCCGCAGCAAAACCAAAAAATCGCCCCGTTCGCCCGACTTCCCCCGCGGCAGCCCCCGCCCCCGCACCCGCAGGGTCTGCCCCGGCTCCGCCCCCTCGGGAATGCGCAATTTGATGGGCCCATCTAAGGTCGACACCTGCACCTCCGCCCCCAAAACCGCCTCCCAAGGCGCCAACTCCAGCTCGTGGCACAAATCAACCCCCTGCGCCGCAAAATCCGGATGGGCCGCGTGCCGCACCCGCAAATACAAATCGCCCGCCCCCCCCCGCCCCGGCTCCCCGTGCCCAGGCACCCGAATGCGGCGCCCATCCGTCGCCCCAGGCGGAATCCGCACCTCAAAGGTCTCGGTTTCCCCCCGCCCCGTCCGCGGATCCACCCGCTGCAGGGAAATGGAGCGCACCGTCCCCCGCAGCGCTTCCTCCAAGGTTACCAGCAAATCCCCCTCGATGTCGCTGCCCCGCCGCCCCGCCGCCCCGCCGCCGCCCGCCCCGCCGCCCGGAAAACCGTGGCGCGTGCCCCCGCTAAAATAGTGCTCAAAAAAATCGCTAAACCCGGTGCCGCCAAAGTGAAATTCTTCGCCCCCGCCGCCCTCCCGCGGAGCGCCCCCCTCCTGCTGCCAATTGGCCCCCAGGCGGTCGTATTTTTGGCGCTTTTCCGCATCACTTAACACCTCGTGGGCCTCATTGATCTCTTTAAATTTCTCCTCTGCCCCCTTTTTGTCCTTGGCCACATCCGGATGGTGCTTGCGGGCCATTTTGCGAAAGGCCTTCTTGATGTCCTCGGCCGTAGCCTCCCGCTCCAACCCCAGCGCGGCGTAATAGTCTTTGAATGCAGCGGACATAGAAAAAATAGAAAAAAACCAACTCGCTCCTTCTTCCAACCTAGCCGGTAAACCCGCCCCTGCCAAGCGCCCACTGCGCGGACCGCCTCAGGGCCCACTGCGCGGACCGCCTCAGGGCCCCGGCCCGCTCCCGCAGGCCACCTGCCAGGTGCGGTAGCCGCCCGAAAGGTGCCGCACCGCAAAGCCCCGCTGGCGCAGCAGGCGCGCCGCCACATACGAGCGCTGGCCGCTCTGGCAGTAGGCCACCAGCTCCCGATCCCGCGGCAACTCCGCCACATGCTCCCGCAGCTGGTCCACCGGAAGATGGCGCGACCCCGCAATAAATCCCGCCGCGCGCTCCGCTTCCCCGCGCACATCCAAGAGCAAACTCGCCGCCGGATCCAAACCCGCCACCTCGTCCCACTGCACCTGCCCCACGTCCCCCGCCAACACATTCTGCGCCGCCATCCCCGCCAGATTCACCGCATCCTTCGCCGAGCCAAACGGCGGCGCATACCCCAATTCCAATTCCGCCAAATCGTGCACCGTCATCCCCGCCTGCAGCGCCGTCGCCAACACATCCATTCGCTTGTCCACCCCCGCACGCCCCACCGCCTGCGCCCCCAAAAGCCGCCCCGTCCCCGGCGCAAAAAGCACTTTGAGCGCGATCGACTCCGCTCCCGGGTAGTACCCCGCGTGCGAACCCGGGTGCACGTGCACCGACTCAAACGGAATCCCCGCCCGCTGCAATCGCCTCCCGCTCGCCCCCGTGCAGGCCGCCGTCAGCCGAAACAAGCGCAGCACCGCCGTCCCCCAGCTCTGCCGATAGCGCGAAGGCCGACCCAGGATGGCGTCCGCCGCCACCCGCCCCTGCCGATTCGCCGGACCCGCCAGCGGAAGCAACATCCACTCCCCGCTCACCCCGTCCCGCACCTCCACCACGTCCCCCACCGCCCAAATGCCGGGGTCGCTGGTCTGCATCTGCTCATTCACCCGAATCCCCCCCCACTCGCCCAGATCCAAACCCGCCTCCCGCGCCAGCGAGGCCTCCGGCTTGACCCCCAAACCCAAAATCACTGCGTCCGCCGCCAGTCGGCGACCGCTCCGCAGCACCACTATCGAAGCCCCCGCCGACTCCCCTGCACCCGGCGCCTCAAAGGAAGCCACCGGATCCCCCAGGCAAAGCGTCACTCCCTGCTCCCGCAGCTCCGCGTGCAGCCATGCCGCCATTTCCGCGTCCAGCGCCCCCATCACCTGCTCCTGCCCCTCCACCACCGCCACTTCCAAACCCCGCCCGCGCACCTGCTCCGCCATCTCCAGCCCAATATACCCTCCCCCAACCACCACCACCCGCCCCACCCCCGCCGCTGCCTCCAGCCACCGCGCGATTCCCGCCGCGTCCGGAATATCCCGCACCAAAAAATGCCGCGGGTTCTCCCGCCCTGGAATCCGCGGTGCCACCGGCGCCGACCCCGTCGCCAGTACTAAGGCGTCGTAGCTCTCTTCGTACTCACGCCCCCCATCCAGCTCCCGCACCCGCACCCGGCGCGCCTCCCGGTCAATCCCCAGCACCTCCGACCGCACCCGCACGTCCAAGTTGAAGCGCGCCCGCAAACGCTCCGGCGTCTGCACCACCAGATCCCCCTCATCCGCTATCTCCCCGCCCGCAAAGTAGGGCAGCCCACAGTTGGCAAAAGAAACGTGCCGCCCACGCTCCAACACGACAATTTCCGCACTCTCCGACAGCCGCCGGGCTCGTGCCGCCGCGCTTGCCCCGCCCGCCACTCCGCCGACGATGAGGATGCGCTGGCGCCGCTCTGAAGTTTTGCTAGGGCTCATAAAAATGGAGAAAAAACCTTAGGGCGCCCCCCCAGGACTCCGTCCCAGAGGCGCGCTAGGAAACACCACCGGAAAACCCGCTAAGCGCCACGAGCCATACCCCCGGTGCAGATGCTGCAGATTGGCAAAGCCCCGCGCCTGCAGCAACTCCACCGCCTTGCGGCTGCGGTACCCCCCCGCACAATAGACCAACAAACCCGCCGCCCGATCCCACGCATCCACCTCCCCCGAGTCCGCCAACGCCGCCAGCGGCACCCACACCGCCCCGGCCAGCGCCCCCCGGGCAAACTCGCCCCGCGACCGCACATCAAGCACCCGCGCCCCTGGATGCGCCGCCAACCAGCGCGCCGCCCCCCCAGGACCCACATTGGCATGGTTCGCGCCCTGCTCCCGCCCAAAAAGCCGCCGATCCCAGCGCCCCTCAAAGCGATGCCAAGCGGCCGCCACCAGCCCCAAAGCGGCCAGCCCCAGTAGAAGAGAAATTCCCATCACAGCAAAAAAGTGAAAAACTAGATCTCTCGAGCCGCCGCTAGGCGAGCAGCTCAGCCGGAATGGCCGCAAAAGCCCCCTCGACGTGAACCACCTCGCGCCCCTCCCGGGCCAAGTAGGCCGCCGCCAAACTGGCGCGCAAGCCGCTGCCGCAGTGAACATACAGCAGCTCCCCCTCCGGAACCTCGTCCAGGCGGGCCGCCAGGCGGGTGTAGGGAATGTGGTAGGCCCCCAGCACGTGGGACGCTCTAAATTCCTCCCCGCCACGCACGTCCAAGACCACGGCGCCAGGCTGCGCCTCCAGCGCCACCCCCAGTTCCGCGGTGGTGATCCGCGCCTGACTCACCGCCAGGTCCACCCCCTCCCGCTGGGCCGCCAGCGCCTGGTCCACCAAAATCCACCCCACCACCTGGTCCAGCCCAATCCGCACCAACTGCCGCACCGCCTCTTCCACCTCCGCTTCATGGTTCACCAACAAAATCAGCGAACTCCCCTCGTCGACATAGGAACCCGCCACCAGCGGAAGCTTGCCCCCCGCCAGCGGGGCAAACAGCGCCCCCGGCAAGTGCCGCTCCATAAAAAGGGCCCGCTCTGCACGCAAATCCAACAAAACCTCCGGGCCGCTCCCCGGATGCCACGCCGCCAAGGCCTCCGGCGCCAAGCGGTGCGGCCGGGGCAGCCGCCCCCCCGGCAACAGCGCCGGGCCCAGCCGATTGTCCCGCTTCATGCGCGCAAAGTAGCGCGGCGGCTCCGGCTGACCCGCCAAAATGTGCTCCACAAAAGCCTCCTGCGGGCCCTCCAGCGCCTCGCGCAAGGCCCGGTTGTAGCGCCGCTCGTAGCCCAACACGCTGCTCGGGACCGCCCCCAACTCCTTGCCGCAGGCGCTGCCCGCCCCGTGCGCGGGCCAAATCTGCAGGTGCTCCGGCCAGCCCGCGGTGGCCCGCAGGCTCGCCCAAAGCGCCCGCGCGCTCGGCTCCATCGCCCCCGCCAAACCCGCCGCGCTCTCCAGCAAATCGGGCCGCCCCACGTCCCCCACAAAAATAAAATCCCCACTCAGCAAACCCATCGGCTCCTCCGCCCCCCCGCCGTGGTCGGTGACCAAAAAACTCAAGTGCTCCGGCGTGTGCCCAGGCGAATGCACCGCCCGCAGCGCAATGTTCCCCACCGCAAAGCGGTCCCCGCCCCGCAATAGGCGCACCCGCGGATGACCCAGCCCCCACTCAAACTGCCAGTCCACTCCCCCCTCCGCCGACACATAGGCCACCGCCCCGTGCCGCTCCACCAACTCCCGCGCCCCACTCAAGTAGTCCGCGTGGATGTGCGTCTCCGCCACCGCCGTCAGCCGAAACCCCTGCTCCGCAGCCAACTCGAGATAGCGATCCACATCCCGCTCGGGGTCCACCACAATGGCCTCCCCCGTCCGCTGGCAGCCGATGAAATAGGCATTTTGGGCCAACGAGGCGTCGGCGATTGGGCGAAAGAACATGGTGGAAAGTCTAGTGGTTGATTAAAAACGGGCCCCTCAGGGGCCGAAAATCGCGCCGACATCGGCTCCCTGCCTGCTCCCTGCCTGCTCCCTCAGTGGCCCGCGCAACAGCTCGCCGACCCAGCGCCGCCCGGCCCCCCAACTCGGTTCCACGGCATCTTCGCCAGCAAAAGCGCCAGTCCGCACCACCCAGTGCAGCCCGCAAAAAGCAAGCCCGCCCCAAAAAAGGCGCTCAGCCAAATGAAGTTCGGGTGCACCGCCCGCGACAGCACGGCCCCCGCCAGCACTCCCGCCCCAATCGCGATCTGCACCTGCTGCATCAGCGGAAAGGGCTTGCGGGCCGCCTGCTCCACTGGAAAGCCCTCCGCCTTCCACCCCAAAATCCCCCCCTCCAAATTCCGCGCCCCCACCACGCCCAACTCCCCCAGTACTTCCAGCGCCTTGGCCCCGCGCTTGCCGCTGCGGCACATCACCACCACCGGAAGGGTGCGGTCAATCTCCGCCACCCGCCGCTCCAGTTGCCCCAGGGGGATCAACCGCGCCCCCACAATCCGCTCCTCGGCGTGCTCCACCGCCTCCCGGACGTCGACGAGTGCGACCCCCCGCTCCAGCAGGGCCTTCAGTTCAGCGGCAGTGATCGAGGTAGTCATAGTTGGGAGCGTTGCAGCGCGCGCCTTCCTCTTTCGAAGGACTGGGGGAAGCGGGGCAGATCCTTTCAAGACCGCTCCAGCGCCCCACCGACGTAGCGCATTTTCTTTTGGCTTGATTAAAATACTATATTGCCATATGGCGATTAGGCAAATTAAATTTTTCATGCAGCCCCCCACCGCTTCCCTCCTGCCCCCCACCGACGCCGCCCTGGAAATGATCGCCGCCCGCTTCCGGGCCCTCGCCGAGCCGATGCGCCTGCGACTCCTCCACCTCCTCATGCTGCGCGAACGCACCGTGGGGCAACTCGCTGAGGCCTCCGGCTCCGGCCAGGCCAACGTCTCCAAGCACCTCGCAGTGCTCCGCCAGGGCGGCATGGTCGGCACCCGCAAACAAGGCCTCAACACGGTCTGCTTTATCGCCGACCCCCTCGTCAAACAGCTCTGCGACATGATGTGCCACCACCTCCGCGCCGAAATGAGCTCCAAAGCCTTGGCCTTCGACCCTCGCATCTAGCACAAAGCTTCGCCCCGCGGGACGTGGCTGCTGGCGCCCGTGCCAGGGCCGCCCCTGGCCTTTGGCTGACCGGCCCCTCCGGCGAAAGGGGAGGCCGCAGGCGGGACTTTGTCTTCCCTTTCCCCCAAAAACCGCTGCTCCGCGGCACATCCCATCAGGGGGGTATTGCTTGTTCTATATAAGACGTGCCCGCAAAAAGTCCCAAATCGCCTCATCTGCTAGGATTTTTGCATTGATTTTTAATGAGTTACCAGATCAAAAAGGGTTCTTCGCTGATTTCAGTGGGCAGAAAAGGGCAAGCGGATGAGCGGGAGCGGATCAAAACATCGGGTCGCAGGCGCGGGTGGGGTTCGACAAATGCCATGGCATCGCGCCTGTGAGCAAAGCGGTGGACGACACGCGACATCCGGAAAGTCGGCAGGAACCCGTGCACAAAGGCACGCCATGGCGGCGGCGGGAAAATCCGGAGAACCTCACCGAGAAGGAGACCGCGGAGATCCAAGAACTCAAAGGCCAAGACCTGGCGACCGCACGGGCCTATCAGATGCGGCTGGTCCTTCAGGATATCTGCCGGACGAAACCAGGGCCCGCCAAAAGAGGCGCGCGTGGTGCCGTTGGATGAAGAGGGCGGCCCGGAAATACCCGAGCCTGATTTTCGGGAAAAGGCTCAAAGCGGCAGCGATGATCGAGAAGCATCTGGATGGCATTCTTGGCCGCTCCTTGACTTTTCCAATCCACTGGAAATAGCGAAGAACCTCATTATTCGGCGCAAGTAATTGATTATCAATCATATGCGATGCGGCCCAATGCGCAATAACATTCGTGGACTTTTTGCGGTCACATCTTTCAGAGCTCTTTTATGGATTTTGAGCACAGAATCCTACCTCTGTTTGAAAACACCGGTTAGGGCACCCGCGGTAGGTAGGCTCCGCAGGATTCCCGCACGACCAGCCTAGGCGCCAGTAATAGGGTGCGAGGAGGCAACGAGGGGTCCTGGATGCGCTCCCGCATGGCATTGAATGCCGTCAGGGCGATGTCCCGGCACGGCTGGTGAATGGTGGTCAGGGGAACCATTAGCAGGGTGGCGAACCGGACATCGTCGAAGCTGCCGAGACGGAGATCCTGTGGTGTGCGGACGCCGAGCCGGGCCAGGGTTTGGAGCAACTGCGCCGAAGTGTGATCATTGGCGCAGATCACGGCATCATGGCGTTTTCCGGAGATGAAATTCCTGACCAATTTTAAATCTGTAGGGTCGCCGGTATGGAGAAAATCGGGAGGGATGGGGAGCTTATGCACCAGCATGGCGGAGCATACGCCGGCCTTCCGCGCCTCCACGGTGGTGGCAGAGTAGGGGCGGGTGAAAAAGGCGAGACGGCGTGCGCCCAGCTTGATGAGATGCTCAGCGAGGAGGTAGCCGCCGGCGAAGTTATCAATTCCAACCAGATCGTGATCATTGCGGCGCGGAAAGGGGCAGATATCGCGGTCCAGCAGCACCACCGGAATACCGGCGTGGCTGAGACGCTCGGTGATGCGGCGGTTGGCGGCTTCGTTATCCGTAGTGTGTTCGAAAGGCGCGAAGAAGACGCCGTTGACCCCTTTTTCGATGAACTGGTCGCACAGTTCCTCGGCCTCCTGGATGGTGGTATCCGTGCCAGGCTGCTGCCGGGCGCTTCCGCCCCAGTAGATGCCGAAGTCATGCACGCGGGCGAGGCTGGCGAGTTCCCCGCAGATGACTTCGAAGATCTCAATCCGGCCCAGACCCGGCACGATCATGCCCATTTGCCTGCGCCCGGTGCGGCTCAGGTGCTCACGGGTCACGAAGGTCCCAGAACCTGCCCGTCGCTCCAGCAGGCCCTCGTGTTCCAGCGTGCGCAGTGCCTGCGCGGTGGTGGGCCGCGAGACGCCGAAGCGTTTGACCAACTGTGCCTCGCTCGGGAGCCGTCCATCCGTGCCGTATTTGCCGGAAGCGATTTCGTTCCGGAGTTCGCGGGTGATTTCACCATGCTTGGAAGGTATTGAAGCCATTCCTACTGTCTGGACAAGTTGGTAAATTGGTCAAGTCAGGAATATCCCGGGTTGTCATGATCAAACTTGCCGGCAGGGGCTTAAAATTAAAAAAGGGGGCTGCCATTTAGCTTTATGTCAGAAAAATCATGCTCGCCGGGTTCCTCCCGCCTCTTTGTCTGGTCGCTCGTTTCGGCACTGGCCGGATTTCTCTTCGGCTTCGATACCGTGGTGATCTCCGGCGCGGAGAAGCAACTCCAGACGCTCTGGGGGCTGAGTGCGGCCATGCACGGCCTGGCCATGAGCGCCGCGTTATGGGGAACGGTGCTGGGCTCACTGGTCGGAAGCTGGCCGACCGACAAGTTTGGCAGGAAAAAAACTCTGTTATGGATTGGCATCCTATTCCTCGTCGGGTCGCTGTGGTCGGCGGTGGCCGCGGAGGTGTATTCGTTTATGGCCGCACGTTTCCTGGGCGGTGTCGCCATTGGAATATCAACTGTTGCCGCACCGCTATACATCTCAGAAATTTCCCCGCCCAGGAACCGGGGCCGACTCGCGGGGATGTTCCAGTTCAATATCGTCTTCGGCATTCTGGTGGCGTTTCTTTCCAACTACCTGTTGGAAAATCTCGGGGAAAATGCCTGGCGCTGGATGCTGGGGGTCATGGCCGTGCCCTCGGTGATTTACACGTTCGCCTGCCTCGGGATTCCGGAAAGTCCACGTTGGCTCATCTGCCGGAAGGGGGATTTCGGGAGGGGCCTCGCCGTGCTGAAGCAAATCAGTCCAGGTTCTACCGATGCTGAGATTTCTGAAATAGCCAACCAGATGAGTGCCGCCTCCGCCGCCAGCCATTCCACAGAGGGGTTCTGGAGCGGGAGGCTCAAAACGCCGATCCTGCTGGCGTTCATCATCGCGTTCTTCAACCAGCTCTCCGGCATCAACGCCATCCTCTATTTCGCACCGCGTATCTTTGAGATGACCGGTCTGGGGGCCAAAGCCGCGCTGCTTCAGTCGCTGGGCATAGGCGTGACCAATCTCGTCTTTACGTTCGTCGGTCTGTGGCTCATCGACCGTCTCGGCCGCCGCACGCTGCTCTACATCGGGTCGTTTGGTTATATCCTCTCGCTGGGTCTCTGCTCGTGGGCGTTTTTTAGCCATAACTTCGCCATCGTTCCCGTGTGCATCTTCGGCTTCATCGCCGCCCACGCCATTGGCCAAGGAGCCGTCATCTGGGTCTTTATTTCCGAGATCTTCCCGGATCAGTATCGCGCCACCGGCCAATCGCTGGGCAGCTTCACCCACTGGATATTCGCGGCTCTCCTAACGTTGTTTTTCCCGAAGATGGTGGAGGCTTTTGCGCCAGGATATGTCTTTGCCTTCTTCTGCTTTATGATGGTCCTGCAGCTCCTGTGGGTGAAGCTGATGGTGGTAGAGACCAAGGGTGTACCGCTAGAAGACATTGCAAAAAAACTGGGCATCAAGGCATGAAAGAAAAACCTGTTATGGTTGGGCTGGGGGAGGTGCTCTGGGATGTCTTCCCGGAGGGAGCACGGTTTGGCGGCGCGCCGGCAAATTTCGCCTGCCATGCCGCGAGCCTCGGCGCGGAGGCCGCCATCGCCAGCGCCGTCGGCGCGGATGCGGATGGCCGGGCGGCGCGGGATTTCCTGACGCAACACGGCGTGGGCTGCCAGACCCTCCAGACAGATGCGACCCATGCCACCGGGCGCGTGCACGTGTCGCTGGATGCAGCAGGCCATGCTTCCTATGAAATCATGGAAAATGTGGCCTGGGATCATCTCCTGTGGTCCCCGGAATGGGAAACTCTCGCGGCCCGCACCGACGCTGCGTGCTTCGGCACCCTGGGCCAACGTCAATCCAGGTCACGCCGTGCCATCCGGCATTTTCTCCAAGCCATGCGGCCGGACTCACTGCGGATGTTCGACGTGAATCTGCGCCAACATTATTATAGCGCGGAGATCCTGCGGGACTCACTGGAGCTGGCCACCGCCGTGAAGCTAAATGAGGCCGAACTGCCCATCCTGGCTGAGCTGCTGGAGTTGGAAGGCGGGAACGAAACCGCCCAGCTGGCGCGCCTCGCGGAAACATTCCACCTAACTCTCGCAGTCCTGACCCAGGGGGCCCGTGGCGCGATTCTCCACTCCGTCGGCACCTGCGACAGCTACACCCCGCCGCCAATCAGCGTCGTGGATACCGTGGGTGCCGGGGACGCTTTCACGGCCGCCGCCGTCACCGGCTTCCTCGCAGGCCATTCCCTGGCGAAAATCAACCGCCACGCCGCCGCTGTGGCCGGATTTGTCTGCGCCAGCCGTGGCGCAACCCCGGCCCTGCCCGCCTCGCTGCGCCGCTTGCTCACCCCCACCCCTCATGCTATCACTTTATGAACCTGTTGCTCCGCACTTTCTATTGCCTCCTCGCCGCCACCCCTATCCTGCAGGCCGCCCGCGAACCCTACCGTCCGCTCTATCATTTCACCCCGGAAAAACACTGGATGAATGATCCTAACGGAATGGTCTGGCAGGATGGGGAATGGCATCTTTTCTATCAATACAACCCCTTCGGCGATAAATGGGGCCACATGAGCTGGGGCCACGCCGTGAGCCGCGATCTCCTCACCTGGGAGCACCTGCCACTGGCCCTGGCGGAGGAAAACGGCGCCATGATTTTTTCCGGAAGTGCCGTGGTGGATGAAAAAAACACCTCTGGCTTCGGCAAGGAGGGCAAGCCGCCGATGGTGGCCATCTACACGGCCCACACCGACACTAACCAGTCCCAGGCGCTCGCCTTCAGCAACGACCGCGGCCGCACCTGGACAAAATATGCGGGCAATCCTGTGCTCGACATCGGGGCGAAGGATTTCCGGGACCCGAAGGTCATGTGGCACGAACCAACCCGGCACTGGATCATGACCATCGCCTGGCCGCTGGAACGGAAGGTACGTTTCTATGCCTCACCGGATTTGAAAACATGGACGCACCTCAGCGATTTTGGACCAACGGGTTCCACCACTGGCATCTGGGAATGCCCGGACCTCTTGCCACTCAAAGTCGAAGGCACGACAGAAAGCAAATGGCTGCTTATCGTCAATGTCGGCAGCGGTGCCCCGGCTGGCGGGTCCGGCGGACAGTATTTCGTGGGCGATTTCGATGGTCAGAAGTTCACTCCCCACGCGTCCACCCCGACCCAGGAAGGCGCACGCTGGCTGGACTACGGCCCTGATTTTTATGCCGGCGTCACCTGGAGCGGCGGCCCCCCCGGCGATGACCGTCGCATTCTGCTGGCTTGGATGAGCAATTGGGAATACGCCAACGACGTGCCCACCACTCCCTGGCGCAGCGCCATGAGCGTGCCACGCGAACTGAGCCTGAAGCGCAGCGGCGACGACTTTATCCTCATCCAGCAGCCCATCCGGGAATTGTCAGGGCTGGCCGCTCCTGCCAGGCTATTCCCCGGCGGCACTGTGGCGGAAGCCAATACCTGGCTGGCCACGGAAACCGGAGGCAGCGACACTCTGGAACTGAGCCTGACGCTTTCTCCGGATGCCGATGGAATCTGTGGCCTGGATGTCTTCGCTGGTCCGGACCGCGCAGTCCACCTCGTGGCTAACTTGAAGCAAAAGACGCTCCATTTGGACCGAACACGCTCCGGGCTGACGGATTTCAATCCTAAATTCTCCCGTACCGCCATCGCCCCGCTGCCAGCGCGGGAGGCTTCCGCGCCGTTAAAATTGCGCGTCCTGCTAGATGCCTGCTCCGTGGAAGTCTTCACCGAAGAGGGTGCCGTGGCGCTGACCAGTCTAGCCTTTCCCGCGGCGGCCTGCCGCACCGTGCGCGTGACTTCCGCGGCCTCCGCCGGACCGGCAAGCCTCCGCCGCCTGAGCCAGCCGCCGGAGCCAGCCCTCCGCTCTCCCCGGCCCCGGACCCGCCCATAACGACACCCGCGAAAAGCCCATCCCTTTCAGAAAAAATCTTCAGCCAGTCGAACCAGATCTTCAAACTAACAACTGAAGTTGACTATCTTCATTCGCCAGCGCGAGGTGCCGGCGCGTTAGGCTTTCTCTTCACGCGTTGAGCATGTTGTGGGGACGGAGCACTGACACCCCTGCCGGGGTGCGAATGAAGCGAAAACGGGGAATCCGGTGGTGTCGCTCCTCTCAAACCACCGGCTAACGGCTGAGATGCCTCCGCCATCAGGATGTCTCAGGTATCATGCTGAGATGTCTCTGGCAATGCCGCTGGGCGTGTCTACCATTCACGATTCGGTAGGGGCATGTGACAACGGAAGAGACTCACCCAAAGGGTGAGTCTCCTGGGGCGGAAAAAACGGCTCATTCCCCGCAGTTATCGCGAAAAAGGCCCGTGGTTGAGTTTCAACTCCCGCTTTTAGGATAACCCATCCTGGGTTGGCATGGCGCCGCATTCCTTTCCTGGTTTCCTTGGCACCGCCAATGGCCCGGTGCGCCGCGCGGTGCAAATGACCTGGTGGTCAGCGCGCCGTGGCGGTCGGCGCAGAGGGCGCGCTGAATGGGCTGCGCCTGGTGAATGGGGTGGGGCGCGCGCATGACCTGGCGCCCCGAGCTAAGCCGCCAATCCCGAAGGCGCACGCCTTCGGGACTGGAGACTACAGGGCAAGTATCCGAGTCCGGGCTGCCTCAGCGCTGCGCCAGCGGCGCGCCCGCCGCGGCCGCCGCTTCTCTGGTGCCGGGCAGCCGCAGCTGAGGTCCCGCGCGGCGGCGGTGGAGGAGGCCCATGCCGCCCGCCACCATCAACAGCGCCGAGGTCGACACTTCGGGGACCAAGATGGTCGAATCGGGCGGGACATAGTTGGTGATGATGCTGATGCCCGTGCTGTCGAAGTAGCCCCCCTTGATGATGGCATCGGGATCAAGAAACCCGACGCGGTCGCTGCCGGCATCAGCCAGGGAACCGGTTTGCAGGCCGAGGTAGATCTTCTGGCTCGAGTTGTAGCCGCCGAGGACGCTGTAGGGCACCAAGATGGCGAGGTCGGCACGGTTGGACCCGAGGGTGGCCAGGCCGGTAGAGAAAAGGCGCTGGGGATCTGACCCATAGGGATTGTCATCTCCGGGCGCGTTGATCGCGGGGGAGACATTTTGCTGGTAAACTAAGTCGATGCCGAGGGCGGCGTCCGCAGGATTCGGATTCATCTGGCGCAATTTGCTCTGCCATTCATTTTTCGTCTGGTTGCTGACCGCCGCACTCCACGCATAGGAGGGACTGGAGATGTCGGGATCGGTCAAGAGGGCTACCTGTGTCGACGGCGCGCTGGCGGAACCGACCCACAGCATGAGGTTGACGACGTCGAAGTCGGCCGCGGTTCCCGATTCGTTAAAATCGACCCCGATTCCGATATAGGGCACTCCTCCTAGGGTGACAACCGGGAGCTCGTGCAGCGCCCGCGGCGGCGCGTCGGCCGATGGGTTGAAGCCGCTGATGTTGTCCTTGGACCAGTTGGCGCGCATATCTTCGACCTTGAAGTCGCCCCTGGTGTTGACCCCGGGCTGCGCCAGGTAAATCGAGGACCCATATGGAGTGTTCACGGTGGCCTGGTTTCCCGCCGCGGAGCTGTCCAGAAAAACTGAAGCCCCCACCGCGGCCCCTGGCAGCAGGGCCGCCACCAGGGCGCTCAAGGCCGCCAAGGCGGCGCTGCCGCCGCCGAGGGAGGCGGGCCTCCGGCTAAGGAAAAATCGATACTTAAAGCGGGGTTTTTCACCCGGCGCGGGAGTTTGAGGATTGCTAAATTTAATGATGTTTTTCATTTTTTATAATAGAAGTGAATTAGGCATACAAAGAGTTTCCCCGAGTCCAAGCGGACTGGGTACGGGGCGCGGTGGCCCACGCCACCCGCCGCCGCCGAGGCGCCGTGGAGCGAGAGAGCCGGGCACTAAGCGGGCACCACTCTAGCAACTAGCAAAGGGCGCGCGGACTCGCTAAGAAAAGTTAGAAATGCGCCAGCGGCGCCGGGCGGCGCGCTTTTTCAAGCGACCCCATCGGCCCGGCGGCAGCGGCGGCGCCCCGGCGGAGGACGGGCCCGCGGTCGGCGCCCAGAGCCTCTGCGGTGACTTTGGCCCCGTGGCCGGGCCGACCGACCCACCCCCTTGGCGCCCCCTAGCGTGATCAATTTCATGCAATTATACTATCAGATACATTGAAATCGACAATAAGAGCAGGCCCCGATCAGATATAAGCAACAGGGCATAGAGTCGCCCTGGATATGCGCCGATACACCCCGCATCCGCGCGAGGCCTTAAATAGGATTTTGCCTAGGGCAGCGGGCGGCCCACCGCGGCTGCGAAACTGCCCCTAAGAACCCAGAAATCTTTCGCCATGCACCAATATAAATGAGTTTTCTAGGGCGGCGAGAGCCGCCGATTGTAGCCGCTTGCAGACAAGGATACTTATTTAATTAAAAATAAAATTATCGCATATATTTAGGTTGTTCCGGTTCATTGGTGCGCCGCGCATGGTGAACCCCCCTGCACTTTTTGGGGCGGGCCGCCAAGTGCCGCATCTGGCTCAGGCTGAGTCAGTTGAGCCTGGGCGGGGCCGCTCCCGGCCAGCGGACCTCTGGAGCGGTCGCGCGGGTCGGGCCTAGCGGAGCGGCCTGCGCGAGGGGATAGGGCGAAGGAGGGCCGCGCCGCGATGCGGCGCGGGGTCGGCAGGAGGGGAGAGCGCGCGACGCGGCCGTGGGGGCCACAGGCCCCTTCGCGACCGCCGCTGCCCCCGAGCGCCTCCTAGGGAAATTCACCGGGCTAGCGCTGCCATGCCGCCGAGTGCCCCCCAAGCCGCCGCGCCGCTGAAATGGCCCGGGCAGCTGGGGCTGCGCCGCGCCATGGGAAAGATCTGCCGGGCTTCAGCGGATTTTGGCTGGGCCCGACTTCATGGCGGACAATAAATATGGCGGCCCGCCCAGTTCCCCGGCGCGGCACGGCATCAGCTTTCCGCTGAATCCCCGGCTACGGAGCGCTGCAATTCCTCCAGGAGCGAGGCTTCCATTTCCACCAGGTGAGCGCGCTCGGGAAAGCGCCCTTCGCGGACGTCGGCGATGTACTCGCGGAAGGCGGCGAGGCGTTCCTCCTGGAGGCGGCGATGCTCGGCGGCGAAATCGCGGTAGGCCTTGGCGTGCCGCGGGAGGCGCTCATCGTAGTCGCCCAAAATGTCGTCGGAAAACAGAAATTGGGTATCGCAGCCGCTGCCGGAGCCGAGGGACATGAGGAGCAGGCGGGTCTGGGAGCAGAGAAAGCGCGCCAGGTTGTGGGGCACGACCTCCAACTCCGCAGCGTAGGCCCCGGCGCTTTCTAGTTCGCGGAGGCGGCGCCACAACGCTTGCGCCTCGGCCAAGGTGCGGCCGATGGCGCGGTAGCCGGTCCAGGTGACGTGGCGGGGGACCAGTCCGAGGTGCCCGACTACCGGAATGCCCTCGCGCGCCATGGCTTCGATGATGAAGGGGCTGGCCGAGCAGTAGACTGAGCTGGCCCCGAGTTCCAGGGCGCGGAAGGCCACGCGGATGGCCTCTTCCGGGGTGGCCAGGCCGTGGGGAGTGGCGGCGGAGAGAAAGCTGTGCGGGGCGGCCGCCACTAGGGCCGGAAAGCGGGCCTGGGACTCCGCTTGATCGAAACTGCAGCTCATCAGGTCGACCCCGGCGGCCTCGGCGGCGGCGGCCTCTTCCGGGGATTTGACGTGGATATGGGTCAGGCAGCGCTGGCCTTTGAGCTGCTGGAGGTCGTAAACGGTGTATTTTTTGCGGGGGCGGAGCATGGGGAAAAGGGCGTCACAGAGAGCAAAAATCTCCCGCGGCGAAAGGGCCGGGGAGTTGGCTTCGGGTCGAATCAGAGGGCGTGGCCCATTTTTTCGCGCTTGGTTTGGAGGTAGCGCGCGTTGTCTGGGTTGGCTTCGGAGATAATGCCGAGTTGCTCTACAATCTCGAGGTTGTGCCCTTCCAGTCCGACCACCTTTTTGGGGTTATTGGTCATTAGGCGAATTTTGCGGACCCCGATATCGTGGAGCATTTGGGCTCCCATGCCGTAGTCGCGCAAATCCATGGGGAAGCCCAGTTTGATATTGGCTTCTACGGTGTCGTAGCCCTCCTCTTGGAGTTTGTAGGCGTGGATTTTGGCGGCGAGGCCGATGCCGCGGCCCTCCTGGCGCATGTAGAGGAGCACCCCGCGGCCTTCTTCGGCGATGCGCTGCATGGCGGTGTGGAGTTGCCAGCCGCAGTCGCAGCGGCGCGAGCCGAAGACGTCGCCCGTGAGGCACTCGCTGTGCACCCGAACCAAGACCGGTTCGCCGTTGGCGACGTCGCCTTTGACCATGGCGAGGTGTTCCTGTCCGTCCACGGTGCTGCGGAAAAGGTAGAGATCAAACTCCCCGAAATCCGTGGGCATGCGGATGACCTGCTCGCGCACCACCAGTTTTTCCAAGTGGCGGCGGTACTCGATGAGGGCCGCGATGCTGGTGATCTTCAGCCCGTGCTTTTGGGCAAAAGCGCGCAGAGCGGGCAAGCGGGCCGGGTTCCCCTCGGCGTCGAGAATTTCAATGATGGCCGCAGCCGCAGGCAAGCCAGCTAAGCGGGCCAAATCCACGGCCGCTTCGGTGTGCCCCGCGCGGCGCAGCACCCCGCCGGGGCGGGCCACCAGGGGATTGACGTGCCCGGGTTGGGAAAAGTCCGCCGCCACCGCGCCCGCTTTCGCCAGCAGGCGGATGGTGTGGCAGCGATCGGGGGCGCTGACCCCAGTAGTGACCCCGCGGGCGGCGTCGATGGTGACGGTATAGTTGGTGTGGAACTGCTCGCGGTTGCGCGCCACCATGGGATCCAACCCGAGCCGCTCCGCGATCTCCGCCGAAACGGGAGCGCAGAGCATGCCGCGCCCTTCGGTGATCATAAAATTGACCGACTCCGCGGTCAGCAGGGAGGCGGCCCCAATGAGGTCGCCCTCGTTTTCGCGGTCCTCGTCGTCGGTGACCACCACCAATCGGCCGGCTTGGATCTCGGAGATGACGTCCTCCACGCGGTCGAACGGGGGCACTTCTGGAGCGGGCATGGGGGGCTTTTCGGGGTGGGCGGGGAGGGTTTGCCTAGAGCTCGACGCGCTTGCGGGTGTACTCAGAGGATTGTGTCGAGAAGAGGCTGCCGTCGGCGAGGGTATCGGTGCCGTGGCACTTTACGCGGTTGCCCTCGGCCTTCATGGTGAAGCGGGTCTTGGATCCGTTGAGGGGGCTTTCCACGCTCCAGATCACGTGGCGGCCGTCCTGGGAGAGGCTGCCGACATATTCATTGTGGGAATTGTCCCCAAAATACCAAGCCCGGTAGCGTTCCTGGGCGGCGTCGTAGGTGCAGATCCATTTGTAGGCGGAATTCATGTCCTCGCCCTTGGTTTGGCCCGCCATTTCAAAGTAGCGGCCCCCCATGGTGAATTTCCCTTCCCACTCGTCCTTCCAGGACTTTTCGGGGAGGCGATCCTCCTCGTAGCGCAGGCTTTCCTGACCCGTCCAGGCCCCCTCCAGGGCGGCAAAGACCTTCATCATCTTGGCCACGATGGCCTTTTCCGCCTCTTGCTGTTGGCGCAGGCGCTCCTCCAATTGCTCGGGCGACAATTTCTCCGATGGCGCGGCGGATTCCTCGGCGGCGGGTTCCGCGGCGGGCTCCTCGCCCCGCAACTGGAGCGGCGCCGCGCAAAGCAGCAGGGCAGTGAAACAAGTGAAAGCAGGGCAGGATTTCAGCTTCATGATGGTGTAGCTTAACGCGCTGCCTGCCGGGCGCAACGAGGAGTGCAAGGCCCCGCGCTCCCCTCTGCGGCGCCGCCCCTGCCCATTCTATAGTGCTTTACAGCGCGCCGAGAAATCCGTTTGCTGGCCTCCTTCCCCGCCGACCGCTTTTTCCCTTTCCCCACCTCAGCCCATGAAACTCCGCTGCTCCGCCGCCGCCCTCTGGCTGGCCACCCTCCTGGCCTGCCCCGCCCAGGGCTTCCAAGCTTCCGCCTACGGCAACGTCACCCTCCACCTCCGCGCCGCCGACCTCGGCCTCCCCAACAGTTCTCCCGTCAGCAAATGGGGCCCCCTCATCGCCGCCGGCACCGCCCAACCCACCTTTCTCGCCGCCGATA
This sequence comes from Verrucomicrobiales bacterium, assembly GCA_947460575.1. Classification (GTDB taxonomy): domain Bacteria; phylum Verrucomicrobiota; class Verrucomicrobiia; order Verrucomicrobiales; family V1-33; genus CAIZWU01. Next base: position 16,383 of record CANHIJ010000022.1, on the reverse strand, counting down.
TCCCCTTCAACAGTCAGCCCACCGTCCGCTTCGACGGCCTCAACGACCTCCTCACCCAATCCGCCGCCGACCTCAACGCCCAGACTATCTTTGCCGTCCTCACCTCCGAATCCGCCAGCCTCAGCCTCTCCACCCTCCTCTCCAACGGCGGCGACGGCCTCAACATCCGCCGCCACGACCTCGCCGCCGCCTACCGCTCCCCCACCCAGGCCCAGGACGACAACGACTTCACCGGCAACGGCCTCCCCGTCGGCTCCCTCATCGTCAACAAAGGGCCCGGCTCCACTTTCACCCAGGGCAGCCCGCACCTCCTCGTCGCCAGCGCTGGCACCCGCAAAAACTTCTCCTCCCTCTGGCTCGGCAACGCCAGCCCCAGCCTCAACCGATTCTGGAAGGGCCGCGTGGCCGAAATCCTCGTCTACGACGGCCCCCTCAGCCCCGCCAACCGCAACGCGGTCGGCTACTACCTGCAAGCAAAATACAAACTCCCCACGACCTTCACCGCCCCCGACCCCCTGGCCCGCTTCTCCGCGACCACAGCCTCCGGGGTTTCCTCCGAAGGCGGCGTGCTCTCCCCAGCCGGCGGCGACGTCGCCCTCCAGTGGACCGTCAGCCAAGCCGAAACCGTGTCCATTGAGCCTGCCGTCCTCCCCAGCGGCCCCACCTTTTCCGGCTCCGCCCTGGTCCACCCCGACGCCACCACCACCTACACACTGACCGCCACCAATGCCCTCGGCGTCAGCACCACCCAGGTCCTCACCGTCCACGTCGGCCTCACTCCCCTACCTCCCCAAATCAACGAATTCCTCGCCGACAACGAATCCAGCCTCATCGACCCCGACGGCAGCACCCCCGACTGGATCGAACTCTTCAACCCCAACCCCTACGGCATCGACCTCGCGGGCTGGCAACTCCGCGACCGCGACGCCCAGTGGGACTTCCCCCCAGGCTCCGGCATCCCCGCCAATGGCTACCGCCTCGTCCGCGCCAGCGGCCGCAACCTGCGCGACCCCGCCGCCCCCCTGCACGCCAATTTTACCTTAGATAACGCCGGCGAACCCCTTTCCCTAGTCCGCCCCGCCACCGGCGAAATCAGCACCTCCTTCCTCCCCGCTTATCCCGCCCAGTTTCCCGACATCTCCTTCGGAACCGCGGCCACTCCCGCCCCGCCCGCCTATTTTGGCGCTCCCTTCGGCAGCCCCTCCCCGGGCGCCCCCAACAATACTTCCGCCCTCGGCTTCCTCGACCTCACCGACGACACTAAATTCAGCGTCGGCCGCGGCTTCTACCGCGAAGCCGTCACCACCACCCTCTCCGCCCGCACCCCCGGCGCCACCCTCGTCTACACCACCAACGGCAGCGAACCCACCCTCGCCAACGGAACCAAGGTCCCGCCTCTCGACCCCGCCAGCCCCCCCTCGGTCACTCTCACCATCCACCCCGGCGCCGTCCCCGTCGGCGCTCCCGGCATCAACCTGCCCAGCGTCGGCGGCGTCACCACCCTGCGCGCCGCCGCCTTCCTGGCCGGATACGCCCCCACCAATACCGACACTCAGACGTACCTCTTTTCTTCTCAAGTCTTGGCCCAAACCCCCGCCAACGCCGTGACCCGCGGCTGGCCCTCCGCCGCCGTCAACGGCCAACTCTTCAACTTCGGCATGGACCCCGCCGTGGTCTCCTCCTTCACCGCCCCCGAGATGCTCGAAAGCCTCTACGCCCTCCCCACCCTCTCCATCGTCACCGATCAAAAAAACCTCACCAACTCCACCACCGGCATTTACGTCAACGCCGACCAACACGGCCCCGCCTGGGAACGCCCCATCTCCTTAGAGTTGATTCACCCCCCAGGCTACGTCAGCCCCGACGGCAACCTCGAGGGCTTCCAAATCAACGCCGGCCTCCGCATGCGCGGCGGCTACAGCCGCAACGACAGCTTCTTTAAACACGGCCTCCGCCTCTTCTTCTCCAGCAAATACGACGGCAAACTCCGCTACCCCCTCTTCGGCAAAACCGGCACGGACCAGTTCGGCAAACTCGACCTCGGCACCGGCTCTAATTACGGATGGTACCGCGAATCCAGCTACGCCAGCGGCAAGTTCAACACCATGGTCCGCGACCCCTTCTGCCGCGATACCCTCGGCGCCCTCGGCCAACCCACCACCCGCAGCCGCTACTACCACCTCTACCTCAACGGCCACTACTGGGGCCTCTACTACTCCGAGGAACGCGCCGAAGCCGAATACGCCGCCAGCTACTTCGGCGGCTCCAGCGAAGAGTACGACGCCGTCAAATGCGGCAACCACATCGGCGGTTTCGCCACCGAAGCCACCGACGGCTCCCTCGACGCCTGGCGCTCCCTCTGGACCAAGGCCCGCTCCCTCGCCACCTCCGGCGCCACCCTCGCCAAATATTTCGAAATCTCCGGCCGCAACCCCGACGGCTCCCGCAACCCCGCCCTCCCCGTCCTCCTCGACATCGACAACCTCATCGACGAAATGCTCGTCATCTTTTACGCCGGCGATGGCGACGCCGTCCTCTCCAATTTCCTCGGCCACGACCGCCCCAACAACTGGTTCAGCGTCTACCGCCGCAACGGCGCCGACGGCTTCCGCTTCTTCATCCGCGACGCCGAACACACCCTCGGCACCCCCTCCTGGGTCGTCGACCAAACCGGCCCCTGGGGCGGATCCTACGTCAACGACTTCACCTACAGCAACCCCCAGCGCCTCCACCAGGACCTCATGGCCAGCCCCGAATACAAGCTGCGGTTCGCCGACCACGTGCGCCGCCACTTCTTCGACGGCGGGGCCCTCACCCCCGCCGCCACCGCCGCCCGCTTCCAAGCCCGCGCCGACCTCCTCACCAAAGCCGTCCGCGTCGAATCCGCCCGCTGGGGCGACGCCCAAGCCCTTACTGATCTCCCCGCCGGCCACGCCCCCCGCTACCTCGCCTCCGACTGGCTCAGCGCCGTCAATACCGTCAAAACCACCGTCCTCCCCACCCGCACCGCCGCCGTCCTCGCCCAACTCAAAGTCGATGGCCTCTACCCCGCCCTCGCGGCCCTCGCCGCCCCCAATTTCCTCGACTCCACTGGCCAGCCCACCTACCAAACCAGCTTCCCCGGCCCCGCCACCATTCGCCTCCAGGCCGCCTCCCCCCTCATCGCCTACACCCTCGACGGCTCCGAACCCCGCCTCCCCGGCGGCGCCCTCGCCCCCACCGCCCTCACCGCCCCCAGCCCCCTCGACCTCCCCCTCACTCGCAGCACCACCCTCCAGGCCCGCGCCTACAATCCCACCACCTCCGCCTGGAGCGCCCTCACCCGCAGCCAATACCTTGTCGGCACCCTTGCCAGCGCCGCCAACCTCGTCATTTCCCAAATCCACTACCATCCCGCCACCCCCACCGGCCAAGAAGAATTCCTCGAACTCCTCAACATCAGCCCCAACCCGATCGACCTCACCCGCTGCCGCTTTACCGCCGGCATCAGCTTCGCCTTCCCTGACGGCACCACCCTCGCCCCAGGCGCCCGCGCCCTCCTCCTGCGCAATCCTGCCGCCTTCGCCACCGCCTATCCCCTCGTCCCCCCCAGCGCCATCCTCGGCGCCTTCACCGACAGCAGCGCCCTCAGCAACAGCGGCGAAACCATCGAACTCCTCGCCGCCGACGGCCTCCCCATCAAGCAATTCGCCTACCGCACCCTACCCCCTTGGCCCGCCGAGGCCGACGGCACCGGCCCCGCCCTCGTCCTCATCAGCCCCACCACCAACCCCGACCCCAGCCTCCCCGAAAGCTGGCGCCGCAGCAGCTCCCTCCCCACCCCCGCCTCCAGCGACGCCCTCCTCTACCCCGCCTGGGCCCAGAGTTTCCTCCTCGCCGACCCCGACGGCTCCCTCGACTCCGACCGCGACGGCTTCCCCAATCTCGTAGAATACGCCCTCGGCTCCGCCCCCCTCGCCCCCACCCCCGCCGACCTCCGCCCCGCCCGGCAGCCCCTCCCCGAAGACCCCTCTGGCCAAGCCTTCCTCACCCTCACCGTCAACTACCCCCCAGGCCGCGACGACGCTGTCCTCAGCGCCGAGGCCTCCAGCGACCTCGCCCCCGCCTGGCTCCCCGCCCTCCCCGTCGGCCCTCCCGTGACCCAGCCCGACGGCAGCTTCACCCGCCAGTTCCGCCACCCCCAGCCCGCCACTGCCGCCCGTCAATTCCTCCGCCTCAAGGCCACTCGCGTCCCCTGACACTCCCGCGCCATGCCTCCCCCCGCTCCGCTCCGCGCCGTGCTCGGCTTCACCGGGCTCTACCTGGCCGCCGCCATCGCCGGAGCCATCGCCTGCGGAAACCGCGAGTTCATCCTCTACATCGGGGTGATGCTCGTCCTCATCCCCTCCCTCTACGCGGTCCACCGCCGCTACCCCCTCAGCCCTGGCCTCCTCTGGACCTTCAGCGCCTGGGGCCTCCTCCACATGGCCGGCGGCCTCGTCCCCATCCCCCAATCCTGGTTCCGCCAAGGCCCCCACTCCGTCCTCTACAGCTGGTGGCTCATCCCCCATCTCCTCAAATACGACCAAATCACCCACGCCTACGGCTTCGGCATCACCGCCTGGCTCTGCTGGCATGTCGTCCGCAGCGCCCTCCGCTCCCCCGACGGCGGCCCCGTCCGCCCCACCCCAGGCATCCTCACGCTCTGCGTGGCCGCCAGCATGGGCTTCGGCGCCTTCAACGAAGTCGTCGAATTCATCGCCACCCTCCTCCTCCCCAACACAAACGTCGGCGACTATGCCAATACCGGCTGGGACCTCGTCTCCAACTTCCTCGGCGCCCTCCTCGCCGTCCTTCTCATCCGCCGCTCCGCCCCCTCCAGCTCTCCGGCAATCCCCTAAGCGCACCCCTCTCCCCGCGCCCCCGCCGGATCCAAGTTGGCAGCCCCCCGTCCTTCCGCCTACACTCCCCCTTCATGCTCCCCCCATTTCCTGCTGACGCCCCTCCCGAAGCCCCCCGCCCCGACCGCGGCACCAGCTTCCTCCATTGGCTCGCCGGAGCCCGCTGGGAAACCCTCCGCCTTTGCCCCCCCTCCGAACGCGAACGCGTCGCCGTGCTCGGCTCCACCATCCTCATCCCCACCCTCATGGCCTTCTTCGGGATGTACTTCTTCGCCCGCAGCCGCTTCGCCGATCCCCCCTTCCTCACCTGCCTCACCGCCGCCTCCGCCTGGGCCACCGTCATCCTCGGCACCGACCGCATCCTCCTCGCCACCTACCGCCCCTTCCAACCCTGGTGGCGCAAGTCCCTCCAAGTCGCTTTCCGCTTCGCCCTCGCCGCCGTCGTCAGCGTCGCCATCTCCTTCCCCTTCTGCCTCGACGCCTACCGCCCCGCCATCGCCCACCGCTACCAAACCGAAATCCAAGGCGTCCTCAACGACCTCCGCCAAGACGAGGCCGCCACCCGCAAATCCCTCACCTCCACCTTCCAAACCACCCACGACGAAAAAATCGCCCAACTCGCCCCCCTCGAAACCGCCATCCTCAACTCCGACACCTACGCCGATCAGAAAATCGAAGAAGAAAAACAAAAAATCAGCGCCGATGGCTTCCTCGCTCCCGCCTCTCCTCCCACCCGCCGCCTCCTCACCCAAATCGACGCCTCCAAAGAACGCCTCGCCACTCTCCAATCCGACCAAACCGACGCCGAAGCCCTCCACCGCCGCCTCGTCGAAGCCCTCGCCCGCGAATCCAACGGCCTCCCCAACGAATTCTTCCCCGAACCCAAAAAAGCCGGCGAAGGCCCCCGCACCAAAGACCTCCAGCGCCGCGACCTCGCCGCCTCCCGCGACCTCGACCGCCTCGCCGCCGCCCTCACTCAGGAATCCACCACCCTCGCCTCCTTCAACAGCTCCCTCGCCGCCGCCCGCCTCATCGACCGCAACACCCTCTGGGACTCCCTCCCCGAACGCCGCGCCGCCTTCATCCAAGAAGCCAAGGAGCGCGAACGCACCCGCCAAGAAAAATTGGCCCGCCTCACCGCAGAAATCACCCTGCACACCCAAGACCACACCCGCGCCCTCCGCCTCCACGACGATCGCTACCTCCCCCCCATCGCCCGCTACGAAACCAAAATCAAAGGCGTCCTCGACCCCATGGAGGAAACCATCGGCCTCTACAAAGTCATCTTCCTCCCCCCTCCCGACGCCCTCCAAACCAACGCCCCTCCCTTCCAGTGGGTCGCCGGCCTCTTCCAGTTCCTCGTCGTCTTCGGCACCCTCTTCGTCCTCGATCTCGTCCCCATCATGGCCAAAATCTTCAGCCGCCCCGGACCCTACGACGTCCTCGTGGAACAAAGCGAATTGGTCTGCAACCTCAACCTCCGCGCCTTCAAAAAACTCTACCCATCCAACGCCCGCCGCTGGGCCACCACCGGCAACTCCGGCCATTCCCCCTCCCACACCTCCATCCTCCAAACCCACCTCTTCCCAGAACCCGCCCCCCCCTCCGACTGACCCCCAATCCAAAAGGGGCCCGCCCCGCCCCAGCGGGCCGCTAGGAGGCGGCCCAGGGCACCCCTCCTCAAAACACCCAATTCAGGCCACCGACCTCACCCTCCCCCCTCAGGCCAGATCCTCATCCTGCCCCGAGGCCGTCCGGCCCCGCAGCTTGGCCTCAATAAACGGATCCAAATCCCCGTCCATCACCCCCGCCACCGTCCCCGTGCTCTGCCCCGTGCGGTGGTCCTTCACTAGTTGATAAGGCTGGAAAACATACGAGCGAATCTGGCTCCCCCAGGCAATTTCCCCCTTCTCGCTGTACAGCCGATCCCCCTCCCGCCGCTTCGCGTCCTGCTGCATCTGGTACAGCTTGGCCCGCAGCATGTTCATCGCCATCTCCTGGTTCTTCCCCTGCGAGCGCGCCACTTGGCACGCCACCACGATCCCCGTCGGCAAGTGCGTCAGCCGCACCGCCGTCTCCACCTTGTTCACGTTCTGCCCTCCCTTCCCCCCAGACCGATAGGTATCCCGCTTCAAGTCCCCATCCTTGATCACAATCTCCCCATCGTCCTCCACCTCCGGCACCACATCCACACTGCAAAACGAGGTGTGCCGCCGACTCTGCGAATCAAACGGAGAGATCCGCACCAAGCGGTGCACCCCGCGCTCGTTTTGCAAATACCCATACGCATACGGCCCGCTGATCTTCATCGTCACCGACCGATACCCAGCCCCGTCCCCCTCCGTAAAATCCATCAACTCCGCCTCCATCCCCTTTCGCTCCGCCCAGCGCGTAAACATCCGGCACAACATCTCCGCCCAATCCTGCGACTCCGTCCCCCCCGCCCCCGCGTGGATGTTCAAAAAAGCATTCGAGGGATCCTGCGACCCCGCCATCAAGGTCACAATCTCAAAATCGCTCAGCGCCTGCCCAATCCCATAAAACTCATTATGCGCCTCAATCCGCAGCGCCTCGTCGTCGTCCCCAGCCGCCATTTCCAACAGCACCTCAAAATCAGCTAAGCGCGCCTCCAGCCCGCGGTAAGTCTCCAGCTTGCGCAGCACTGCGGCCCGCTCCCCCACCACCGCCTGCGCGCTGCTGTGCCGATCCCAAAAATCCGGCGCCATCATCTTCGCCTCCAATTCAGCCGATCGGCCTTCCAGCGCTGGCAAGTCAAAGATACCTCCGGAGATCGCTCAGCCGGCTCTTCAGCGCGGCTGGGTCGAACGCCTGGAGGTCGATCGTAGGGGCTTTGGTCTTCTCGTCCATCTTCGTGAGCTTTCCCCCTAAACCCCCAGCCCCGCCTTTGCAAGCCAGGATGCAAAGGCCGCTCCCCCACCCCTTCCCTCCGCACCCTAAAATTTTCCCCGCCGCACCCCACTCCGCACTATCGCCCCGCCACCCCCCGCGCCAATCTCTTCCATCGAAAAATCCCGCGCCATCCTCATCCGCAAAACCCTCCTCACCGAGTCCAGCCTCATCGTGCACTGGTGCACCCGCGAACACGGCCTCATCCGCACCGCCGCCAAGGGCGCCCGCCGCCCCGCCAGCCCCTTCGCCGGCAAACTCGACCTCTTCTACACCGCCGACCTCCTCTGGCTGCCCTCCAAAAAATCCGACCTCCACACCCTCCGCGAAGTCGCCGTCACCGACTTCCGCCTCGGCCTCCAAGCCTCCTGGCCCAAAGTCCTCTGCGCCTCCTACTTCGTCAAACTCCTCGAATCCGCCGCCGAACCCCAAACCCCCATCGAAAGCCTCTACGACCTCCTCCGCCGCGCCCTCGACTTCCTCGCCGCCCACCCCCCCTCCCGCAAAGCCCTCCTCCACTTCGAGCGCGAACTCGCCCACGACCTCGGCGTCCAAGGCGACCCCGCCACCCCTCCCATCACTGCCCTCCGCCAAATGCTCCACCGCGTCCCCCCACAGCGCGACGCCCTCTGGCAACTCCTCGACCCCACCCCGCCGCCCCAACCCCCCTAAAAATCCCCCCCCGCGCGGGTTGCATCCCCTCCACCTTCTCTCTTAAAACCACCTCATGCCCGAGTCCTCTCCCCCTCCAGCCGAACCCTGCCCGGCTTGCGCGGCCCCCCTCGACGTCCGCGGCCTCGAACCCTGGTCCCCCATCACCTGCCCCTCCTGCCGCCAACCCATCCGCGCCCGCCGCCTCTTCCCCCCCTTCACCCTCCTCCGCCCCCTCGGCCTCGGCGGCATGAGCCGCGTCTTCGAAGCCCGCGACTCCTCCCTCGGCCGCGACCTCGCCCTCAAAATCCTCCACCCCAACCTCCGCCGCGACGACCGCCGCCTCCGCCAATTCGAGCGCGAAGCCCACATCACCGCCAGCATCAGCCACCCCAACGTCGTCAAAGTCTACACCGCCGGCCGCGATCAAGACCAATTCTACATCGCCATGGAACTCGTCGACGGCGGCAGCCTCGACGACAAAATCCGCGCCCAAGGCCGCCTCCCCGAAGCCTGGGTCCTCGACCTCGCCGAACAAGTCGCCCTCGGCCTCAAAGCCGCCAGCGACGTCGGCCTCATCCACCGCGACATCAAACCAGGCAATATCCTCCTCTCCGCCCAAGGTACCCCCAAAATCGTCGACTTCGGCCTCGCCGTCTTCACCCGCGACGGCGTCGACGACAGCGAAATCTGGGCCACCCCCTTCTATGTCCCCCCAGAAACCCTCCACGGCGAACCCGAGGATTTCCGCAGCGACATCTACGCCCTCGGCGCCACCCTCTACCACGCCCTCATGGGCAAGCCCCCCTTCAATTGCGAAAATAGCTCCCTCTCCGAACTCAAAGTCCTCAAGTCCAAACCCGCCGACCTCAAAGAAGCCTTCGGCTCCCTCTCCCAAGAAACCGCCGCCGTCCTCGCCCGCTCCCTCAAACGCAATCCCTCCGACCGCTACGCCAGCTACGACGAATTTCTCGACCACCTCCGCTACGCCCGCCGCCGCCTCCGCCGCGGCGGCCGCGGCGCCCCCTGGCCCAATCGCCGCCGCCACCCCGCCGCCCAGTGGGCCGCCATCCTCGCCGCCGCCGCCCTCGCCGCCACCGGCCTCGCCAAACTCGCCGCCAACCGCCGCCCCCCTCCCTCCTCCGCAACCCTCCTCGCCGAACCCAACGCCCCCGCAAACCCCAACACCTCCACCGTCTCCGCCAAGTTCCTCGCCGCCCGCGAAACCCTCTGCAGCCTCGACTTCCCCAACGCCCGCTCCCAATTCGCCGCCCTCGCCGCCGACCCCGCCACCCCACAGCCCACCCGCAACTGGGCCCACTACAACGCCGCCCTCGCCGCCCTCCTCGCCGCCGACCTCCCCGCCGCCCGCCAAAACTTCGCCGCCCTCCGCTCCCCCTTCCCTGCCGACCCCCCCGACCAAGAGGTCGCCACCTTCTTCGCCAAAAGCGCCGCCACCCTCGACCGCGACGACCCCGTCCCCCCCAGCCACGCCTCCGACTGCCCCCCAGACTCCACCCAAGCCATCGGTCTCCTCGCCGCCGGCTTGAAAAATTGGCACCTCGGCGACTTCCCCAGCGCCGCCTCCTTCCTCCGCGCCTTCGCCTCCTCCACCCCCCCGCGCTCCGCCGCCTGGGTCGACCGCTACAAACAACTCGCCCAACCCTACCTCGACGACATTAAAGTCATCGACGCTCTCCCCCCTCTCCCCCTCAGCGAATCCTCCCCCGACGAGGCCCGCGCCCAACTCCTCCGCGCCCGCTCCCTCGCCGCCTCCCTCACCCTCCCCGGCGCCGCTCAAGCCGCCGCCGCCACCCGCCTCGCCGACCTCGAGGCCGCCCTCCGCCAAAGCGAAACCACCCTCAGCACCCAAGCCGCCGCCGCACTCCAAGCCCAAGTCGCCGCCGAATTCCAAGCCCTCGCCCAAGCCGAAACCGAAGTCGCTCCCCTCGGTCGCAAACTCGCCTTCGACGAAGCCACCGCTCACCTCCGCCAAATCAAGCCCTCCACCCCACGCGCCCAGGCCGCCCACGCCGACCTCCTCCGCTGGTGGGAAGACGCCGCCTCTTTCCTCGACAGCCTTGCCCACGACCTCGCCACCCCCATCGACGGCATGGTCGAGCGCTCCCCAGGCCCCTTCCTCCGCGGCCAACTCTCCTCCGCCCCAGACGGCCTCAAAGTCAAGCCCCCCAGCGGCCCCGAATCCTCCCTCCCCCTCGCCGCCTGCTCCCCCGCCTCCCTCGCCGCCCTCGCCGAACGCCTCCTCGATCGCCTTCCCGACTCCGATCAATATTACCGCCGCCGCGAACTCCTCGTCGCCTTCGCCCTCCAGAGCGGACTCAAAAACTACGCCCAACTCGTCGGCCGCGCCCTCGCCCTCGAGTACCCCCCCTTCCGCGCCCGCTGGGCCCGCCTCGCCCCAGGCCTTTGAGCCAGCGCCCCGCCCGCCACCTCGCGGGGGGGCCCTCGGGACAATTGCCTAGGCGCAGCCAAGGCGCGGCGAAGTTGTCGCCACCCCCCCTCCAGGGCTACATAAACCCAGGGCCGGGCGCGCCTTTTTCTCCGCCCCTCTCTCCCCACACCGCCCCCCTTTTCTCCCTTCCCATGTCCTCCAAAGTCGTCCGCTCCCGCTCCCAGGCCCGCAAATCCATCCTTCGCGGAGCCACCCCCCTCGTCGGCGTCGTCCCCAGCGGCGGCCTCGCCCTCCCCCGCTGCATCGACGCCCTCCAAGCCAAAGTCGCCCAAGCCGAAGGTGATCAGTGCACCGGCCGCTTCATCCTCAAGCGCGCCCGCGAAGCCCCCTCCCTCCCCCCTCCGAGCCCCGCCGAGCCCCCCATGCGCTGACTCTCCCCCCCCCCACGCGGCCCGCCCTTTTTCTCCTCCGCCTCCCCCTAAACCCCTCCTCCCCCACTGCCCATGCACCCCCTCTGGCTGGACCTCGAACCCGAAAGCGGAACCCGCGCCGTCCCCCTCCCCTGGGCCTGGCACCACCGCGAACTCCAAGCCCTGCGCCACAAAATCCTCATGGCCCACAACGGCCAGCTTCCCTCGCCCCCCCCTCCCTACCTCAGCCCCGGCGCCGAATGGCGCCCGCAGCAACCCCTCCCCAGCCAAGCCCTCCCCAGCCAAATGCCCCTCTCAGACCTGCCGTCGCTGGCCGACGTCGACGCCGCCCTCGGGCGCATCCGCCATGGCTCCTACGGCCTCTGCGAAGAGACCGGCCTCCCCATCCCCCCAGAACTGCTCGAAGCCACCCCCTGGGTCCACTGCTGCCCCCGCCCCGCCTCCCGCCTCCCCAACCTGCCTCCCGAGCCATGAAAACCGAGTCCCCTCCCGCCACTTCCCTCCAATCCGTCTCCATCCCCGCCGACGGCGTCCGCCTCGACGGCGAACTCTGCATCCCCCCCAACGCCTCCGCCATCGTCGTCTTCGTCCACGGCAGCGGCAGCAGCCGCCACAGCCCCCGCAATCAGTACGTCGCCCGCATCCTCCGCCAAGCCGGTCTCGCCACCCTCCTCTTCGACCTCCTCACCAAACAGGAAGAGGCCGAAGACGAATTCACCCGCCACCTCCGCTTTGACATCGCCCTGCTCACCCGCCGCCTCCTCGAAGTCGCTCACTGGCTCCGCCAGCGCCCCGGCACCGCCGCCCTCCCTCTCGCCTTCTTCGGCGCCAGCACCGGCGCCGCCGCCGCCCTCGCCGCCGCCGCCCATCTCGGCGAACAAGTGAGCGCCGTCGTCTCCCGCGGAGGCCGCCCCGACCTCGCCGGCGCCGCCCTCGAAAAAGTCCACTGCCCAGTCCTCCTTATCGTCGGCGGCAAGGACGAGGTGGTGCTTCAACTCACCGAAACCGCCCTCGAACAGCTCCCCGGCGTCAAAGAACTCCGCATCGTCGCCCACGCCTCCCACCTCTTCGAAGAGCGCGGCGCCCTCGAGCAGGTCGCCCAACTCGCTGCCAATTGGTTCCGCTCCCATATCCCCGCCCCCACCTCCGACGGAGGTTTTCTATGAAAACTACCCCGCCTCGCTTCCACAGTCGGCACCACGCTGGTCACCTCCTCGCCCAAGCGCTCCGCCAATACGCCCACCGCCAGGATCTCCTCGTCCTCGGCTTGCCCCGCGGCGGCGTCCCCGTCGCCTTCGAAGTCGCCCAGGCCCTCCGCGCCCCCCTCGACCTCATCGTGGTCCGCAAACTCGGCGTCCCCGGCTGGGAAGAAGTCGCCATGGGCGCCATCTCCTGCGGCGGCCACCGCATCCTCAACCGCGACGTCATCCGCCGCGCCGGCGTCACCCCCGACCAAATCAAGGCCGCCACCGCCCGCGAACTCCGCGAACTCCACCGCCGCGAAATCGCCTACCGCAACCGCACTGGCGCCCCCGACATCAAGGGCAAAACCGTCCTCCTCGTCGACGACGGCATCGCCACCGGCTCCACCCTCCACGCCGCCATCCAGGTCCTCCGCGCCCAGCAGCCCACCGCCCTGGTAGTCGCCGCTCCTATCGCCTCCGAGGCTGCCGTGGAATCCATCCTGCCAGAGGTCGACGACCTCATCGCCCTCCACATTCCCGAAACCTTCGGCTCCGTCAGCCAGTGGTACGAAGACTTCGACCAAACCACCGACGCCGAAGTCAAGCGCCTCCTCGCCCTCGCCTCCCAACCCGCCCCGCCTCAGGACAGCGCCAGCTCCCGCCAACTGGCCCCCGCCCCGCCCTGATCGCGCCCCCAGCGCCCCCAACCCTTCTCCACGCCTCCCCCTTCCCATGCAAGTCCTCTGTGCCACCGATTTCTCCGAAGCCGCCGCCCGGGCCTCCGAAGTCGCCGCCTCCCTCGCCAAGGCTCTCCACCTCCCCCTTCGCCTCCTCCACTGCCTGCCAGACTGGCCCTACCTGACTGATCCCATGCTGGTGGGCGATTCCCACCTGCTCGATTCCTGGCGCCAACTCCTCGACTCCGAGGCCGCCCGCCTCCGCGCCCGCGGCATCGAAGTCGTCAGCGAACTGCGCCGCGGCAAAGCCAGCCACGAAATCCCCGCCGCCGCCGCCGACCAACCGACCCTCATCGTGGTCCTCGGCTCCACCGGAGGCGGCCGGGCCGAGCGCTGGCTCCTCGGCAGAGTCGCCGAGCGCGTCGCCGAAAGTTGCCCCATCCCAGTCCTCATCATCCGCCGCCCCGACCTCCTCCAGGCCTGGCTGGAGGACCACGCCACCCTCCGCGTCCTCTGCGGCGTCGACTTCACCCAGGCCAGCGACGCCGGCCTCGCCGCCGTCCGCGACCTCGAAACTTGGGGGAAACTCGAAGTAGAGGCCGTTCACTTGCGCGAAGCCCCGCCCCTCCCCGTCGCGGACGCAGAGCCGCGGACTCTCTCCGACTCCGATGCCGAAATCGCCCTGGGCCGCGACGTCTGGGACCGCGCCAACGAAGCCCTCGGGGCTCCCCCCGTCCGAGTCCACCTCCCCCTGGCCAAAGCGCACCCCGAAGTCGCTTTGGCACAACTCGCCGACGAGCGCGACGCCGGCCTCATCGTCCTCGGAATCCACCAGCGCCATGGCTGGGACCGCCTCGGCCACCCCTCGTTCTCCCGCAGGCTGCTCCCCCACGCCGCCACTAATGTCCTCTGCGTCCCCGCCTCCACCCGCCCAGTCCCCTTCCGCCTCCCCCAGTTCCGCCGCATCCTCGTGGCCACCGACCTAGACGCCACCGACCAGGAACCCTTGCGCTACGCCCTCGGCCTGCTTGACGAGGGCGGCGCGATCCGCCTTCTCCACGTCATCCCCGCCCCCCGCGAAGGCCTCAACCCCCTAAAACGCTCCCAAGTCTTCCTCATCAACAGCATCGAGGCTGACCAGGCCCAATCCGCCGCCCAAGCTGAACTCGAGCGGCGCATCGCCGCCCTCCCCCCCCGCCCCCGCACCCAGGTGACTGCCGAGGCCCTCATCGACGGGGATGCCGCCCAAGGCATTTGTGCCGCCGCCGAGCGCTTTGGCGCCGACATCATTTGCCTGGCCAGCTCTGGCCACACCCGCGCCGGTTCTGCCCTGCGGGGCTCCGTGGCCCAAGCCGTCACCGCCTCCAGTCACCGGCCCGTATTAACCGTCCCGCCCCCGCCCCCTTGAGCCCAGGCACCTCCCCCCGCCCATGAACCCGCACCCCCTCGCCCTCCGCCGCGGGGAATCCCCAGCCGACTGGCTTGGGCGCAGCGCCTCCGGCCTGGTCCAACCAGTGCTCCACCGCGCCCAGCAGCCCGCCGCCGCCCTAACCGAAACCGTCCACCTCATCCGCGTCACCACCAAGCGCCTCCGCGCCCTCCTACAACTCATCCGCCCCGCCCTCCGCAAGGCCACTTTTACCCAAGAATACGCCCGCCTCCGCGCCGCCTCCGCTCGCCTCGCCGCCGCCCGCGACTGCCAAGTGGCCCGCCAAACCCTCCAGGCCCTCCTCCAATCCAGCCGAGCCCGCCCCCATCGCGCCGCCCTCCGCTTGCTCCCCCTGTTCCAAGCCACCGCGGCGCCCCCAGCCCATCCAGCGGCCCAAGCCATCGCCGCCTCTACCCTGGACCTCGAAAAATCCCGCCAGTTCTTCCTATCTGTGCACCTCCCCGAAAACGGCTGGTCAAGCATCGCCGCAGGCCTCCAAGCCTCCTACCGCCGGGCCCGCCGCCGCTGGAAAAAAGCCCGCTCCCGCCAAGACGATCCCTCTCTGCACCGCTGGCGCACCGCCGCCAAACAGCTCGCCTACCAATTGACCTGGCTGACCCCAGTCCGGCCCAAGCGCTTTTCCAAACTCGCCGCCCGCCTCCGCCAACTCGAAAAAGATCTCGGCGCCGCGCACGATTTAATCTCCCTCCGCTCCTCGCTGTTCTCTCCCTCCGCCCCAAAGCCCCGCTCCCCGGCCCACACGTGGCTGCGCCGCGCCATCCGCCAGCGTTACCGCCGCCTCCAATCCTGCTGCCTCGCCTCTGGCTCCGCCCTCTTCGCCCACCACCCGCGCCACTTCGCCCCAAAAAACCGCGCCCTCAGGCCTGGCAAGCCCACCTCGCCAAACTCCTCGCCAGCCCCAAAAACTGCCCGCGCCCCATCCCAAAGGACATCCGATATGTAATTTAGGGTAGGCCAAGTCCCCCCTAAGTCGCCCTCCTCCCCCCAACACAACCCCTGCTCCATTGCTTCTAGAACACGGGAGTTCACTGGCTTACTCGATGGGCGCGAGGCGGTTGGATGTTAAACTTTTTCTTCGCGCTTTGGCCCTTGAGGGAGGCGCTGCCACCCCCGCCAGGGTACGTGTGATGTTAGGACACGGATCCAGCGATGTCGCTTCACTCAACCACCAGCAGGATCGCTGATAGATGCTGACAGGTGCCAAGCCATCGGTAGGGAGGGAGGGAGTGTTTGGAGAGTCCTTTCCTTGAGGAGGCCCTGTGCTTTACCTGCGTCCATGGGTGCCCCGTTGGGGCAGAGCGCCGACGGCACTCTATCCGAGTTTACCTAGCAGGTGGGCTACGCCTGTTTTTCCGTCAGGGTGTCCAATCTAGAATTGGTGAGCGCCTACCTCGACAAGCAGGCGCAGCATCGCCAAAAAATTTCCTTTCAGAATGAGTTGCGGATTTTGTTGGAAAAACACTAGGAGACCTTGGACGAAAAATAGGTGTGGGATTGATCCCGGGGGGCGGAACCGCGTTGCGGTTCATCCCGGCGCCGACGTGATCCCAGGGTAGGCCTCATTTCTTTCGGCCAACCCTGGGCTGAAGGACAGAATCCCGTTGGGATAGCGACAGCAGGGCTGCTCATGCTGCCATCATGGGTGCTCCTGCAATGAGTCTCAGGGTAGGCCTCATTTCTTTCGGCCAACCCTGGGCTGAAGGACAGAATCCCGTTGGGATAGCGACAGCAGGGCTGCTCATGCTGCCATCATGGGTGCTCCTGCAATGAGTCTCAGGGTAGGCCTCATT
>CANHIJ010000021.1 GCA_947460575.1 Verrucomicrobiales bacterium | reverse complement strand
AGTTCCATGGTGTGGTCGGCGCTGCGGATGATGCCGCTGCTGAGGAATAATCCTTCGATGTAGTTTCGCTTATAGAAATCGAGGGTGAGCTGCACGACCTCGGCGGGCGTGAAGCGGGCGCGGGCGACGTTGCTGGAGCGGCGGTTGATGCAGTAGTGGCAGTCGTAGAGGCAGGCATTGGTCATCAGCACCTTGAGCAGGGAGACGCAGCGCCCATCGGGGGTGTAGGAATGGCAAATGCCGGCGCCGCCGGTGGAGCCGACTCCGGCGCTGCCGCGCGAATCCTTGCGGGCGGCGCCGCTGCTCGCGCAGGAGGCGTCGTACTTCGCGGCGTCGGCGAGGATTTCCAATTTGCGGGCGACGTCCATTAGGCGGGCGGCGAGCCGACCTGTTGGGCGGCCCAGGTTCGGGTGCGGTAGTGGCGGAACTTGAAGAGCAAAGTTAAATAGAATCGCACCGCGGTCTCGGAAACGAGGCGGCCCCACCAGGAGCGGCCCCATTGATAGGTGACGGTGTCGCTCATGAGGCACTTGTTAGGGCTCAGGGGTTCGAAGCGGTGTTGGTGCTCAAAGAGCGCGAAGGGACCTTTTACGATCTCGTCCACGAGGAGGTGGGGGCGCTGCACGGTTTTCCAGCGGCAGAGCCAGCGCAGGGGAATCACCCCCCAATCGCGGCAATGCAGCTCAATGAGGCGGCCTTCCTGGGCTGGGCCCTCGGTCTGGAGGGAGACGAGCGTTAGGGTCGGGGGCATCACTTTGGTGAGATTGTGGGGGTCGCTGTGGAAATCGAAGAGGGTTTCCGCGCTGGCGGCGACGGGGGTGCGGGCGCGGAAGATAGAGGGCATGGCGGGAGGGGGGGATTAATTAGGAGAGGTCCAGCTGGGGCTGGACGGTGTCGGGGCCGTCGATGGCGGCGGCGGAGCGCTTGGCCTTGAGGGGCTTGGCGGCGTGGGCCTGCTCGGGGGCGGTGGCGTTGGCTTCGAGGGTCGTTAGGATAGCCTTGGCGCGGTCGAGGATTTCTTGGGGCAAGCCGGCGAGGCGGGCGACTTGGATGCCGTAGCTTTTGTCGGCGGCGCCGGGGATGATTTTGCGGAGGAAGATGATGCGGTCGTTCCACTCGCGGACGGCGACGCTGAAGTTTTGCACGGCGGGGCGGCGGGCGGCGAGGCCGGTGAGTTCGTGGTAGTGGGTGGCGAAGAGGGTGCGGCAGGCGAGGGAATCGTGGAGGTATTCGGCGACGCTCCAGGCGATGGAGAGTCCGTCGAAGGTGGCGGTGCCGCGGCCGATTTCGTCGAGGATGACGAGGCTGTGTTCGGTGGCGTTGTTGAGGATGGCGGCGGTTTCGTGCATTTCGACCATGAAGGTAGACTGGCCGCGGGAGAGGTCGTCGCTGGCGCCGACGCGGGTAAAGATGCGGTCGACGAGGCCGATTTCGGCGGCGCTGGCGGGGATGAAGCTGCCGGTTTGGGCCATCAGGGTGAGGAGGGCGACCTGGCGGAGGTAGGTGCTTTTCCCAGCCATGTTGGGTCCCGTTAGGATGAGGAGGCGGTTGGCGGCGGGTTCGAGGAGGACGTCGTTGGGGACGAATTTTTCTTCGGTTAAATTTTGGTCGAGCACGGGGTGTCGGCCGTCCTTGATATAGAGGGTGCGGGACTGGTTGAGGAGGGGGCGGCAGTAATTGAAGAGGCGCGCGGATTCCGCTAGGGAGGCGATGGCGTCGAGGACGGCGAGGGCGTCGGCGGTGTCCTGGATGGCGTCGATTTCGGTGAGGGCCTGGGTGCGGAGGTCGAGGAAGGCTTCGAATTCGAGGCGTTTGGCGCGCTCGTCGGCGCCGAGGATTTTGTCTTCGACCTCCTTGAGGCCTGGGGTGATGAAGCGCTCGGCGTTGACGGTGGTTTGTTTGCGGACGTAGTCTAGGGGGACGCTGTCGAGGTTAGAGCGGGTGATTTCGATGAAGTATCCGAAGACGGCGTTGAACTTGACCTTGAGGGATTTGATGCCGGTGCGGGCGATTTCGGAGGTTTGGAGGTCGGCGATCCACTGTTTGCCGCTAGTGGAGGCGGCGCGGAGTTCGTCGAGGGCGGGGAGGTAGCCGGAGCGGAAGATGCCGCCGTCTTTGAGGGTGGCGGGGGGTTCGTCGGCGAGGGCGAGGCGCACCATGGCGGACAAGTCGGGGAAGGCGCGGAGGCGGGGGAGGAGGGCGGCGGCGAGGGCGGGGGAGGTTTCGAGGGAAGCGAGGAGGGAGTGGAGAGCGGGGACTTCGTCGAGGGAAGCGGCGAGGGTTTGGAGGTCGCGGGCGTTGCCGCTAGCTTGGTTGAGGCGGGCGAGGGTGCGCTCGACGTCGCGGATAGACTTGAGGCTTTGGCGGAGTTTGGAGAGGATGAAGGGGGCGTCGAGGAGGGCGGCGACGAGGTCTTGGCGCTCTTGGAGGGGGCGCAATTGGCGGAGGGGTTGGAGGATCCACTCGCGGAGGCGGCGGGCCCCCATGGGAGTGGCGGTGCGGTCCATGGCGCCGAGGAGGGTGTGTTCGGGGCCGCTGCGGGAGTGGACGAGATCGAGGTTAGAGCGGCTCGCGGCGTCGATGAGGACGAAGTCGCCGTCGCTGGCGACGCGGAGGCGGCGGAGGTGGTCGACCTTGCGGCGGAGGACGTCCTTGAGGTAGTGGAGGAGTCCACCGGCGGCGCTGAGGGCGGGGAGCATGCCGGTGCAGCCGAAGCCGTCGAGGGAGTGGACTTTGAAGTGGTCGAGGAGGCTGTGGCGGGCCTGGTCGAGGAGGAAGGGCCAGGACTCGACGGGGACGGGGTTTTTGAGGTGGGGGAAGAGGGGGATTTGGTCCTCGGCGACGAGGGTTTCGGCGGGGGCGATGCGGGCCAGGGCCTCCATGAGGGCGGGGAGGTCGGGGGGTTCGGCGACGCGGAATTCGCCGGTGGTGTGGTCGAGCCAGGCGAGGCCGCAGCGGGATTTTTCGCGCCAGACGGCGGCGAGGAAATTATTGCAGCGGCTCTCGAGCATGTTGAGGTCCATGACGGTGCCGGCGGTGATGATTTGGGCGATTTCGCGGTCGACGAGTTTGCCGGGGATGGGTTCGCTGGTTTGTTCGGCGATGGCGACGCGTTTGCCTTCGCGGATGAGGCGTTGGACGTAGCCGTCGGCGGCGTGGTAGGGGACGCCGCACATGGGGATAGCGTGGCGTTTGGTGAGGGTGAGGTTGAGGATGGCGGCGGCGGCGATGGCGTCCTCGAAGAACATCTCGTAGAAATCGCCGAGGCGGTAGAATAGGAGCACGTCGTCGGGCAGCGAGCGCCGCATCGCCTGGTATTGCCGCATCATTGGGGTGAGCCCGTCGTCTGCCATGAAGGGTGGACTTTACTGGGGCGGGGAGCGGGCGCAAGGCGGAGGGGCGGGGGAAAGCGGGGCGGTATTTCCCGGTTTGCAGGGCCGGGAGATGGGGGAAGGTGAGAGTTATGACAAGCGCTGATGGCACGGAACGGAAGCAGGCCTATGACTTTGCGGTAATCGGGGGGGGAAGCGCGGGGTATGCGGCGGCGCGGACGGCGGCGGAGTTGGGGCTGCGGGCGGTGGTGATCGATGGCGCAGAGGAGTTAGGGGGTCTGTGCATTTTGCGGGGCTGCATGCCGAGCAAGACCTTGATCCAGACGGCCAATGTGGCCTTGCAGGTGCGGGCGGCGGGGCGGTTTGGGGTCGCGGCGGAGTGGGGCGGGGTGGATGTGGGGGCGGTGCGGCGGCGCAAGCGGGAGTTGATTGCGGAATTTGCGGACTACCGGGCGGGGCAGTTGGGGGATGGGCGCTTTGCCTTGGTGCGGGGGACGGCGGCCTTTGTGGGGCCGCGGGAATTGGCGGTGCGGCGGCGGGAGGATGGAGTTGTCCTAACTATTGAGGCGAAAACGATTTTGATCGCGGCGGGGTCGGAGATTGCGTGGCCGGAGGTTCCGGGGCTGCGGGAAGTGGGGGCGTGGACGAGCGACATGGTGTTAGACGCGGCGGACTTGCCGGCTTCCTTTGTGGTGTTGGGCGGGGGGGCGATTGCCTTGGAAATGGCGCACTATTTGGAGGGGATTGGGCGGGCGGTGACGGTGATCCAGCGTGGGGAGCAATTGTTGCGGGGGATGGATCGGGACGTTGCGGAGGTGGTGCGGGAGAGTTTGGCGCGGCGGATGGCGGTGCACACGGGGACGGCGCTGTTGGGGGTAGAGCGGAGTGCGGCGGGGGTGCGGGTGCGCTTTGGGCAGGGGGGGGAGGAGCGGAGCGCGGAGGCCGCGGCGGTCTTGCTCGCGCTGGGGCGGCGGGGGGCGGTGGAGGGCCTGGAGCTGGCGGCGGCGGGAGTGGCCTGGGCGGGCGGTTACGTCAAGGTTTCCCCGAGCATGCAGACGAGCGCGGCGCACATTTTTGCGGCGGGGGACGTCTGCGGGGAGGCCGAGGTGGTGCACGTGGCGATCCAGCAGGGGGAGATGGCGGCGCGCAATGCGGCGCGGCTGGTGCGCGGGGAAGGGGGCTTGGAGGAGATGGACTACCGCTTGAAGCTTTTTGGGGTCTTTGCGGAGCCGCAGGCGGCGGCGGTGGGAATGAATGAGGCCGAGGCGGCGGCGTCGGGGCGGCCGTGGAAGGCGGCTTCCTATCCGTTTAACGACCACGGCAAATCCATGGTGATGGGGGCGGTGGAGGGCTTTGTGAAAATGATCGCGGACGGCGAGACGGGGGAGATTTTGGGGGCCTCGGTGGTGGGACCGGAGGCGGTGGAATTGATCCACGCGGTGGCGGTGGCGATGCACTTTCGGAGCACCGCGGCGGAGTTTGCCCGGATCCCGTTTTACCACCCCACCTTGAGTGAGATTTGGAGCTACCCGGCGGAAGAGCTAAGCTGAGCGCTAGCGGAAATCGCCGCTGTCGACCCAGTCGAGCCAGGCTTTTTCGAGGGCGGCGCCGTCGTCGAGGCCGAAGACCTTGGCGATGCTGTCGGTGTCGGGGACTTGGCGGGAGGTGCTGATGCGCTCCATGAGTTTGCTGTAGGCGCTGTGGCGTTCGGGGGTGCTTTGGAGGAAGCGGGAGAAGCTGTAGGCGAGGGCGAGGTCGTCCGGTTTGGCGTCGTTGCTGTCGCTGGCGAAGAGGACGGTTAGGCTGGGTTTGAGGTCGCCCTTGCGGATGCGGCGCTTGAGTTCGGCGGCCCAATTTTTGCCGTTGTCGTAGCCACCGGCGGTGGAGGCTTTTTTGGCGGTGTCCTTTTGGATGATGCCGGTGAGGGTTTCGCCGGTGAGTTCGATTTCTTTGAAGTAGGAATGGCCGGTGAAGATGGCGAAGCGGCCTTCTTTGGCGAAATTGGAGAGGCCGCCGGCTTGGAGGCCCATGAGGTCGCCGGCGATGACGTGGGTGCGGAAGGAGGCCCAGACGCCTTTGGCGTTATCGCCTTTGCCAGTGGAGCCGCGGCCGGCGCTGCGGATCACGGTGGCTTCGGCGAGGAGTCCGTTGTCGGAAGCGGTTTCGGCGGGGAGGCTGATATTGGTGGAGCCGGTGAGGGGCCAGGAGCGGGCGAGTTCGTCGGCGATTTTGGTATTGCCGGAGGCGTTGAGGATTTCGCGGTACCACTCGCCGAGAGTGAGGAATTCGTTGGAGCCGTCGGCGAGGATGATGGCCATGCGGCGGTCCTTGAATTTTCCGGCGAAGCTGGCGTGGAAGAAGCCGGTGTCGTGCCAGAGGCGTTCGGCGAGTTCGGCGGTGTCCATGGGGTCGAGGCCCTTGGAGTAGAGGACTTTGAAGTGGGGGGTTTCGCAGACGCGGAAGGTGGCTTGGCCGAGCTTGAGTTCCCCGGCATCTTTTTTGATGACCTTGGGGCTGAACTTCATCTCCTTGGCGGGCTGGGGGACCTTGATTTTGCCGGTGGGCTTGGGGCTGAGGCTGTTTGATTTTTCCTCGGGGGCGTATTCGGCGATGTAGTCGAGGTCGCCGAAGCTGAGGGAGAGCTTGGGGATTTTGAGGGTGCGGCCCTCCTTGTCCTTGAGTTCCACGAGGACGCCGTCGGTTTTGACGAGTTCGGCGTCGATGGTGCGGCCGTCGAGGCTGATCCAAGTGCGGGGCTCCAGAGCGGAGGCGGAGGAGGCGAGCGAGCAGAGGGCGGCTCCGGCGAGGAGGAGCGAGCGAACGGGAAAATGCAGCCGGATCATCATAATGATTGAAATAAGGGGGGCAGCCGGGTGATTGTCCATTAGATTCCGCTGACACCATCAAATCCGCTCAGGACCCACTGCCATGATTTTTAAAGCCATGAACCTATCCCGCCCTCTGCCCGCCTTCGTTTTGACTGCCTGTTTTAGCCTGGGAGCGCTGCTGCCGATATCGGCGCAGGAGGCGTCGGTGTACCGGCGCTTCAGTACGCGGGATGGGAAGGCTTTTTACGCGGTGGTGGTGGAGAAGAGTGCTACCTCAGTGACCCTCAAATTGCAGGACGGGAAGAAAGTGACCCGGACTCTGCGGGAGCTAGCGGATCCCGATCAGAATTTTGTGCGCAAGTGGACGAAGTTTAAGGACGAGTTGCTGAACAACGCGGAGTTTTCCAAGCTAACCGTCAAGGAGATGCTAGAACTGCGGGGCTATCAGTCCTTTGAGTTCGACATTGAGGGCAACCACATTTTTGTGGAGGGGCAGGTGAACGGCAAGGCGATGCGCTTCATGGTGGACACTGGGGCGGACACCTCGCTGATTCACTCGGGGTCGGCGGAGGAGGTGGCCTTGGAGATGGGGCCGTTTAACCAGGAGATTTTCGGGGTGGGGGGCAAGGCCATGGCGGCGGTGACGGTGGTGCCGAGCATCAAATTGGGGGACGCGGTGATTGAGAAGCGCAAGTTGTTGGCGACGGATCTTTTCCGCAAAGGTCAGTACCCCAAGACCTACGACGTGATTTTCGGGGCGGATTTCCTGCGGGAACTGGACGCCGTGATCAGCTACCGGGAGGGGCGCATGTTCCTCAAGCCGGACAACATCAACAAGCCTGCGGCGGGCAAGGTCGAGGGCAAGGGCGAGGCCAAGCCCGGGGCTAAGGCGGAGGTGAAGGCGGAGTTTCGGCGCTGGAATATGGCCGACGGCAAGAGCTTCACCGCGGCCCTGGCCGACAAAAATGAGGCCGAATCCAAGGCCTTTTTCCGCTTCCAAGACGGGCGCCTCGCGCCGCTGGATTTTGACAAACTCAGCGAGACCGACCGCCATTTGGTGGAGGGCTGGAGCAAGCTGAAGGACGACCTCGCCAAGCAGCCCGAGTTTCGCACTCTAACAGTTAAAGAGTTGTTGGAGCTGCGGAGTTACCAGTCCTTCGACTACCGGCTTTCCGGGAATCACATCGTGGTGGACGGGACGATCAAGGAGACCAAGACGCGCTTTTTGATCGACACCGGGGCGCACGGCTGCGTGCTGCACTTGGGGTTTGCGCAGAAGGCGGGCTTGGAGATTGGGCCCATGACGGAAAAGATTTACGGGATTGGGGGGGAGGCTCCGGCGGCGAAGACGATGGTGCCGGTGATGAAGATTGGGGAGTCGGTGATCGAGAACCGGGAAGTGACTTCGGCGGATCTTTTTAAGGATTCGCAGACCCTGGAGGGGCAGGGGACCTACGACGCCATTTTTGGGGCGGATTTCCTGCGGGAGTTAGACACCGTGATCAGCTACAAGGAGAACCGCATGTTCCTGCGGCCGGAGATTTCCGACAAGGAGGAGTCCGCGGAGAAGGCGGGGGGCCCGGGCCAAGCGAAGGCCGCGGAAAAGCCCGCGAAAGCGGAGAAGGCCGAGAAGCCTGAAGCGGCGCCGTCCGAAGCCAAGTGAGGGTCGCGGCGGCGGCGGCTCAGGACGGGCCCGCCGCCGCGGCGCGGAGGCGGTTGAGGTGGACCTTGGCGGCCGACTTCATGCGGGTGAGGACGTAGTAGACGGTCTGGCTGCGGAGGCGGACGAGTTCGGCGCCGACGATTTTGGGCACGAAGTCGGCGGGGACTTCCAGGATGGCGGCTGGGGTGGAGCCGTTGAGGCCCTGGCAGAGGATGGAGGTCATCGCCCGGGTGAGGGTTTGCACCTGGGGGCCGAGGGAGATTTTATAGCTGATGGTGCCGTCGGGGGCGGCCCGGAGGAAAACGCCTACGGTGTCGGTGCATTCCTCGTCCTTGCGGACGTCTTCGAGGTCGAAGGTTTGGCCCTCCTGGGGGGCGTGGAGGGGCGCGGTTTCCGCGAGGTTGATGAGCATTTCCCGGCGCTCGGATTCGGGGAGGCTGGAAAAGAGGTCGATGAGGTCCTGGAGGGCGGGAGGATACATGGGGGAGGTCGGGGAGGGCGGGCCGGGGGCGGCTAGCGGCGCTCGATGGGGGAGCGGACCATGTTGCCCCACTCGGTCCAGGAGCCGTCGTAGTTGCGGACCTTTTGGTAGCCGAGGAGGTATTTGAGGACGAACCAGGTGTGGCTGGAGCGCTCGCCGATGCGGCAGTAGGCGATGATGTCGTCGTCGGTTTTAAGGCCGAGGGCATCGGCGTAGAGGGCGCGGAGTTCTTCGGGGGATTTGAAGGTGCCGTCGGGATTAGCGGCGCGGGCCCAAGGCATGCTGTGGGCGCTGGGGATGTGGCCGCCGCGGAGGACGCCCTCTTGGGGGTACTCGGGCATGTGGGTGACTTCGCCGCTGAATTCGCCGGGGCTGCGGACGTCGACGAGGGGGAGGCCGCTCTGCATGTGGGCCAGGGTTTCGGCGTAGAAGGCGCGGATTTCGGCGTCGCGGCGGCGCGGGGGGACCGGGTAGGCGACGGGTTCGATGGCGGGGAGAGAGCGGGTGAGGGGGCGGGCTTCGGCGACCCACTTGGAGCGGCCGCCGTTGAGGATTTGGCACTTGGTGTGGCCGAAGAGGTGGAAGACCCAGAGGGCGTAACAGGACCACCAGTTGGACTTGTCGCCGTAAAAGATCACGGTGGTGTCGGGGGTGATGCCCGAGCGGGCGCACAGGGCGGCGAAGGCTTCGGGGCCAATGTAGTCGCGGATGGTTTGGTCGTTGAGGTCGCGGCGCCAGTCGATGTGGATGGCACCGGGGATGTGGCCGGTTTCGTAGAGGAGGACGTCTTCGTTGCTCTCCACGATCCGGATGCCGGGCGCGTCGAGGTTGTCGGCGAGCCAATCGGTGCTGACGAGGGCTTCAGGATGGGCGTAGGCGGAAAAGGGATCACTCATGGGAGGCGGGGCAGTAAGGGGGTCCTACAGGGGACCACAGCGCGCCGCGGCAAGCAAGGGGGTTTCCCCGGAGGAGGGCCCGGGCGCGGGGTTAAGGGAAGAGGCGGGGGGCAAAGGTGGCGAGGTAGTTGCGCCAGACGGGCCAGGAGTGGGTGCCGGGGGTGACGGCGTATTCGTGGGCGATGCCCTTGGCTTTCAGCTGGGCGTCGAAGGCGTTGTTGGGGGCGAAGAGGAAATCGTCTTGGCCGCAGCCGATCCAGAGCAACTTGAGGCGGGAATTGATGGCGGGGGCGTCGGCCCAGGCGGCGCCCACGAGGGAATCACCGGGGACGGCGGAGCTAAAGGCGCCAATCTGGGAAAACTCCTGGCTCATGGTGAGGGCCACGGTGAGGGCGTGGCGGCCGCCCATGCTGAGGCCGGCGAAGGCGCGGGCGGCGGGGGCGGGGTCGACGTGATAGGATTGTTCGATGAGGGGGATGACGTCGCGGTGGAGTTCCTCGCAAAAGGCCTTGGTATTGGCGTCGGCGTATTCATCTTTCCAGCTGGGGCCGGGGGGCAGGGCGTGGGCGTCGGGCATGACTACGAGCATGGGCTTGGCCTTTTTTTGGGCGATGAGGGCATCGAGGATCCAGTGGGCCTTGCCGTGGACGGTCCAAGATTGGTCGTTGTCGCTGAAGCCGTGGCTGAGGTAGAGGACGGGAAGGGCGGGGCCGTCGGCGCGGTAACCTGGGGGGGTGTAGACCACGAGGCGGCGCCACTGGTGGAGGACCTTGGAGGAATAGTCGTGTTGGGAGACGGTGCCGTGGGGGATGTCTTGGAGGTCCCAGGGGGCGGGGGGGTCGGAGGGCACGTGGAGGATGCTAGTGCCCGGGGCGCGCTGGGGTTTGATGGCGGGGTTGAGGTGGTCGATGACATTCA
Source organism: Verrucomicrobiales bacterium (assembly GCA_947460575.1). Lineage (GTDB taxonomy): Bacteria > Verrucomicrobiota > Verrucomicrobiia > Verrucomicrobiales > V1-33 > CAIZWU01. The sequence goes on along the minus strand of CANHIJ010000021.1, from coordinate 33,284 downwards.
TGCCGTCGACGTTGAAATGGTACTCGTGGACGCCGGGGGGAACGTGGGCGGCGGTGCCAGTCCAGAGACCGTCGGGGCCTTTGGCGAGGGCGAGTTCGGGCCCAAACTGGCCGGAGACCTTGACTTCGCGGGCCTGGGGGGCGCGGCAGCGGAAGGTGACGCTGCCGTCAGCGCCCCGCTCGGGCGAAACGGGAGCCTGGGGCGCGGCGGCGGGCCGGGGGGATTGGGCGAAAGCGGGGAAAGCGAGGGCGGCGAGGAGGAGGGAAGGCAGGGCGAATTTCATGGAGAGCACGCTTAGACCGCGCCGACGGCAACAAGTTCAAGGGCTGGGAGCGGCGGCTGAGCGCTTGCGCGGGAGGGGGAGGGGGTCTTGGTGGGGGGGTGAGTTTTCTCGATGTTTTGCAGAGGCTGCCGGAGGGCCAGTCGCCGTTGATGCGCCGCTTTGCGGGGTTGTTGGAACCGGCGTCGCCGGGGGAATTGGAGCGGATGGCGCAGGAGTCGATGCGGGCGACGCGGCGGCATTTTGGGCGAACGATGCGGCTTTTTGCGCCGATTTATGTGAGTAACGAGTGCGTGAATAACTGTGCGTACTGTGGGTTTTCGCGGGACAATGCGATTTTGCGCGTGACCTTGACGGTGGAGCAGGTGGTGGCGGAGGCGCGGCACTTGGCGGCGGAGGGTTTTCGGCACATATTGTTGGTGGCGGGGGAGCACCCGAAATTTGTCAGCGACGGGTATTTGGAAGCGTGCATTCGGGCGATCAAGGGGTTCATTCCGACGGTGGCGATTGAGGTGGGGCCGATGGAGGCGCCGGAGTATGCGCGGATGGTGGCGGCGGGGGCGGAGGGATTGGTGGTGTATCAAGAGACCTACCAGCGGGAGCCGTATGGGGCGCTGCACACGGCGGGGCCCAAGAAGGATTTTGACTGGCGGTTAGCGTGTCCGGAGCGGGGGTATGCGGGGGGATTTCGCCGCATGGGGATTGGGGCGCTTTTTGGGTTGGCGCCGTGGCGGGACGAGGCGCTGGCGCTGGCGGCGCACTTGGAGTGGTTGCAGCGGCACTGTTGGAAGGCGAGCTACACCGTGGCGATGCCGCGGATGCGGCCGGCGGCGGGCGGGTTTGTGCCCGCGTTTGGGTTTAGCGATGTGGAATTTGTGCAGTTGATCTGCGCGTTTCGGATGTGCTTTCCGCAGGTGGGGATCGTGCTGAGCACGCGGGAGTCGGCGGAGTTGCGGGACGCGATTTTGCCGCTCGGCATCACGGCGATGAGCGCGGGCAGCCACACCGAGCCGGGAGGGTATACGGGGGTGGGGAAGGACGACTTGCACCTGACCCAGAAGGGTCGGCGGGTGGAGTTAGGAGAGCGGAGTGAGGGGGACTGCGCGACGGGGCAATTTGATATCGCGGACGAGCGGAGTCCGCGGGAAATTGAGGCCCTGTTGCGGCGGATGGGCTTGGATCCGGTGTGGAAGGACTGGGACGAGGCGATTTTGGGGGAGTGAGGGGCGGGCGGCGGGGTGTTATTGCCACTCCCACGTTTCGCTGAAGAAGCCGGCGGCCTCGACTTGGCCGGCCGCTTGGGGGGTGGGAGGCGAGGTGATGTCGAGGATGGCCCAGTCGGGGAGTTTGGGGTTTTGCTGGGAATTGGTCTTGCTGTGGGCCTCGCGGAAGGTGGGGCCGCTGTTGAGGACGAGGTAGCGCCCGGGGTGATCGGGGTTGGGGTAGATGAGGAGGGGGAGGTGGCCGCGGGCGGGCCAGGATTGGCCAGCGGCGGTGAGGGTTTGCCGGTTCCACTGGAGGGGCAATTGGGGGAGCTGGGCGGCGATGAGGGGATTGCTCGCGGGGTCGCCCCAGAGGATGAGGTGGTAGTTTTGTTGGTCGGCGGCGGTGACCGCGGAGGCGGGTTTGGCGCGGGCGTCGCCGCGGAAGAGGGTGCGCCAACGGGAGAGCTGGGCCGCAGATTCCGCTAGGACCCAGCGGTCGCAGGCGGGGTCGAAGCCCGGGCGGTCGGGGAGGACGTGGAGGAAGGGGGCGGTGAAGGCGTCGTCGATGGGGCCCTGGAGGCCGGGGAGTTTGCGGCGGCTGGCGGGGGGGAGGCCGAGAGACCAGGCTCCGTTTTGGCGGCGCAGGTGGATGGCGGGGCCTGGTGGGGCCTGGAGGTTTTGGCCGTCGATTTCGATGGCGACGGGGAGGAGGAAGGGGGTGCGGTCGGGGGCGGCGACGGTGAGGGAAGTGGTGTTGGTGGTGGTGAGGAGGAGGGAAGTGGCCTGGGGGATGGGGCGGTTGAGGGTGGCGTCGACGCGGGAGTCTTGCCAGTGGTGGGCGAGGCCGGTGAGTTGGAGCCAGTGGATGCGGGAGTAGTCGAGGGTGGGGGTTTGGAACGTGAGTTTGAGGGGGTAGGGGAGGGCTGGGTGGAGGAGGGCGGCTTGGATTTGATCTTGGAGGAGTTGGCGGGTGGCGGGGTGGTACTTGTGGCCCATGCCGGGGCCGATGTGGTGGGTGAGGGCGGCGCCATTTTGCTGGAAGGCTTCGGCCATGATGGCGGCAGAGGCGCGCTGGGGGTCCTTTTCTCCGCTGTAGGAGAAGACGGGAAAATTGAGGAGGTTGCGGGTGTAGTTGGGGACGTCGTTTTGGGCCCAAAGGGTTTGTTCCCAGGGGGGAGTGGCGGCGATTTGGGCTTCGCTAAGTTTTTGATAGCGGCGGACGTCAACAAAGCCGGCGCCGGTGTGGACGACGGCCCAGCGGTCTGGGTAGTGGGCGCCGAGGAGCCAGGCGCCGGCGCCGCCCATGGAGAATCCGGCGAGGGCGCAGCGCTGGGGGTCGAGGCGTTTTTCGGCGACGAGGAGGTCGCGGAGGTCGAGGACGTCGGCTTCGCCGGGGCCTTTGAATCCGAGGCAGTAGCGGCCCCAGGGGTGGACTACGATGGTGTTGGGGGGGGTGAATTCGCCGCCGCGGCGGAGGTGGTCGGAGAGAAAATGGAGGTCGGTGCGGGATTCGCCGCGGCCCTGGAGCCAGAACCAGGCGGGGGCATTTTGCGCGGGGGTATGGGGGGGGATTTCGAGGGCGAAGGGTTGGGGGGAGCCGTCGATGGGACTGTAGTAGCCGCGGACGACGAAGCCGGTGGCGCGGGTCCAGGGGGCGCGGTGGGCGGCGAGGTCGGTGAGGCGGCGGTCGGCTTCGGCGAGGAGTTCGCGGGCGCTGGCGGCGTCGTCGGGGTGGAAGAACTCGCGGTTTTCGAGGGCGAAGCGGACCGCTTTGAGGAAGACCTCGGCGTTGGCGTTGGCGGGTTGGGGGGGAAGTTGTTGGAGGCGGTCGGTGAGTTGTTGGAGGGAGGCGGTGAGGGCGGCGCGGTCGGGCGCGGAGAGTTGGTCGCCGAAGGGGGGGAGGAGGCGCGGGGAGGGCGCGGGGTCGGCGAGGGCAGAGGCTGCGGGGGAGAGGAGGAGGGCGAGGAGCAGCGAGAGATTCATGAGAGGAGAGGGAAAGATAGGCCGGGAAGGGAGGGGGAGGCAAGGCCTTGCCGAAGGGAGGAGGAGGGGGGATGATGGGAGATGTTGAGCCGCTTTATCCGCCGGGTGTTGACGCCGCCGATGGTGGTGGTGGCGGCGCTGCTGGCGTTTGGGGAGGAGTGGCTGTGGGTGCGGATGACGGCGGCGATGGCTTGGGTGGGGCGGATTCCGGTGCTGCGGTGGCTGGAGGGGCGGCTGGCGCGGCTGCCGGCTTGGGCGGCGCTGGTGGGATTTTTTGTGCCTGGCCTGTTGTTGTTGCCGGTGAAGATTGGGGCGGTGTTTTTGATGGGGCGGGGGCAGGTGGGGGCGGGGCTGGCGGTGATCGTGGGGGCCAAGGTGCTAGGGACGGCGGTGGTGGCGCGGTTTTTTACGGTGTGCAAGCCGGTGCTGCTGGGGGTGGGGTGGTTTCGCGCGGGGCACGACTGGCTCGGGTGGGCGAAGGATTCGCTGTATGCGCGGCTGCGGGCGATGGCGCTGTGGCAGGCGGTGCAGGAGTGGCGGGGGCGGCTGCGGCGCTGGCTGCGGGGGCTGAGGCCTGGGGTGGTGGGGCGGCGGTGGCGGGCGATTGGGGCGCGGCTGCGGCGGCTGCGGCGGCGCGGGGGGTGAGGGAGAAGGAGTGGATTTGGCCTTCCGGTTTGGAAATGTTGCATTATGGTGCGGGCTAATGCGGAGAAAATACATCGTAGGGCTGTGCGGCGCGCTGCTGTTAGCGGGGGGAGAAGCCCCGGCGGCAGAGGCGGCGGAGCCCGCGGCGGCGGTGAGTCGCGGGGAGGATTGGCTTGGGGAGGGCTCGGATTTGGGGTTGGAGGTGGCGCACGTGATTGCGGCGGGGAAGAAGGGGAATCGGGGGCAGGCGCGGCGGGATTTGGAGGTGATCGCGGCGGAGGCGGAGGTTAGGGGATTGAAGCAGGTGTGGTTGCAGGCGCAGCAGTGGTGGGTGCGGTTTACGCTGGTGGATCAACCGGAGGTGGACTTGACGCCGGCGGTGGATGAATTGCGGGAGAAAGTGGTGGCTTGGGGCCTGGCAGGGGAAGAGGCGGAGATTTATGGGTTGTGGGCGGAAGTGCTGAAGGGGCAGGGGCAATGGCTGATGGCGCTGAAGGCGCAGGATCGGGTGAGCCAGTTGGCGCTGGATGCGGGGCGGGTGCCGCGGGCGGTGGAGGCTTTTTTAGAGATGGCGCGGCTGTGCCGGGGGGCGGCGCACGGGTGGAGGTTGGGGCAGGTGTGGGCGCGGCTGGACCAGGTGCGGCAGGCGCGGCCGGGGGCGTGGCCGGAGGCGCTGGAGGCGGCGGTGGCGGCGGAGCGGGCGGCGGGCGCAGCCCTGCTGGGTCCGCTGGGAAGGGTATTCTTGCCGGAGGCAGGGGTGGATTTGCAGCCGCGGCAGAACCGGGTGCTGGTGTCGTCGTCGGCGCGGGAGTTGGGGCGGAGTCGCTTTTTATTGACCAATGCCACGGCTTTTACGGTGGAGGGGCGCCTGGGCATCACGGCGAAGCGGGCGGCGGTGAGCGGTTGGCAGAGCGGGGAGAGCGGGCTATATGTGAGTTTAGCCAAGGGCGGAGCGGAGGCGGCGGAGCGGGTGCAGCGGCTGCTGCCGGGGCAACAATTGGAGGTGTATGTGGAGCACGAGCCGAGCGCGGAGGAGGACGAGGTACGGGTGGTGTGGCAGGGCGGCGGGGCGCCCGTGGTGGCCACGGGGACGTTTTATTTTGCGGATGGATTGCCCGCGACTTCGGTGGTGAATGCGGGGGTGTTTCAGCTGCACGCGGGCTGGTGCATTCCGCTCTACCATGAAATATACCAGCGCGGGCTGCGGGCGCGGGTGCAAAATGTGCAGGTGCAGGCCAGCGCGGCGTGCCGCCTGGAGCTTTACGACCATGACACGGGGCGCCTGTTAGCCGTGGACGCGGACGGCGATGGTGCCTATGGGCACGCAGGGGACCAGGTGGTGGAGGACGCGGACCGCGATGGGTGGCCGGATTTGGTGATTGGAGACCGGGCGCGGGCGATTGAGATTTGCGCCTGGCCGCTAGGGGTGACGGGAAGTGGGTTGTCGCTGAGCGTCGGGCTGCGGGCCGAGGCGGGGGGGGCCGCGCGGGGCGGGGCGGTGGAAAATACCGTAATCGCTGCGGGGAAGGTTTCGGTTCAGCCCTGAGGGGGGCGCGGTGGGGGGGGGGGGTAGATTTGGGTGAGCCAGGTTTTGCTGTGGGTGATGGCCCGGACCGCGGGGTGTTCGATTTTGCGATCGGCGGTGAAGGCGTGGAAGGAAACGAGGCAGTCGTCGGCGCGGCCGAAGACGTGGAGGCGGTAGCGCTTGAGGGCGATGGCGGCGGAGGCGGCGGGGAGGACGATAAAGCCGCGGCCTTCGGCGGCCATGACTTTCATGAGGGCGGGGTCCTCGAATTCGGCGGCGACGCGGGGTTGGAGGTGGCGGTGGCGCAGCCAGGTTTCGGCGGCGCGGCGGAGGGGGGCGTTTTCGGCGGGGAGGAGGGCGGGGGCGCCGTCGAGGGATTGCGGAAAATTGACTTGGAGTTTGGCGGCGAGGGGTTTGGCGGCGCAGAACAGGCAGCCGGTTTCGCCGAGGCGGTGGTCAAAGACGCGGATGTTGACCGCGCTGGAGGGGGGCTCGTCGGCGAGGACGATGTCGAGGCGGTGAGCGGCGAGTTGGGCGATGAGGTCCTCGGGTTTGCCCTCGCGGCAGATGAGTTGGAGGGGGCGGCCGAGGGAGAAGACGGGCCGGAGAATTTCGTTGCCGACGAGTTTGGGGAAGGAGTCGGTGAGGCCGACGCGCAAGCGGAGGGGGGACTCGAGGGGGCGGTTGTGGAGGGCGTCCATCATTTCGCCGCCGAGGGAGAAGATTTCTTCGGCGTAGCGCTGGGCCATGAGGCCGGTTTCGGTGAGGACGTTTTTGCGGCCTTCGCGCTTGAAGAGGCGCTGGCCGAAGGCGGATTCGAGTTCGCGGATTTGGCCGGAGATGGAGGGCTGGGAGACGCGGAGGTGGGCGGCGGCGCGGGCGAGGCTGCCCTGCTTGGCGACGATCCAGAAGTAGCGCAGGTGGTGGTAATTCAACCAATCTGGAGGGGAAGCCATGACTTAGGGAAAAGCGAAGTTTCGCTTCGAGAATGGGTATTATACGAAACTAGGCGGCGGGGGTATGGATGGGGAGTGGCGCGGCATGGCGGTGGGGCCAGGCGGCGCGGTGCCGATTTACAATACTATAACTATGACTGATCAAACGTGGATTTGGGTGGGCTTCAATGCCTTTGTGTTGTTGATGCTGGGGTTGGACCTGGGGGTGTTTCACCGCAAGGCGCATGTGGTGAGTTTTCGGGAGTCGATGAGTTGGACTGCGGTGTGGATTGGGCTGGCGATGGCCTTTAATGCGTGGATCTGGCATGAGATGGGGCCGGAGAAGGGGCTGGAGTTTTTCACTGGCTACGTGATCGAGAAGTCGCTGAGCGTGGACAACGTGTTTGTGTTTGCGCTGTTGTTTACGTATTTTCGGGTGCCGCAGTTGTACCAACACAAGGTTTTATTTTGGGGGGTGCTGGGGGCGCTGGTGATGCGGGCGGTGATGATCGTGCTGGGGGCGGCGCTGGTCGCGCATTTTGCTTGGATTCTCTATCTTTTCGGGGCGTTTTTGATTTTCACGGGGATCAAGATGATCGCCAAGCAGGAGGGGGAGATACATCCGGAGCACAATCCGGTGGTGCGCTGGTTTAAGCGGTTTGTGGAGGTCACGCCGGATTTCCGGGGGGATCGGTTTTGGGTGCGGGAGCACGGGCGGTTGATGGCGACGCCGCTTTTGGTGGTGCTGTTGTTGGTGGAGATTTCGGACCTGATTTTTGCGGTGGACAGCATACCGGCGATTTTTGCGGTGACCAAGGATCCCTTCATCGTGTACAGCTCGAATGTGTTTGCGATCATGGGGCTGCGCTCGCTCTATTTTGCGCTGGCGGGGGTGATGGACAAATTTCACTACCTGAAGATCGGGCTGGGCTTGGTGCTGAGCTTTGTGGGGGTGAAGATGCTGTTGGCGCACACCCCGTGGAAGATTGACACCCTGTATTCGCTTGGGGGGATTGTGGGGATATTGGGGTTGAGCGTGGTGGCTTCGCTGGTGTGGCCGCGGAAGGTGGCGGTTTGAGGCGGGGGGCGGGCGCCCGCTCCGTTGACGCCCCCCGGGGGCCCGGCTATGGGATGGGGACGGACCGGTGTCTCGGTCTAACTTTTATCTTTATGCAAAGCCTTTGGAATTCCGACGAAGCCGCCGCCTGCGGGACTGATTTGTTGTCCCAGCGCATTTTCAGCTCGCGCCTGCTGGGGCGGGATCCGGCCCTGGTGCTCCACGGGGGGGGCAACACTTCGGTGAAGGCGGTGGTGCGCGATTTTTTTGGAGACGAGGTGGAAGTGCTCTACGTGAAGGGGAGCGGGGGCAACTTGGCGACGCTGGGGGCGGAGGGATTTCCCGCGGTGAAGTTGGAGGTCTTGCGGCGGCTCGCCGAGCTTTCCCGCCTGACAGATGCGGAGATGGTGCGGGAGCAGCGCGCGGCGATGTTAGATCCGTCAGGGCCGAATCCGAGCATTGAGGCAGTAGTGCACGCGGTGTTGCCGCATCGCTTTGTGGACCACACCCACGCGGACGCGGTGATTGCCTTGAGCAATCAGCCGCAGGGGGCGGCCTTGGTGCGGGAGACGTGGGGCGACCGGGTGATCGTGGTGCCGTATGTGATGCCGGGCTTTTTTCTGGCGAAGGCGGTGCGGGAACTGATCCAGGGAGCGGATTGGAGTCGGGTGGAAGGGCTGATTTTGATGCACCACGGCGTGTTTACGTTTGGGGACAGCGCGGAGCAGAGCTACGCGCGGATGATCCGCCTGGTGAGCGAAGCGGAGGAAGCCCTGGAGCGGCGGGGCGGGGGCGCGGGTGCGGTGGCGCAGGCCGCGGCGGAGCTGGACCCAGGGGACCTGCGGCAGCTGGCGGCAATCCGCCGGGCGGTGTCGCGGGTGCGCGGGCAAGCGGTGCTGGCGGTGACCGACAGCAGCCTGGCGGCGGCGGGGTTTGCCAGTCGCGCCGACGCGGGGGACTTGGCGTGCCGGGGCACCTTGACGCCGGACCACTCGATTCGGATGAAGCGGGCGCCGGTGGTGTTGGGTAAGGACGGGGCCATTGCGGCTTTTGCGGCGGACTATGTGGAGTCGCACGCGCGGCTGCAGACGGGGCAGCCGTCCCTGGACGCGGCGCCGCGGTGGGGGATTTGGCCGGGGAAGGGAACCATCGCCTTTGATAGCACCCTGGGAGGCGTGGGGATCATCGGCGACATCGCGCGGCACACCGTGCGGACGATTCAGCAGGCGGAAGCGGCGGGGGGGTGGAGTGCCCTGCCGGAGCGGGATTTGTTTGAGATTGAGCACTGGGATTTAGAGCAGGCCAAACTGCGCGCGGCGCCGTCGCCCAAGCCCCTGCAGGGGAAGGTGGCGATTGTGTCGGGGGCGGCCGCGGGGATCGGGCGGGCCATCGCCGAGGAATTGCACGCGCTGGGGGCGGTGGTGACCGGGTTCGACCTCAATCCGGAGACTCCGACGCGCTTGGGCGGGCGGCCGGGGTTGAGCGGCGAAGTGCTCAACCTGACGAATTATCCGGCGGTGCAGGAAGCGGTGGAGGGGGTGGTGCGGCGCTTTGGCGGGCTGGACATATTGGTGAGCAATGCGGGGATTTTCACCGCGGGCGCTAACTTTGAGGATATGGATGCGGCCAATTGGGCGAAGAGTCTGGAAGTGAATCTGACGAGCCACATGAAGCTGCTGCAGTTTTGCGTGCCCTACTTAAAGAAGGGGATCGATCCGGCGGCGGTTTTTGTGGGGAGCCGGAATGTGGCGGCGCCGGGGGCTGGCGCGGGGAGCTATTCTTGTGCCAAGGCGGCAGTGACGCAGTTGGTGCGGGTGGCGGCTTTGGAGTTGGCGCCAGAGGGGGTGCGGGTCAATATCATTCACCCCGACGCGGTGTTCGACACCGAGTTGTGGACGCCGGAGGCCTTGGCGCGGAGCGCGGAGCGCTATCACATGACGGTGGAGCAATACAAGACGCGCAATTTGCTGAAGACGGAGATCCGGTCGCGCGATGTGGCGGCCATGGTGGCGGCCATGGCCAGCCCGCTGTTTGGCAAGACCACGGGGGCACAGATTCCAGTGGACGGGGGGAACGACCGGGTCATCTGAGGGAGCGAGGGGTGGGCGGGGTGCCTCGATTTTCGGGGCGGGCGGCGCGGGGTGCAAAAAGCATCTTGCGCCGCCGGGGCGAGGCGATAGACTCGCGATCCCGTTTTGGGAAGTTTTAACCATTTGAGCTCATTATGTTCCTCCCTGTCGCTGCATCCGAATTTTTGTTACAGAATGGCATTAACCTGGCGTTGGGGCTGGGAGGCTTTGGCCTGCTCGTGGCGGGGGTTTTGATTTTTCAGATCAAGAATGCTCCGGCGGGGAATGCACGGATGGCGGAAGTGGCGGGGGCGATCCAGGAGGGAGCGGCGGCCTATTTGAAGCGGCAGTTGGCGGCGGTGGGGAGCATTGCGATTGTGATCACGATATTGTTGGCGGCGTGGAAGCAGACCGTGGCGGTGCCGGCGGGATTTGTGGTGGGGGCGGTTTGTTCGCTGGTGGCGGGCTTTATTGGGATGCGGATTGCGGTGCTAGCCAACGTGCGGACGACCCAGGCGGCATCGGAGAGCGAGCCCAAAGCCTTGCGGGTGGCGTTCAACGGGGGAGCGGTGACGGGTTTGCTGGTGGTGGGGCTGGCGCTGTTGAGCGTGGGCATTTTCTTCAACGTAATGCGCGGGGTGAGCACGGAGCACGCGGTGGACAGCCTGGTGGGATTGGCGCTGGGTTCGAGTTTGATTTCGGTCTTTGCGCGCTTGGGCGGGGGGATTTATACCAAGGCGGCGGACGTGGGCGCGGATTTGGTGGGCAAGGTGGAGTCGAATTTGAATGAGGACGATCCGCGCAATCCGGCGACGATAGCGGACAATGTGGGGGACAACGTGGGAGATTGCGCCGGGATGGCGGCCGACGTTTTTGAGACCTATGCGGTGAGCTTGATTGGAGCGCTTTTGATCGGGTTTTTGCAATTGGGCGGGGGCCCGGCGGCGGAGGGGGCGATCGTGTATCCTTTTGTGATTGGGGGGATTTCGGTGATTGGAGCGGTGTTAGGGATTTTGTACGTGAACCTGCGGAGCAATAGCGCTAAGGCGGACCGGGTGCTGATGGAGGGGGTGTTGGTCTCGGGTTTGATATCGGCGGCGCTCTATTGGCCCGCGACGATGGGATTGTTGCCGGACACGCTGGAGATTGCAGGGAAAGTGTACACCGCGGCGGGGATTTACGGGGCGGCGTTGGTGGGCTTGCTGATGACCGGGGCGGCGGTGGTGATCACCAATTATTACACTTCGACGGCCTACCGGCCGGTGCGCAGCATTGCCGAGGCCTCCCGCACCGGGCACGCTACCAACATCATCGCGGGCATCGCGGTGGGGCACAAGGCGACGGCCCTGCCGGTGCTCTGCATCGTCTCGGCGATCTTTTTTAGCTACCAGGCGGGGGACCTCTTTGGGATCGCCACCGCGGTGATGTCCATGCTGAGCATGGCGGGGATCATCATTTCGCTCGACGCCTTTGGGCCGATTACGGACAACGCGGGCGGGATTGCGGTGATGAGCGGGTTGCCCGAGGAAGTGCGCGAGCGCACCGACAGCCTGGACGCGGTGGGCAACACCATGAAGGCGGTGACCAAGGGCTACGCGATCGCCTCCGCGGGGGTGGCGGCGCTGGTGTTGTTTGGGAGCTACTATTTGGAACTGGAAAAGAAGACCGGGCAGACTTGGGACTTTTCGCTCAAGGATCCGATCGTGATCATCGGGATGTTTTTGGGCGGTTTGTTGCCCTGCTTGTTTACCGCCTGGAGCATGAGCGCGGTGGGCAAGGCGGCCGGCGCGGTGGTGGTCGAGGTGCGCCGCCAGTTAGAAAAGTATCCCGGGATCATGAACGGCACGCAGAAGCCAGAGTATGCGGCCTGCGTCGACATTGTGACCAAGGCGGCGCTGCGCGAGATGATTTTGCCGGCGCTGCTGCCGGTCGTGGGGGTGGTGGCGATTGCGGCGATTCCCGCGCTAGGGGCCAAGGCCCTGGGTGGAATGTTAGTGGGGACCATCGTCACCGGCCTGTTTGTGGGGATCTCTATGACCTCCAGCGGCGGGGCCTGGGACAATGCCAAGAAGTTTATCGAGGAAGGCCACCACGGCGGCAAGGGCAGCGACGCCCACAAGGCCGCGGTCACGGGCGACACCGTGGGCGATCCCTACAAGGACACGTCCGGCCCGGCGATCAACCCCATGATCAAGGTGGTCAACATCGTGGCCATTTTGATGATTGAGCTTTTCTTTTGCAAGTGAGAGGCGCACGGGGGCTGGCGGGGGCCAACGGGACACCGCCAGTTTCCAGACTGCGGCGCTCAGGTGCGACGCCGCGGGGTGGTTCTGCGCGAGGTTCTTGGATGCGCGCTCGCGGGCGGTGGACCGGAGGGTCGAGGCGGCGCGCTCGGGGAGGCAACATATGGCAGAGGGCGCGGCGGCTTCCTCGCTGGCACCCCTGCCGGGGTGCGGGTGATGCCACGACGGGGAATCCGGTGGTGTCGCTCCGCTCAACCACCGGCTACCGGCTGAGATGCCTCCGGCATCAGGATGTCTGCGGCATCATGCTGGGCGCGTCTCTGGCATGGCCGCTGGGCGCGTCCACCATTCGCGATTCGGTAGGGGCAGGTGCCAGTGAAAGGAACTCACCCCATGGGTGAGTCTCCTGGGGAGGAAAAAACGGCGCACCCCCCGTCCTTAACAAAACAAGGCCCCATGGTCGCGTGTTAACTCCCGCTGCTCGGCGCAAAGTCTGAACCCGCCCCAACAATCCGCCGCCGCCTCTGCGGGCCGGGCTGGGGTTGGCTGGATGGTGGGGGCTAGGCGGGGGCGTCCTCTTCTTCGTCGGAGGGTTCGTCGGGGTCTTCTTCGATTTCGCGGCGCCATTTGCGGGAGACCCAGGGGCGGACGAGGCCGTAGAAGAGGTAGCCGACGAAGAGGACGGCGACCATGATTTTGGGTTTGTAGGCGATGATACCGGCGAGGGCGATGGCGCCGATGAACCAGGGGATGGTGCGCTTGGTGCGCCAGGAGAGGCCTTTGAAGCTGGGGTACTGCACGGTGCTGACCATGAGGAAGGAGAGGAGCACGAGGAGGGCGGGGAGGCACCACTTCCAGGGACCGAGCTCGATTTGCTTGGCGCTAAAATCGTCTAACAAGAGGCTGATGGAGCAGATGACTCCGGCGGCGGCGGGGATGGGACAGCCGGTGAAGTCGTTGCTGGGTTTGCCGGTGGGGGCGGCGGCGGCGACGCAGTTGAAGCGGGCGAGCCGGATGGCGCCGCAGAGGAGGTAGCCGAAGGCGATGAACCAGCCGGCGCGGTCGTTGACGATGTGGTCGAGCACGAGGTGGTGCATGAGGAAGGCGGGGGCGACCCCGAAGCTCACGATGTCGGCGAGGGAGTCGAATTCGCGGCCGAAGGGGGATTCTTCGCCGATGGCGCGGGCGATGCGGCCGTCGAAGAGGTCGAAGAGGCAGGCGCCCAAGATGAGCCAGATGGCCTTATAGACCTCGGGGGGGGCGGGGTCGTGCCGGAGGAGGAGCATGGCGTAGAAGCCGCAGAACAGATTTCCGGCGGTCATGAAATTCGGCCAGAAGTGGATTTTGGGGAGGTCCTGATTCATGCGGGCTGGGGGTTAGGGCGGGGCGCGTCCTGGTTGACCGCAGGGTAGGCGCGGCTACGTTGGCGGAAAGAGGAAAAACGAGTATGAGCTGCCCCCCTAATTTGCCGATTCACCCCGACCTTGCGATGGGTGCGCTGCTGGAGGCCTTTCCGGGGGCGCGGCGGGCGCTTTTTGCGAAATACCATGTGGGGGGCTGCGCTAGTTGCGGCTTTCAGTTGGGAGAGACCTTGCGGGAAGTGTGCGCGCGCCACGAAGATATGCCGGTGGAGGAAGCGCTGGCGCACCTTTTGGCGAGCCGGGAGAGCGATTTGGCCCTGCAGGTGCGGGCGGTGGATTTGAAGGCGGCGCTGGATTCGGCGGCCCCGCCGCGGCTGCTCGACGTGCGTTCGCGGGAGGAATTTGAAGCGGTGCGGCTACCGGGGGCGGAGCTGATGACCCAGCCGCTGCTGGAGGCGTTTTTTAAATCGGGGGACAAGGTGCAACCGGTGGTGGTGTACTGCCACCGCGGGCTGCGCAGCCTCGACGCCGCCGCCTATCTGATAGGGCACGGCTTTCAGAGTGTTAAAGCGCTGGCGGGGGGGATCGATGCGTGGAGCGTGGAGGTGGACCCGGGGACGCGGCGCTACAAGTTGGAGATGGACTAGGAGGCGCGGCCCGGCTCGGGACTCCCTTTTTGGATGCGTCGAACTATTTTTTTATGATGAACGAACAACAATTGAACGAGGCCATAGCTAATCCGCGCAACTTGGGGGAGATGGCGGATGCCGACGCGGTGGGGACGGTGGGGAGTCCGGAGTGCGGGGACATGGTGCGGATGTGGTTGAAGTTTGCGGAAAAGGACGGGCAGAAAGTGATCGACCGGGCGTCGTTCCAGAGTTTTGGGTGCCAGACGGCGATCGCGGTGGCGAGTATGGCGACGGAGATGCTGCGGGGGCGGACGGTGGCGGAGGCGCGGGAGTTGAGCGCGGCGGAGATGGCGACGCCGCTGGGGCCGCTGCCGCCGATGAAGATTCACTGCGGGCAGATGGTGGAAGGGGCGCTGCGGGCGGCGCTGGAGGCGGACGCGGCGGCGACGGCGGCGCCGCTAGCGGCCCCGGCGGCGGCGGGGCATTTGGCGGAGAGTTTGGGGGAAGCGGGGACGGCGGCGCCGGGGAAATTGCGGGTGGTTTTCGAGTAGATCGGGCGGGGCGTGGCGCGGGGCGGCAATCCGCCGTGGTGCGGGGCGGAAATCGTGCCATCGGAGGGGCATGGAATCTAAACGCCTATTTTTGCTGGACGGCATGGCCCTGGTGTACCGGGCGCACTTTGCCTTTGCGGTGAAGCCGATCGTGACCAGTTACGGGCTGAATGCCTCGGCGATGCTGGGGATCACGAATACCCTGGTGGAGTTGATTCAGAAGGAAAAACCGACCCATTTGGCGATGGTGTTCGACACCAGCGCGCCGACGGCGCGGCACGAGCGCTTTCCGGCCTACAAGGCGCAACGCCAGGAGATGCCGGAGGATTTGCGCACCGCGATTCCGCACGTCAAGCGGCTCATGGAGGCGTTTCGGATTCCGGTGTTGCAACTCGACGGGTACGAGGCCGACGATATCATTGGAACGCTCGCTAAGCGGGCGGAGGCGGAAGGCGATTTCACCACGTGGATGGTGACCTCGGACAAGGATTTTGCGCAGCTGGTGGACGAGCGCACCTTCATGTGGAAGCCGGGTCGGCAAGGGGGCGACCACGAGGTGATAGGGGTGGCCGAAGTTTGCGCCCACTGGCAGGTGGAGCGCGCGGAGCAGGTGATCGACGTGTTGGGCTTGTGGGGCGACGTGGCGGACAACATTCCGGGGGTCCCCGGGGTGGGGGAGAAAACCGCGAAAAGTTTGATCCAGCAATACGGCAGCATCGAAAATCTTCTGGCCAACGTCGACAAATTGAAGGGCAAGCAGAAGGAGAACCTGGTGGCCCATGCCGAGCAGGCGCGGCTGTCGCGGGACTTGGCGACAATTCAGTTAGACGTGCCGATCGACCTCGATTTGGAAAAGCTGGTGCGGCAGCCGCTGGATGAGGCTGCGGTGCAGGCCTTGCTGGTGGAGTTTGAGTTCAACGCGGTGGGGCGGCGGCTTTTTGGGGACAAATTTCAGGCGGGGCGGGGGTTTTCGCGCCGGGCGGAGGCGGGCGGGGCGGGGCCCGGCGCGGCAGCGGCGGCAGGCACGCGGGAGACGGTGGCGCACCAATGGCAGGTGGCCAACCACGCCGCGGCACGGGCGGCGGCGGTGGCGCAGCTGAGCACCATAGCCGGAGGAATGCTGGGATTTGGGGTCGATTGGCAGGGGGCCAATCCGCGGGTTTCGGAGGTTCGGGGCCTGGCCTTTTCCGGGGCGGGACACGAAGCGGTGTATTTGAGCGGGGCGGACTCGGCGGCGCTGGTGCGGGAGGTGGCGGGGCTGCTGCAAAATCCGGCGCTTACCTTGGTGGGACACGACTTAAAGGAATCGCTGCAGGTGCTTTTGCGGCACGGGGCGGAGCCGGTGCGGGCGGGGATTTTTGATCTCATGCTGGCGCAGGCCTTGGTGGATCCGGAGCAGAAGAACAGCCTGGAGTATTTGGGGGAGGCGCTGTTGGGGTATCGCTTGGCGCGGGTGGAGGCGGCGGCGGCGGCGGCGCAGCCCTTTATGCCCGGGCTGGAGCCGGAGGACGAAGGGCGCGGGACGCGGGCCATGGAGCGGGCGGATGTGGCGCGGCAGCTGCAGCCGCTGCTGGTGCCCAAGCTGGCGGCCTTGGGGCAAGAGCGGGTCTTTTATGAAATGGAAAGTCCACTCGTGCCCGTGCTAGCGGGGATGGAGGCGGCGGGGATCAAGCTGGAGCCATCGGTGTTAGGGGTGATCGGGCAGCGCCTGGAGCAGGAAATCGCCCAGCTGGAGCAGTCCGTCTATCAAAAAGCGGGCACGCGCTTCAATCTCAACTCGCCGAAGCAATTGGGCGAGGTCCTGTTCGACCAGCTGAAGCTCTTGGATAAGCCCAAGAAGACGAAGACCGGCCAGTACATGACTGGGGAGGATGTCTTAACGGAATTGGCGGATGCCCACCCGGTGGTGGCCGACTTGTTGGCGTACCGGGAAGCCTCCAAGCTCAAGAGCACGTATGTGGACGCCCTGCCGGGAGCGGTGGCACGGGGCAGCGGCCGGGTGCACACCACGTTTTTGCAGGCCAGCACCGCCACCGGCCGCTTGGCCTCCAATAACCCCAACTTGCAAAATATCCCGATTCGCAGCGCGGCGGGCCGGGAGATCCGCAAGGCCTTCGTGGCGCCGGGCCCGGGCTGGACCTTGTTGTCGGCGGACTACAGCCAGATTGAGCTGCGGGTGATGGCTTCGATTTGCCGGGATCGGCACCTGATGGAGGCCTTTGCGCAGGGCCTGGACATTCACACTGCCACCGCGGCGCGGGTCCACGGAGTGGCCCTGGCAGAAGTCACCGCGGCGATGCGGCAGAGCGCCAAGATGGTCAATTTTGGGATCATCTATGGGATCAGCGCCTTTGGCTTGGCGCAGCGCTTGGGGGTGGCGCGCAGCGCCGCGAGCCAGTTGATTGAGGAATACTTCGTGCAGTACAGCGGGGTGAAGCGGTACATGGAAAACACCGTCGAGGACGCTCGGGAGTGCGGCTACGTCGAGACCATCACCGGGCGGCGGCGCTACCTGCGCGATATCAACTCCGGGAACCTAACGGTGCGCAAAGCGGCCGAGCGGACCGCGATCAATATGCCGATTCAGGGGACTTCGGCGGACATGATCAAGCTGGCCATGGTGCGCCTGGCGGAGGCCTTGCGGGCGGGGGACTATCGGGCGCGGCTGTTGCTCCAAGTGCACGACGAATTGGTCTTGGAGGTGCCCGACGAGGAGAGCGCGGCGCTGCGGGAGCTGGTTCCCCGGATCATGCGGGACGCGCTGCCCTTGGCGGTGCCCGTGGTGGTGGAGCTGGGCCAGGGACCGGACTGGTTTACGGCGCACGCCTGAGGGCGGGGCGCTAGGCGCACACTTGGGCGGTGACGAGGGAGTCGAGTTCCTCGACGTGGGCGCCCATCAAGGTGGTGAGGGAAGCGCCGGTTTGGATTTCGTCCGAAAAGTGGATGCGTCGCCCGGCGTCGCCGAGGGTGTTGTGCTGGGCGGCGCGGTCGTACATGAGGGCGACTTTTTGTTCGATGCGGGTGAGGTCGCTTTCGATTTCCTGGCTGCGCCCGCCGCGGCTTTGGGCGGCATCCCAGCGCTGGTCCAGGATGAGGATAGTTTCTTCTTTGGAGAGGCGGCTGGCTGGGGTGAGGTGGGGGAGGCTCAATTCGGCGAGGATGCGGTCGCGTTCCTGGAGGATGGAGGCTTCGCTGCTGGTGAGGGAGCCTTCGGCGAGGAGGTCTTGAGCGAGGAGCAGTTTGAGGTAGAGCCAGAGGAGGTATTCTCCGGGGCGCAGCAGGCTGCCCTTGAGGCGCGGCGGGTGGAGGTCGCCCAAGCGGGAGACGGCGAGGTGGAGGTGGTTGTAGCGCTTGCGGGAAGGCGGGGTCAGCTTGGCGACCACGAGGGACCACTTTTCCAAGAGGGACTGGCGGCCGAGTTCCCAGGCCTGCTTTTTTTGGGCGCGGCGGCCGGGGAGGTAGCCGTAGGCGGTGAGGGCGGCGATGGCGCCGATGCCAGCCCAGAAGGCCCAGGTGATGCCGAAGCGGCCGATCAAGCCGAGGGCGAGCATGAAGAAGGCGGTGAAGAACCAAAAGCCGTCTTTGCTGAGGAGGCGCCGGGCGCGTAGGCGGGGGTCCGGGGACTCCTCCGAGGCATCGGTCTGCTCAGGCATGGGAAAAGAGTAAGCGAGGCCTCCGAAAAGAGAAGCAGAAATCGGCCTGGCCGGAGGGCGGCGGCCCAGAAAAGCCGCACGGCTGCCCCGGGGGAGGGGCAGCCGTGGCACTGGGGGAGAGCTCAGGCGAGCGACTCGAGGCGCTTCACGATTTCGGCCTTGGGCTGGACGCCGAGGGCCTTGTGTTTGAGTTCGCCGTCTTTGAAGAAGAAGAGGGCGGGGATATTGCGGATGCCGTATTCGACCGCGAGGTCGGGTTCCTCGTCGACGTTGACCTTGACGACTCGGACGGCGGCGCCCTTTTCGTTGGCGATTTCATCGAGGACGGGGCCCAGCATTTTGCAGGGGCCGCACCACTCCGCCCAGAAGTCGACCACCACGGGGACGGTGGCTTCGAGGACATCGGCGGAGAAGGAGGACTTGGAGGTTAGGATGACTGCGGCGCTGGCCATAGGATGGGGTTGGGATTTGGAATCGAGGATACCTTAGGCGGCTGTGGGGCGATGCAACAAAAAAGCCCGATTGGCTGCGGGAGCCAATCGGGCTGAGGGAAGCGGCTTGGGGCGGCTCCGGAAGAGATCTCTACTTGACGAAAAACGTCAGGACGAGGATGGCCGTGGAGGCCAGAGAGGTGACAGTTAGGAAGATAGCGGGGCCCATGATAGTACCAGGTTAGAAGGATCGAATGGTTTACTCGGCGGAGGGCCGGGAGGGGATTTTTGGCTCGATGCTTTTGTATTTGGAGGTGACGGAAGCGCCGTTCTTGGAGTCGAAGGGCGAGTAGTCCATGGGGAGTTTGAAGGAGGGATCGGAACCCTTAGCCCATTCTTCCTTTTTGGCGGCGGTGTCGGCCACGCCGTTGGAGAGGGGCCAGGAGTCGACGGAGGCGAAGGTGAAGAAGAGCATCGCCAAGCTAGCGACGAGGGCGATCCAGGCCATGATGTTGAGGGGGCCTTCGTCGACTTCTTGGTCGTCGTCGTAGGCGACCCTGGTGGAGGCGCTGGAGATGGCGGCGACGGGAGTAGCGGAGGGCAGCTTGACCGTGGCGCGGGGGAGGGGCTGGGTGCCGCCGACGGGGACGGTAGGGGAGCCTGCGGGGCGGCCGGGCGCGGCGGGAGTGGCCGGGCGCGGTGGGGTGGCGCCGAGGGGAATGGTTTTGCTGCCGACGGGGGCGACAGGAGGCGCGGGCCGGGGAGGAGCGCCAGCGGCGGTGGGGGCCGGAGGGGCGCCGCCGCCAAAGGTGGGGCGGGGGGGAGCGCTCAGGGGAACGGTGGGAGTGGGGGGGGCGCCGACGCTGGGCATGGGGCGCGGAGTCAACGGAACGGTGGCCGAAGGGGCGTCAGCGCGCAGGGTGATGCGGACGGTTTCCTTTTTCAAAGGGATGGCCGACGTCTTGGTGGTGGGCGACGGCGGAGGAGTGGGGGCGTTTTCTTCTTGGCTCATGGGAAAAAGGCAGGGTGGAGGGGGAAATTTCCATCGATCAATGGCAGTTCATGTGGGGGGTGTCAACTATTTGAGCGAAAAGGCTGAAGGGAAAGTGGGGCGGGGGGGATTATCCGGTCTGGCGGACTTGGCGGACTTCGTCGGCGATGATGGAGAGGGCTTCGCGGACGGTTTCGGGGGCGCCGGAACAGTTGAGGCGGAGGCACTCGGTGCGGTGCGGCCAGTCGCTGGGCAGGCCGAAGAAAAAGGCCTCGCCGGGGACGACGAGGACTTGGCGGGCCTTAAGGCGCTGGTAGAGTTCCCGAGTGGTGATGGGGAAGTCGGTGAGGCGGAGCCAGCGAAAAAAGGCGCCCTCGCAGCGGTGCAGCGCCCAGCCGGGGTCGGGGCCAAAGGCTTCGCGCAGCCACTGTCCGGCTTGGCGGGCGCGGGCTTCATAAAAAGGGCGGATCACCTGGCGGGAGAGCTGGAGGAGTTCGTCGGAGTCGAGGAGGGGTTTGACGAGTTGCTGCCCGGCATTGGTATTGGCCAAGCCGATCACGGAAGTCATGGCCGCGATGGCGGAGGCGATTTCGGGGCGGGCCACGACGATGCCGGTGCGGGTGCCGGGCAGGCCGAGCTTGGAGAGGCTGAGAGTTAGGATGATGTGGTCGCCAAAGACGGGAGCGGCCTCGGTGAAGACGGCGCCGGGGAAGGGGAGGCCGTAGGCGTTGTCGATGATGAGGGGGATGCCGCAGCTGCGGGCGAGGTCGGAGAGGCGGGCGATTTCCTCGTCGGTGAGGACATTGCCGGTGGGGTTGGTGGGGCGGGAGACGCAGATGGCGCCGATATCGCCGCGGGCGAGGGCGGCCTCGACGCGGGGGAAGGAGACGCGGTATTTGAATTCGCAGTCGGGCAGTTCTTCAATGTCTGGTTGGCAGGCGACGAAGAGGTCGGGGTGGATGCCCTGGTTGGCGTAGCCGATATATTCGGGGACCAGGGGGAGGAGGATGCGGCGGTGGGTGCCGTCGGGCATGGGCCCAGCGAGGAGATTGAAAAGGTAGAAAAAGGCGCTTTGGCCCCCGGCGGTGATGGCGAGGTGGGCGGGGCTGAGGTCCCAGCCGCAGTGGCGGTTGAGGAAGGCCGCGAGACTGCGGAGAAAGGGGGGATTGCCCTGCGGGGGGTCGTAATTTCCCAGGGTGCGCTCGAGGGCGTCGCCGTCTTGCATGAGTTCGGTCATGCGGCGCCGCCAAACGGCGTCGACCGCGGGGATGTGCGCGGGATTGCCCCCGCCGAGCATGCGCATCCCGGGGTCGGTAGTGAGGGCCCGGCCGAGGTCGTCCATCAGCTCGAGGATGCCGCTGCGCCCGGCGAGGCGGGCGCCGGAGGAAGAGAATCGATAGGGAGAATCCATGGGCGAGGGGTCCCGGGAGCTGGGGGGTTCGGGGTTAGAAAAATAAAACAGGCTAACCGGGCCGCGCCGGGGGCGGGCTCAGGGGGCGGGCTGGGGGCGTTCCAGGGTGATGACGCACTCCAAGTGTTTGGTTTGGGGGAAGAGGTCGAAGGGTTGCACGCTGAGGAGGACGTAGCCGGCGTCGAGGCAGAGGCGGAGGTCGCGCATTTGGGTAGCGGGATTGCAGGAGACGTAGACGACGCGGCGGGGCCCGTAGGCGAAGAGTTGGGCGAGGAAGTCCGGGTCGGTGCCGCGGCGGGGGGGGTCGATGAGGACGGCGGTTTCGGCGGCGGGGGTTTTGATTTGGGCGAAGATGGCTTCAGCGCTGCCGGCGAGGAAGGTGCAGTTGTCGAGGTGGTTGCGGGTGGCGTTGCGCCGGGCGCGCTCTACCGCGGAGGCGGCGATTTCGACGCCGATGACTTGGTCGAATTCGCGGGCGCCGAAGAGACTGAAGAGGCCGCTGCCGCAATAGGCGTCGACCAGGTAGCGGGCACCGCCGCCGCGGGCTTCTTTGATCGCATAGCTGGTGAAGGCTTCGAGGATGAAAGGGTTATTTTGGAAAAAATCGCCGGCGAGGAATTCGAATTCGAGGGGTCCGACGCGCTCGTGGGCGAGGGCCAGGTGGTCGGTCATGACGCCTTCTAAGGTGTCGCGGAGGAGGAGGGTGGCGCCCTTTTTATAAGAGGCGGAGCGCTGGCGGACGTTATCGCGGATGGCGGGCAGGGCGGCGTTGATGGCGTCGGTGGCGATGTCGCAGCGCGGGACATCGAGGAGGTCGTAGCGGCGACCGGCCTTGAGGAAGCCGATTTCTTGGACGCCGCTGCCGGAGCGCGGGGCCTCGAAGTGGGGGGTGATTTTGGAGCGGTAGCCGTATGCCTGGGGGGAGCCGATCACGGGGAGGACCTCGTGTTCGACTTTGGCGAGGTGCTGGAGCAATTCGGCGACCTGTTGTTGTTTCCAGCGGAGCTGGGCGGGGTAGCTGAGGTTTTGATATTGGCAGCCGCCGCATTGGCCGAAGAGGGGGCAGCGGGGAGCCACGCGGTCGGGCGAGGGCCGGAGGACTTCTACGAGGTCGGCTTCGGAAAAGTTTTTTTCGTTGCGGAAGACGCGGGCCCGCACCCGTTCGCCGGGGAGGGCGAAGGCCACCATCACGACCCAGCCATCAAGGCGGCCGAGGCCCTGGCCCATGTTCGTCAGGGTGGCGACTTCCAGCTCGATTTCCTGGTGCCAGGAAAAGGGGGTGGGGACGAATTTTTTGGGCGGCCGCGGGCTGGCGGGGGCGAAGCTCATGACTGGGGCTGCTGGCGGGCGATCAGCCCAAGGGTGACAAAGGTCCGCAGGGAGACGAGAAAGGCGGCCGAGTTGACCGCGAGTTTAAACCAAGCCTTGGGATCGCTATCCGACATGGCGCGGACCGCCTTGAAGGAACTGGAGCCGCACTGGGCGACGAAGAGGAAAGACAGCGCCAGGCCCGCCCAGAGGGCCCAGCTGCGGCCGCGCTGGCTGCAGAAACCGAAAATGGCTGCCAAGACGGCGCCGGTCCCGCAGGCGATCAGGCCGGTTTTGCCATGGGGATTCCAGCCGACGAGGTGCTCGGAATTGTAAAAGACGCTGAACAGCCCGGGGAGCAACATCAGGGCGGCATAGGTGAAAAGGACGGCGGCGATGCGGCGGTTCATAAGACAACTTTCCTGCCATCTCCGGGGCGCGCTCGCAAGGGCCGATGCGGTCGTTGCTTTTTGGGATTCGGCAATTGTCATCGGCGGATTCCCCATGCTAAATGGGCGCTCATGAAAGTTGGCTTCAATCTCCTCCTCTGGACGACTCACTTTGTTGAGTCGCAGTTCCCCCTCCTCGGCAAGCTCAAGGCCACTGGCTACGACGGCGTGGAAATCCCCATTTTCGACAACAGCGACGTCGGCCACTTCGCCAAAATCGGTCAGGCACTGCGGGACCACGGCCTCGAATCCACCGCGGTCACGGTTTGCCCGGACGAAGCGCACAACGCCATCAGCCCGGTGGCGGCGCACCGCCAGGGGGCGCTGGACCACCTCAAGCGGGTGATCGACTGCGGCCAAGCCGCGGGCATCAAGTTGCTGTGCGGCCCGTACTACCAAGTTTTGGGAACCTTCACGGGCGCCTTCCCCACCGAGACCGAGCTGGAGCACGCCGCGGAAGTGCACCGCCCCCTCGCCGAATACGCCCAACAAGCCGGCATCTCCCTCGCCATCGAGACCCTCAACCGCTTCGAGTCCCACCTCCTCAACACCATGGAGCAGGGCAAGGCCTACGTGAAGCGCGTCAACCACCCGAATTTCGGGACCATGTACGACACCTTCCACGCCAACATCGAGGAGAAAAACCCCCTCGCGGCCCTGCGGGACAATCTCGACGTGGTGCGCCACATTCACATCTCCGCCAACGACCGCGGCACTCCCGGCAAGGACCACTGCCCGACCCGCGAGACCATCGCCATCGCTAAAGCGGGCGGCTATGAGGGCTACCTCACCATTGAGGCCTTCGGAGGGTCGCTGCCCGACCTCGCGGCCGCCACCCGGGTGTGGCGCCCCTTCTTCAGCAGCGAAGAAGAAGTGTACCAAGACGGATTCGCCTTCATCAAATCCTGCCTCTAACTGAGCCGCGGAGCCCCGCCGGAGCGCGGCGGCGATAGGTTGCCCAGCGGCAGTGCCAGTTAGGCGCTGCCGCTTTTTGCGCCGTTGGGTGGGAAGGCTTGGGGCGCGGCCCCTCAGATAGGCGCTTCGTTCCTTTGGCGGAGAACTTTCTTGAGCTTGGTGGCCGAGGCGCGGCTGATCGCGAGGATGGCCATGCTGTCCCGGAAATACACCAGGGTTTCCTCGCGAGAGCGCCATTCCGTCGAACAGATCTGCTGGATGGCGACAATGATGGAGCGCCCTAGTCGGCTAAAATGGGTGGTGGGCAGCGACTCTTCCCACAGGCCAATGGGGCGCTTGAGGAGAATCCCTGCGGTCTGCTCTCTGAGATAGATCTTCGTATAGTTCTGTAGGCTTTCGATCCACAGAATTTGCTCGATATCGATCACTTGGGTGACCCCTCGCTTGGGGTTCGATAGGATGATCGTTATGGTGTCGGTCGCATCCTTGGCTGGGGAGGGTTTGCCTTTCAGGGGAGAGGCCGCTTCGTCCTCGTTGGCGGCATCTTCGAAATCGCTTAGGGCGCTGCGGGAGGTGAGGCGCTGCACCGTGTCCTGGAGGCGCTCCGGGCAGATCGGTTTGACGAGGTAATCGATCGCTCCCACGTCGAAGGCGCGGCGAGCATAGGCTTCGGAGGCGGTGACAAACACCACGTGGATGGCCGGGTGGAGGGCTGGGAGCAGCTCCAAGCCGTGGCCGCTGGGCATTTCCATATCGAGAAAAACCACCTCGAGCCGCGGCATTTGTTGGAGAAAAAGGATCGCTTCGGCCACGCTGTTGACGGCGCCGACCACCTGGATGTGGGGGTGCTCTAGCAAAAGTTTGCGCAGGCCCTGATTCGCGGAGGGCTCATCGTCGACGAGCAAAGCGGCGAAGGTTGGTCCCATGATCAAGCAGGGGCTGGAGTTCGGGTGGCGGGCAGTTGGATATGCACGCGGACCCAGCCGTCGGTTTTTTCGATATCGAGCCTAGCTTCCTCACCAGCGAGCAGCACCAGGCGCTTGCGCAGGCTGCGGAGACCTGTGCCGGTGGAGGCGAGGCCGCCAGGTTCCACCCAGTGACCACTATTGGCCACGGTGACTTTGAGGACGCCGTTTTCCACCCGCGTGTTCACCGCAATGCGCAGCGGCACTGCGGACGTCTGCGCCCCATAGTGGAAGGCATTTTCCAAAAGCGGCTGGATCATCATCGGTGGCACCCCTATCGCGTGGGATGCGGTGTCGCAGGCAATGCTGCACTGCATCCGGTCTCCAAAGCGCAATTTTTGGACCGTAAGGTATGACTCCAAGGCGTCCAACTCGCGCGATAAAGGCTCTAAAGAACGACAAGGCGTGAGGGAAAACCGCAGGTAGATCGCCAGCTGCTGCAGCATGTCGGCCACCACGGGATTGGCGTTGTGGGCGCTAATGGCGTTGAGCGCATTAAAAAGAAAATGCGGATTCAGCTGCGCCTGCAGGTGTTTTAACTCGTGGTCCTTGGCTGCCGTTTCCGCCGTCGCCGCTCTCAACTCGATGTGATGCTGGTTCTCCAATAGGTCAAAGGTGAAATACAAGGCGTTCCAGAGCACCAAATATAAAAACCGGGCCACCGGCATCCCGCGCAGTTGCGGAGTATTTTTAAAATCAGGCATAATCCCCCGGTCGACTAAAATCTGAGTCAGCAGCAGGCCGATCGATAGCAAGATCAGCGTAAAAACGGCCGCCAGGAGGAACTTTCTGAGAGGCTTCTGCCGCACCACGAACGGCTGCCGGTAGATGCGGGAAAGTAACAGGGTGATGAAAAAACCAGTTAAGGTGCGCAGGAAGACAATCCAAATGCCGTCCTGCGCCGGATAAAAGTTCGTCACCAGGATGAACTGGATCAACGCGACGCTCAGCCAAAAGGAGATCTGGAACGACCAGAAGAGTTTTCCCCAAACCGCATGGAGGGGGCTGTAAGAGCCGGAATTCATGCTACTGGCTGGGATGCGAAACGATGGGCGGATCAGGATCTAAGTGCGGGCGGAAGGATTAGTATTTCTCTTAAGAAACGGAGCCCCTCCAGGCAAGGGCGATTCTTTTCCCAGGGGTGCCCGCAAAAAGCCCGCAGAACTCATCCGTGGGCCATGGTATCATTGTTGCAACGCGCTCCTTATCAGTGCTTTGTGGTGAAGTTTAACCTTTTCGAGGTCATGTCTACCCCGGCGGGAAAGTGCTCACCCGACCCCGCGCCAGCGGCTTGCCAAGCGCTCCAAAGCAGTCGGCATCCCGGCCCGCCAACCCATCTCGCAACTGTTTTGACCCGTTTCGTCAACATTTGATTGCACTTCGTTCGGTCTCCCATAGAAGAGACATCTGCCTCGCTAACTATTTTTCGCCTCCATGTATTCTCCGATCCGATCTTTTTTCCACGGCATTGCCGCACCTGGAGCGTGCGGCCTGTGGCTTTTTCTGGGCGGCTCCCATGCTTTGGCCTTTCCGCCGGCACCGCACTATTCGCTTTATGGGAGCGTCCGCGACCAAGTAGGCCAAACCGTGACCGCCGAGGGCGCCGAGATCCTTTTGCTCAAGGGAGGCGTCGAAATTGGCCGCTGTCCGATCACCTCCAACCAGCTCGACCAGAGCTATGAATTGAACCTGCGCATCGACCAAAATCGCAGCGGCACTACTTTTTACAGTGACAAAGCCGTGGCCGCGCAGGGCCTTTTTAGCCTGGTGGTCTCCATGAATGGGGCCCATTTCTACCCCATCGAAGTCGCGGGCACCCTTAAGGCGGGCAAAGGCGGCGAGCGCGTCCGCCTCGACCTCACCCTCGGAGAGGATCTCGATAAAGACGGACTGCCCGACGTCTGGGAACAGTGGCAGTTGTATCAAGCTGGGCACTATCCTGACGAAAACGGCGTCTGGGACCTCTCCCTGATCGACAAGCAGGGCGATTTTGACAAAGACGGTCAGAGCAACCTCCTCGAATACCTCGCGGGCACCTTTGCCGGCGACGCCACCGAAAGATTCGGGCTCGAAATGAAAGCCAAGCAGGAAAACGCGGTGCGCTTCGAATTTTTTGGCATCACCGGCAAGGTCTACACCATCGAGAGCAGCCCTGATCTGAAAACCTGGGCGCGGGTCCCCTTCGCAGTCGGCGCGGTCGGCGCCCCCTCGGCAAACGCCCATCAGGCCACCGGGGTCGGCATCCTCGCGGCCTCCGCCGCCCCTGGCCCCGCCGCCGCCAACACCTTTTACCGCCTCACCGTTCGATGAACTATTTTCTCGCCGCTTGTATCTCTCTCCTCCTGGTAGCCCCCGCCATGGCTCAGTGGAAGACCACTACCTACACCCTCAAAGGCGGGTGGAATGCGATTTACCTAACGGGAAACGCCCCTCCCGAGGCCCTCAACACCCTGCTCCCGAGCACCGTGCTCGAAGTGTGGCGCTGGCAGCCCAATCCCACCGAGTTTGAATTTATGCAGTCGCCCCTCATCCCTTCCGCCGGATCGCCGGAATGGAGTGTGTGGAGGCGCAGCGCAACCACCCCTAATTCCCTCGACAAGCTCACCGGCCAGATGTCGTACCTGGTTAAATGCGACGGCAACGCCTCCGCTAGTTACAGCGTCGACCTCAAGCAGTCACCGATGCTCCCCGCTAACTCTTGGGTGCGCAATGGAGCCAACTTGCTCGGTTTCCCCAGCTACAAGAGCGGCAGTACGTACCCCACCCTGGCAGCCTACTTCGCCACCTTCCCGGCGGCCATTGCCGCTAACACCAGAGTTTACAAATATGTCGGCGGCGACCTCGGCCCGGGTAATCCCCTGCAGGTTTTCTCGCCCACCTCGGAACGGCTGGATGCCACCCAGGCCTATTGGTTCTCCGCCGAAGTCACCGGCGACTACTACGCCCCGCTGGAAATCAGCCCCAGCTCCAATAGCGGACTGGCCTTTGGGCGCGACGGGTCGTTTATTAAGCTTTTGGTCGGCAATCGGAGCAACGCGGTGGTGACGCTCACCCTGGCACCGGTCGCCAGCGAATCCGCCCCGACCGGCCAGACCCCCATCGTAGGCTCGGTGCCTCTAACTAAACGCAGTTTTAACGCCACCACGTTGTTGTGGACCGAAACCCCAATCACCTCCGCCTACACCGAGACGATCGGGGCGAACAGCACGGTGGAATTGATTTTCGGCATCAACCGCGCCGATGCCATGATGACTGCGGCCGCCTCCGATGCCCTCTTCGCCTCGCTGCTCCGCATCACCGACAGCGGGAACCTGATGGATGTTTACCTCCCGGCCACAGCCCAAGTGTCTTCACTCGCCGGTCTGTGGATGGGCGAGGTCTCCCTCACCAACGTCAGCAACAAGGTTTCGAACGGAGCACAGGCCACGGCCACGCTGACGGACGGTGTCATCACGGAGCTGACCGTGGTCGGTTCCGGTGGTTTTGGCTATACCACCCCGCCCCTCGTCACGATCGGCCCGCCCCACGCCAATGGAAATGGAACGGCAACGGCGACCGCAACCATCGACGCCAGCGGAGTGGTCACCGCGATCACTCCGGTGGCGTCCGGTTCGGGCTATCTCAGCCCTCCCGCAGTGATCTTTGCCACGCCCGCCGCGGGCGTTGCGGCCACCGCGACCTCGACCGTTGGTACCGACGGCAGGCTCACCCGGATTGACCTCGATACGCCGGGGAGCAATTACCTATCTGCCCCCAACGTCATGCTGTCCCCACCACCTGATAGCGTGCCAGCAAGGGCCACGGCCGCGGTAGCGGCCAACAAAACACTCTCCGCTATCACGGTCGATGCAGGAGGATCCTTCTACACCTCGGCGCCCCAGGTGACGATTGCCCCGCCCACGCCCAATACCGCCACCGCCAGCGCCGTGACCGTGAATGGAGTCGTCACAGGTTTTGTCGCGACCAATGCTGGCAGTGATTACCTAACGCCTCCTGCGGTGGCGGTGGCCGCGGCGCCCCCCAGTACCCAAGCCACCGCTGCCGCCGCGGTGAGTGCCACTAAGACCCTTTCCCGAATCACCCAGAGCAGCGGAGGCGGCTATTATCTCACCGCGCCCAAGGTTAGCATTGCGGCGCCGCCAGCGAGTACCACCCCCACCGCCACGGCAACGCTGATCGGGGGACGACTTTCGGCCATCACCATGGCCCCGGCGGGTGCGGGCAGTAATTACAGCCTGCCTCCCACGGTCACCATTGCCTTGCCCGGAACCAGCATTACCGGCCTAGCGACGGCAAAGGTCACCGGTGGCAGTCTCAGCGCCATCACGGTGGATACGCCCGGATCCTACTATTCGACCGTTCCCGTGGTCACCGTGGCCGCGCCGCCAGTTAGTGTGACGGCCACTGCGACCGCCACCCTTGCCAGCGGCAGTTTCACCATCACGAAAGGCTTAAGCGGCACTCATTACAATGCGGTACCTACCGTGACCCTCACCGGAGGAGGAGGCACTGGGGCGACGGTCGCCGCTTCTCTCGGGGTGACGGCCGAGAGCTTTAGCATCACCTCCGGCGACAAAGTCTATACGGTCGCCCCGAACGTGACGATCACGGGCGGAGGTGGCACAGGGGCCACGGCAAGTGCCATTTTGACGGCCGGCAAAGTAACCGGCGTGAGCATCCTCAACATGGGATCCGGCTTCACCTTCGCCCCCTCGCTTTCGTTCACCAACGGCACTTCTTCTACAGGAACGACCGCCCCTAGCGCCGTGGGCAACAACAACCATTTCGCCGTAAGTACCGTCACCAAAACCGGCGGTACCGGCTACACCAGCGCGCCCACGATCAACATTGCAGCTCCCTCCGTAGGCATAACCGCCACCGCGACCGCCACCATCAGCAATGGCACCATTACCGCCATCACGATCGTCAAAGCGGGCAGCGGTTACCTCAACGCCCCCAACCTCAGCATTGAGGCCCCGCCGACGCCGGTCCGCGCGATCGCGACCAGCACTCTCAGTGGCGATGGGGTGGCCAGCTGCACCATCAGCGACCCTGGAGTCGGCTACGCCAGTGTTCCCCAAATAACTTTCTCCGCCCCGCCCGCGGCCATCACCGCCACCGCCACCGCCGTGATCAATGGCGGGGTCGTGACCGCCTATAACATCACTAATGTCGGCAGCAATTATTCCAGCACCGCGCCGCCCTCCGTGATCATGACTGAGGGCACCTTTGTGACCCCTGCCAACGCCAACGCGACTTGCACCCTCAGCGCCGACGGCGTGGCCAGCTACAGCCTCGGCGCGAACGGTGGCGGCGGCGCGGGATACACCACGCCACCTCTCGTGACCATCACCGCCCCAGCGAGTGGAACCCAAGCCACCGCCACTGCCATCATTAGCGGCGGCCTAGTCACTGGCATCTCCCTTGTAGAAAAAGGCACCAAATACAATTCGCCGCCTCTGGTGACGATAGATATGCCACCCGCCGCGGAGCAAGCCACCGCGACCTGTGTCTTAAACGGGGGCACCGGCATCAATAGTGGAGTCAGCACGGTCTTTACGATCACTAACCCCGGCAAGGGTTATGCATTGCCACCGGTCGTGACGATTGCAGGATCCGTCGGCTCTCCCGCCCAAGCGGCCGCGCTCCTCACCAACGGAAAAGTTACGGGGTACAGCATCCAAAGCGGTGGTAGCGGCTACCCCACGGCCCCCACCGTGGTCATTAGCGGCCCGGCTGACAACAAGCAAGCCACGGCCACCGCCATCGTGGCCAATGGTTCGGTCACCGGCTTTACGGTCAACAGTGGCGGCAGCGGTTACGAAATGGCTCCCGCAGTGATAATCAATTTGCCGCCGCCGCGGACCGGCAGCGCCACCCCGACCCCCTTCAAATTGCGCACCCTCTTACACCTATCAGATGGGGGCACCGCCCGACTATTGTCAGAGGTTTACCTCGGCCAACTGGCCGTCGCCCCCAATAACTTCGGTCTTTGCACCTCCGAAGCTCTGCTTAAACAGGACGCGCTCGCCACCGCCCAGTGTTTTAGTTCCTCTCACTTACCCATGGATCAAGTCATCACCAGTGGTAGCGGCAGCTTCGCCACCGGCCAGACCCTCACCCGGGTGATCAACGTCCCCTACAACGACGCCACCAACCCCTTTGGGCACGCCTACCACCCCGACCACGACAACAAAAATGCCCGCGGCGAGGACCTCCCTGCCGGAGTCGAGTCTCCTAATATCACCCGCACCTGTCAGTTTACCTTCACCGCCAGCCCACCTCTCGGCAGCAGCGTCACCAGCGGGTGGGGTAGCAGCGTCATCGGCGGCACCTACATCGAAACCATGACCGGCGTTCACAAGGACCCCCTCATTCTCTCCGGGACCTTCGAGCTGCAGCGCGCCTCACAAATCGGAACGCTTTCGCAGTAAATGTCAAAAACAGAAATTAGAAACCACTTTAATCTTTAGCTATTTAACACCATGAAGAAAACGACTCTATTTGCCCTCCTCCTGTGCACGGCACCGCTTTCCCTGCGGGCCGACGTGCCCTCGTTCATCAACTACCAAGGCAAAGTCGCCGATTCCACCGGCTTGCCTATCGGGGCTTCCGGATCCGTCTCCGCACCCGTCGCGGCTCCCGTCAATCGCAAGGTGATCTTCCGCATCTTTGATGCCGCCACTGGCGGCAACCGTTTGTGGACCGAAGAACAGACCGCCACCATCTCCCTGGGGGTGTTCAGCGTCTTGCTCGGGAATGGGATTGCCCCAACCGGCACCGCCGCGGGCGAGATCCGCCCCACCCTGGACACGGTCTTTACCCCCAGCACCACCAGCCGGTTCCTCGAAATCATGGTCGATAACGGCAACGGTTCCATCGAAAGCAGCGACGTACCCATCAGCCCCCGCCAGCAGATCACCAGCACCGCCTTTGCCTTCCACGCCAAGGTCGCCGACGGCATCGCCGCTTCCACGGATCTGACCATCAACCCCGTGACCGGCACCGCCTCCAACTATGGCCTCGGCTGGTATGGCACGGGCCGCCTCTTCAACAGCGTCGCCGTCGATGGCCCCATCCTCTACGGCTACGCCGGCGGGGGCCTCGGCTCCAATGTCGCGGGCACCCAAAAACTCGCCCTCAGCTGGAACGCCACCGGCCAGGTTGGCATCGGTGCCACCTCCTCCTTCGATACCAACAACAAACTCACCCTCCAAGGTGATGATGGCGTGACCCCGGCTCGCCAACTCATCATCCGCGGCAGCGATACCGCCAAACAGCTCAAAATCGGCTTCGACACCACCGCCAATCAAGGAACCCTCCAAGCCTACTCGGCGGCCTTGACCCCGAGCAATCTCCTGCTCAACCCCAGCGGCGGCAACGTCGGCATCGGTGGCACCACCGCCCCGGCCGCAGCCCTTTCCGTCACCGGGGCCATCACCGCCACCGGTGCCATCACCGCCACCGGCGCCCTCACCGGCGCCTCCTTAAACACCGCAGGCACCGTCACCGCCACCGGCGCCCTCACCGCAGGCTCCCTCACCACCGCCGGTACCCTCACCGCCACCGGCGCCATCACCGGTGGATCCGTCACCACCGGCGGCGCCATCACCGCCACCGGCGCTATCACCGGCGGCGCCCTCAACACCGCCGGCGCTACCATCACGAGTACCGGCATCGGCATCGGCAACACGTCACCCAATGCCAAGCTGTCGATCGGCTCTCCAATCGCCGGCAGTACTACCGCCACGACTATTGGCAGTACGGTCTATCCTCCCACGCTTAGTACCTCGTTTGTCACCGGTGCCGGGGCCTTGGGGCAGACCGCGGCCAGCGAACTGCTGCTGGGTAACTTCGGCTTTACGAGTCCAGGAAATTCCCAAAGTTTGGCGATCTCCGGCTATCGCACCGCGGCAGGCGCCACTTGGTTTGACACGGCTCTGGTTTTGGGCATGAACGTCGATACGACCGCGCGTGCTGGAGCCTACTTGAGTCTCCATAGCAACAGTAACGTCGGCATCGGCACGACCACGCCGACCGCCAAGCTGGACGTGGCTGGCGACATTAAATCGAACAGCAAGTCGGTACCCGTCGCCGAGGAAAAACTGCGCATCGTCCGCGGCAGATTCAGCAGCACGCCCGCTGTTCTCGTGGGGACAGGATTCACGGTCGCTAAGACCTACACCACAGGAGGAGCGGATTACACCATTACCTTTGATCCGCCTTTT
Source organism: Verrucomicrobiales bacterium (assembly GCA_947460575.1). GTDB lineage: Bacteria > Verrucomicrobiota > Verrucomicrobiia > Verrucomicrobiales > V1-33 > CAIZWU01. The sequence goes on along the minus strand of CANHIJ010000021.1, from coordinate 450 downwards.
ACTGGCGAGCCTATTGTTACCGCGAATACTTTCGTTCCCCCTGATGGCCTTCCGGTTAACATAATGGCTACTACCAATTCAACGGTTAGACTGGCAATATGGGCTGCCGGTGGTCACCAAGGAGGAACTTCGAGTGTTAACTTCATCGCGATCGGTCCTCGCTGAGTTCCCTGTTTTTCTTTTCCTCGCCCGCTCATGTCCTTGCCCATCGTCCCATTTGCGCCTGAACCCTTCGTCGCGGTGCCGGCGGCGCGGCCATCCTGCCATCCTGGACGAAAGGGGCAAATCAAGGTCGAACTCGCGCCATCGGCCTAACTTCAGAAGCGCCCCCATACGCGCGGGGCTGCCTCGTTCCTTTCCCTGGATGTCCTTTCCCGCCGCCCCGCGCCCTCTTTTATTTGCATGAAACTCCGCCTTCTTCACTGCCTAGGTGTTTTGTTTGCCCTGATT